>NZ_JAMYMF010000001.1:0-428886 GCF_040318415.1 Mesorhizobium sp. M1163 | reverse complement strand
CACCACACCAGCCAACGTCAACGACACGGTCGTGGCTGACACCTTGATCTGCGGCGACGAGAAGACGGTTTGGGCGGACGCCGCCTACGACACCCATGCCCGCCGCGCCCGGCTCAAGGCCGAAGGCAAGAAGGTGCGCATCGCGCGCCGCCCCAACAAGCATCATCCGCAGCTGCCGCCGCGTCTCAAGCACTACAATCGCTTGATCGCCAGACGCCGGGCGGCGGTGGAGACCACCTTTGCCACCCTCAAGTGCCGCATGAAGCTGACCACGATCCGCTATGTCGGGCTGGCCAAGGCGACCGCCCAGGTGACGATGGCGGCGATCGCCTTCAACATGCGCCGATGGGCCGCCATCGCGGGATAGGTGCGCCTGAGTTCCGCCCATACAGGGTCGGACGACCGCCTGAAACCCCAAACAAGACGCCAAATCCCCCGCAAACAAGCGAACAACCGCCGCAACCCCGCCGCCGCAAGCTTTTGCTCATGACTGCGCAACAGGTCCCTTGTGGGAGATCGGACGTCACGCCGGCTTTCGCCAATCTCCAACATCGCAGTTCGTGAGCGGAGCGCCCAAACTGCCAATCTCCCCCCTTGTGGGGGAGATGTCCGGCAGGACAGAGGGGGGCGCGAAGGATCGCTACAGAGCGTTTGCTATTGCCCCTGAAACGCACGGCCGACCCACGCCTCGACAGCTGTTACTTCCCCAGCTCTACCGACCGCAGCCGCGCCGCTTCCACCGCCTCGGTGAGCAGGCGTGTCAGCCGGTCCTCGCCCATCAGTACTGCAAGGGCCGCAGCCGTGGTGCCGTTGGGGCTGGTCACCTGCTGCCTGAGCACGCCGGGCTCCTCGCCGCTTTCGGCGGCCAGCGATGCGGCGCCGTAGACCGTCTGCATGGCCAAGAGCTTGGCAGTCCCGGTCGGCAGGCCAGCCTTCTCGGCGGCCACGGTCAGCGCTTCGATGAAATGGAAGATATAGGCTGGACCGGATCCGGAGACTGCCGTCACCGCATCCATCAGGCCCTCGTCATCGATATCGGCCACTTGCCCGCTTGCCGAAAGCAGGTCGGCGACAAGGCGTTTGGTGTCCTCGGAAACCAGCCTGTTGGAAAACACCACCATCATGCCCTTGCCGATAGCCGCCGGCGTGTTGGGCATGCAGCGCACGATCGGCGCGCGGTCGCCGAGAATGCCTTCGAACGTGGCGACCGGCGTCCCGGCGGCGATGCTGAGGAAAGTGGTTCGGCCATCGTTGAAGCGGATGTAGCCAGCCGTCACGTCGCGGATCACCTGCGGCTTGACCGCAATGACGACGAGGGCCGGAACGGCGTTGGCCGGGATGGCGCCGATATCCGCGGCAGCAGCGCAGCCCAGTGCTTCGGCACGCTTGCGCAACTCGGCATTGGGCTCGACCACGAACACCGCAGCCGGAGCCAGCTTGCCGGCTTTCAGCCAGCCGGAGAGCATGGCGTAGCCCATATTGCCGCAACCGGCGAGAACAAGCCTGATCGTCATCGAAGCTCTCCATTCGAAAGGTTGGCTTTGCCATAGACGTTCATGGACGGACGGGGAAGCCCCTCTCGGACCTTGATCAGGGGCTGGGTTATGTCGCCGCTTCCGCCGCCTGATCGGGCTCGGTCAGTCCTGACCCGATCACTCTGGACGGCCAGGTTCGGCCCATGCCAGACTAAAAACAGGGATTGCAGACGAGGTGGGAGCGATAGCCTGGATTCTCCAACAGCGCACCAAAGCCGACAAGAAATCCTCCCCAACCAAGCACAACTGCCACGGCCACGACGCCGACTCCCATAGCCATCTTGCAAGCCGCCACGGCCCCTGAAGAAAAGCGCCATGGGCGTATCAAAGCAAGGATTGCGGTCCCTGCCAGCAGACTAAGCACCGGAACTCCGAAGAGCACAGCGTGCATCTCCAGCATCAGCGCAAACGGAGTGTCTGGCGTTATCATACGGATAGCCTCCCCCGAATTCTGACGGTGTTCAAGATGGCGACTTCATGAACCCTTAACCGACATCCCGCCATTTTTCGAGTGATCGACCAATCGTGGGCGACGAACTCGATGGCATTGTCTTAAGGCGGGAAACGAGGTCTCTCAGCCGACCAAATTAACCTTTTATTTCCTATGCCTGTTTAGCATGGCTTAACCAGTGGACGGTCGCTACGTCCCAGCCCTAGGGGAAAGCTCCAGGAACCATGGCTTACAGGGATAATCGTCAACACTGGAGGAACGAGCGGTCTTTGCTGTCGCTCGTCGAGGCAGTGCGCGACGAGGACGAAGCATCGCTGGTTTCGCTAGAGGACCGTGCAGGCCCGTCATGGCGCGAGGATGCCGCCACACGCCATCGTCTCGCCCGGTCGCGCCGCGAGGCGCGTGCCAGTCCGATCCTGTTGGCAGCCGCCGGCACAAGCCAGCTCCATCCTGATGGGCCGGAGGCCGCCACCATACTGACGGAAGAGCCTGCAGCTGCCGATGTATTGTTCGACCCCGCTGGCTCCGTTGGCGGCCGCGATGCCGGTCCCGCTGAGGACAAAGCGTACCGGGCAGCGCGTCGGGGTCCGATCGGTACCGTGTTGTCAGCGCTGCGCAGGCTCATGCCCGGCAGAGCGCCGGAGGAGATGGCGTCCGGCGAGACTTCCGCCGCGACAAATTCCGGCGCAGCGATGCCGCCTGCCTTCGATCTACAGCCGCTCTATGCCGGACAGCCACCTTATCCGCAGCAACCCACGCCGCAGCATTCGGCCTATACTCAGGCCTGGTCGAAGGAGGCAAATCAGGTTTCGGAAGCCGCCGATCAGCAAAGCCAGATCGAGGAAATCCGTGCCAGCCTGCGTGAATTCCGCGAAGCGGTTCGCGAGCTCACCGAAAACCGCACGCGCCGCTATTTCTAAGCGTCGAATAAAACATGCCGGTTTCGAGTTAGCGGCATGGGACGGCGCATTGACGGGATTGCCCGGCTCGATTTTCGTGAAAATGCCGCGCTGCATGTCCGCCCGGCTGCGCATGGTTCTGGGCAACGACATGCATAAAAGGTATCTGGAGTACGCCGCGGGATGCTTTAACGCGGCAGGCTTAGGCGATCGGGCGTCGAGGGTGGTTCATGGCTGAGTTGATTGACGGAAAAAGCGTCGCCGAAGACGTGGTGCGGCGGGTCAAGGCCCTGGTCGCCGAACTGGCGGAAAAGGGCGGACGGCAGCCCGGCCTCGCGGTGGTCATCGTCGGCGAGGATCCGGCGAGCCAGGTCTATGTCGCCTCCAAATCCCGCACCGCCAAGGAATGCGGCTTCCATTCGGTTCAGCACACGCTGCCGGCCGAGACCTCCGAGCCGGACCTGTTGAAGATCATCGGCCAGCTCAACGCCGATCCGGCCATCAACGGCATCCTGGTGCAGCTTCCGCTTCCCGGCCATATCGATGCCGGCAAAGTCATCCAGACCATCGCGCCGGAGAAGGATGTCGACGGCTTCCACTTCATCAATGTCGGCAAGCTCGGCACCGGCGAGTTCGAGACCGCCTTCGTGCCTTGCACGCCGGCCGGCTCGATGCTGCTGATCGAACGGGTGCGCGGCAAGGATCTGTCCGGCCTCAATGCGGTCGTCGTCGGGCGCTCGAACATCGTCGGCAAACCGATGGCGAATCTACTGCTTGCCGCCAACTGCACGGTCACCATCGCACACAGCCGCACCAGGGACCTGCCGGCGCTTGCCCGCACCGCCGATATTCTGGTCGCAGCCGTCGGCCGACCTGAAATGGTCCGCGGCGACTGGGTCAAGCCTGGCGCCACCGTCATCGACGTCGGCATCAACCGTATCGCCGCACCTGAAAAGGGCGAAGGCAAGACCCGCCTCGTCGGCGATGTCGCCTTTGCCGAAGCAGCGAAGGCGGCCGGCGCCATCACGCCGGTGCCTGGCGGCGTCGGGCCGATGACCATTGCCATGCTGATGGCCAACACGCTAGCTTCCGCCTATCTCGCAGCCGGGTTGAAACGGCCTTCCTTCTGACCAGAGAGCAGCGTCCTTGCCGAACCTCACTGTTCCCTTAGAACGGCCGGTCACCAATGATCCCGTTCAGGGCGGCCGGCAGTTCGGGTTTCTGCTGGTCGACAAGTTCTCCATGTTCTCGCTGGCCGCGGCAATCGACACGTTCCGGTCGGCGAACCGGCTGCTCGGCCGCGATTTCTATGGCTGGACGACGGTGTCGGCCGACGGCGATGCCGTCATGGCTTCCAACGGCCTGCCGCTCAAGATCGACTACGCCGTTGTCGATCTGCCGCCGGTCGATATCCTTTTCGTCTCGGTCGGGCTGACGACGGAATTTCCCGGCAAGAGCAAGGTGCTGGCGGCGCTGCGCAGCTGGGGCCGGCGCGGCAATGCGCTCGGCGCGCTTTCGGTCGGCTCCTATTTGCTTGCCGAAGCAGGCCAGCTCGATGGCTATCGCTGCACCATCCATTGGGAAAACCGCGCCGGGTTCCTCGAACGCTTTCCGGACATCAACTGCACCGGCAACGTCTTCGAGATCGACCGCAAGCGCTACACCTGCGCCGGCGGCACCACCTCGATCGACCTGATGCTGGAAATCGTGCGCGGCGATTTCGGCTCGAGTCTCGCCAATGGCGTCGCCAACCAGTTCCAGCATGAGCGCATCCGCTCGGCCGGGGACCGCCAGCGCGTCGGCCCGGAACGCGACCTGACCGGCAAGTCGGAGAAGCTGCGCCGCATCGTCGAGCTGATGGCCGACCATCTCGACGAGCCGCTGTCGGCGGTGCAGCTCGCCAAGTCGGCGGGCCTGTCGGTGCGCCAGGTCGAGCGCCTGTTCCTGCGCCATCTCAGTGTGACGCCCGGGCGCTATTACATGCGGCTCAGGCTCGAGCGGGCGCGCGAATTGCTGCGCCAGACCAACATGCCGATCCTCGACGTGGCAATCGCCACCGGCTTCACCTCGCATTCCTATTTTGCCCAGAGCTACCGGCTGCAATTCGGCCGGCCGCCTTCCGAGGAACGCCGCACGACCTATTGAGGGTTTGGCAGAGAGGCGACGCAGCTTCGTACTCCGTCCGGGCTTGTGTCGCGACGCGGCGTCAAATAGCGTTCCGGCGCCGAGCGGCGGCGACTGACGGGGGAGATTTTTGATGGCGGGATTTGTGCGGAGCGTCGCTGCGGCGGCCCTGTTGCTCTGGACGACGGGGTTCGGTTTCGCCGCCGATCGCGTCATCGTCATTCTCGATGCCTCCGGCTCGATGTGGGCGCAGATCGACGGCAAGCCCAAGCTCGAAATCGCCCGTCAATCGCTGCGGAACGTGCTGCAATCGGTCCCGGCCGATGAGGAAATCGGCCTCATGGCCTATGGCCATCGCGAGAAGGCCAGTTGCGACGACATCGAACTCATCGTGCCGCCGCAGGCAGGCTCGGCAAGTGCGATCTCAGCCGCGGCCGACAGCTTGAAATTTCAGGGCAAGACGCCGCTGACCGCCGCTGTCAAGCAAGCGGCGGAAGCATTGAAATACACCGAGGACAAGGCGACGGTCGTTCTCATCACCGATGGCATCGAGACATGCAGCGGCGATCCCTGTGCGCTCGGCAAGGAGCTTGAGGCTGCCGGCATCGACTTCACCGTCGATGTCGTCGGCTTTGGCCTGACGGCTGCCGAAGGCAAGCAGGTCGCCTGCCTGGCCGATAACACCGGCGGCAAATATATCGAAGCATCGGATGAAAAGGCATTGCAGGACGCCCTCGTCGAGACCGTTGCGCCGCCGCCATCCGCTCCTGAACCGGCTGCCGCCCCGGAGCCTGCTCCCCAGCCGGCGCCTGCCCAGCCGGCGGAGTCCAATTTCGTGCCCACCGTCGTGCTTGCCGAAGGTGGCGATCCCGTCACCGACGGCAATGCCTGGGAGATCTATAAGGCGAATTCCGACGGCACGCGCGGCGATCCCGTCGCCACCGAGTACGGTGCCTACAAGGGCAATCTGGAGGCGGGCGACTATATCGTCGTCGCGCGCGCCGGCGAGGCCAAAGCCGAACAGAAGATCAAGATCGAGCCTGGCCAGGTCGCCAAGCCGCTCTTCACGTTGAATGCCGGCACGCTGGTTATCCACCCGCGGCCAAGCGAAGGGGCGGACGTTGACGGCGGCGCGGCGGTCGTGATCGCCTATCCAGGCGTCGACACCCTGCCGACCTACTATGGCGACACGAAAGTCGTGCTGCCGGCCGGCGACGAGAAGGTGACCGTCACGATCGGCCAGGGCGTGGTTACCGAGACGGTCCCGCTTGCCGCCGGCAGGGTCATCGACAAGGATATCATCGTCGGCGTCGGGCATGTCGTCGCCAACGCCTACTATGCTGCCGGTGGCGACAAGGCCGAGGGTTCTGGCGTCGGCTTCAAGGTGTTCCAGGCGAAAAAGGACATCGGCGGGACCAGGCAGGAGGTGACCTATGCCTACGGCCCCGACAGCAAGTTCGATCTGCCGCCCGACGATTATGTAATGGTCGCGACCGTCGATCTCGCGGTGGCCGAGCAGCCGTTCAGTGTCAAAATTGGCGAACATCAGGATCTGAAGATCGCCATGAACGCCGGCGTGCTGGCGATCACCGCGCCAGGGGCCTCGAAGATCGAGATATTCGAGGCCAAGAAGGCCATCGATGGAACCCGCAAGTCGGTCGGCTACGCCTATGACCAGAAGTATCAGGCCACCTTGTCGGTTGGCGACTACGCGGTGGTTTCGGAGAAGTCGGACAGCAGCTCGAAGGAAGGCGCGGTAACGGTCAGGGCCGGCGCGCGAGCCGAGCTGACGGTTCAATAGATCCAAGGGAGAGCGGCCACCAGCCGCTCTTCCTCATGGCCGAAAAAGTCACGCCACGCCGAAGGCGCTCGCGCCATGGTCGGCGCGGCCCACCATCTGCCGGAACCCGGCGAAGAGCTCCCGGCCGAAGCCGAATTCATTGCCTATGAGGTCGCTGTCCGCGGGCCGGCGCAGTGCGAAATCGCCGGCCGGCACCAGCACCTCGAGCGTTCCGGCCTCGGCGTCGAGCCTGATAATATCGCCGTCATGAATCCTGGCGATCGGCCCGTCCTCCGCCGCTTCCGGCGTCACGTGGATCGCCGCCGGCACCTTGCCGGAGGCACCCGACATGCGCCCGTCGGTAACCAGCGCCACATGCTGGCCGCGGTCCTGCAGGATGCCGAGCACGGTGGTCAGCCGGTGCAATTCCGGCATGCCGTTGGCCTTCGGGCCCTGGAACCGAATGACGGCGATGAAGTCGCCGGTCAGCGACCCCGCCTTGAACGCCTCGTTCAGCCCTTGCTGGCTGTCGAACACCTTGGCCGGTGCCTCGATGATGCGCCGCTCCGGCTTGACCGCCGATGTCTTGATGACGGCGTGGCCGAGATTGCCTGAAAGCACTTTCAGCCCGCCGCTCGGCTGGAACGCCTTCTTGAACGGCGCCAGCACCTTCTCGTCGCCGCTCTGGCGCGGCGAGGCCTCGCGCACGACGCCGCCATCGGCGCCGAGCTTGGCCTCGACCGCGTAGGGGCGCAGCCCTTCGCCCCACACCGTCTGCACATCCTCATGTAAAATGCCTGCGTCGAGCAGTTCGCGGATCAGGAAGCCGAGCCCGCCGGCGGCGTGGAAGTGGTTCACATCGGCAAGGCCGTTCGGATAGACCCGCGCCAGCAGCGGCACCGCTTCCGAGATGTCGGAAATATCCTGCCAGGTAATGGCGATGCCGGCCGCCGCCGCCATGGCGATCAAATGGATGGTGTGGTTGGTCGAACCGCCGGTGGCGTGCAGGCCGACGATACCGTTGACGATCGAGCGCTCATCGATCATCCGCCCGGCTGGCGTGTAGGCGTTGCCGAGCGCTGTGATCGCCAGCGCCCGCTTGGTCGCTTCCCTGGTCAGCGCGTCGCGCAGCGGCGTGCCCGGATTGACGAACGAGGCGCCAGGCGTGTGCAGGCCCATGATCTCCATCAGCATCTGGTTGGAATTGGCGGTGCCGTAGAAAGTGCAGGTTCCCGGCCCGTGATAGGATTTGGATTCGGCTTCGAGCAGTTCGGCCCGCCCCGCCTTGCCCTCGGCATAGAGCTGGCGGATCTTGGCCTTTTCGTCGTTCGGAATGCCGGTCGTCATCGGCCCGGCCGGGATGAAGACCGCCGGCAGATGACCGAAGGTCAGCGCCGCGATCACCAGCCCCGGCACGATCTTGTCGCAGACGCCGAGATAGACGGCGGCGTCGAACATGTTGTGCGACAGGCCGATCGCCGCGGCCATGGCGATCACGTCGCGCGAGAACAGCGACAGCTCCATTCCGGGCTGGCCCTGGGTTACGCCGTCGCACATCGCGGGCACGCCGCCGGCCACCTGGGCGATGCCGCCGGCCTCGCGGGCCGCGTCCTTGATCAGTGCCGGAAACGTCTCGAAAGGCTGATGCGCCGACAGCATGTCGTTATAGGAGGTGATAATGCCGAGGTTCGGCACCCGGTCGCCGCCAAGCGCCACCTTTTCGGAAGGACTGCACACGGCAAAGCCATGGGCCAGGTTGCCGCAGGACAGCACGGCCCGGTTGGCGGTGCGGTTCGAGGCTTCGGCGATGCGGCCGAGATAAGCCTCGCGACCGGGCCTGGAGCGCTCACGGATGCGCTGGGTGATGGCTTCGATGTCGCGTCTTGCGGTCATGGCGGTCGGTCCTTTCAGGCGAGGTCCCGCAAACACCTTCCGGCTGTTGCCGGGACCTGCAGCCAAGTTGAGATCAGGGTGCCCAGAAAACCTCTACGGGCTTTTGAGTTGCATCGAGCACGGCGCGAATGGGCTTTCGTGTTCCAACTCCAAGCGCGGCCTCGAATGCGGTGCGTTTTTCCGCGCCCTCGATATGCAGCGCGATGAAGCCGGCATTGATGATCCGCGCCAGTGACAGCGTCAGCCGCGGGTCGCCGGCGCTTGCCGCGTGAACCGGAAGCACGATCCTTTGCGACGACGGATCGAGCAATCTTGCCAGGTTGTCGGCATCCGGAAAGAACGAGGCGGTGTGGCCATCAGTTCCCATGCCGAGCACAACAACATCGAGGGGCCAGGGCAGCACTTGCAGCGCCTCACTGTCGGAGACCGCTGCGCCCGCGATAGTTGCCGCAGCGTGGTAGAGCGGCACGAAATTCGCGGCGGCGGCCGCGTTCTGCAGCAGGTTGGCGGCAACCAGACCGGCATTGGAGCGCGGCGACGAGGGCGGCACGAAGCGCTCGTCGACCAATGTTATCGTCACCTTTTCCCAGGCGATAGGAACGGTCGAAAGCGCCGCGAAGAATTTCGCCGGCGTCGTGCCGCCCGAGACTGCAAGCAGTGCCGTGCCGCGCTCGGCGATCGCCTTTGACAGGCGGCCGGCGACGTGGCCGGCAAGCGCTGTCGCCAACTCCTGGCGTCCGGCAAATTCGTGCCAGTTGTAGGCGCCGCCTAATTGCTCTCGTGCCATGTCCGCCCATCGCGTTCGATCAGCGCAATCGAGGCCGAGGGGCCCCATGTGCCTGCGGTGTAGCCTTGCGCCTCTTGCCTTCCGCTTTCCCAGGCGTCCTGGATCGGGTCGATCCATTTCCACGCAGCCTCGACCTCGTCGCGGCGCATGAACAGCGTCTGGTTGCCACGGATGACGTCCATGATCAGCCGCTCATAGGCATCGGGCGCGCGGCCGTCGAAGGATTGCGCAAAACTCATGTCGAGCGGGATCTGGCGCAGCCGCATGCCGCCCGGGCCCGGATCCTTGATCATGATGAACTGCTTGACGCCTTCGTCGGGCTGCAGCCTGATGACCAGTTGGTTGGCGGAGACCGGCCCGGCGCTCTCGCCGAAGATCGAATGCGGGATTGGCTTGAATTCGATAACGATCTCCGAAACGCGGGTCGCCAGCCGCTTGCCGGTGCGGAGGTAGAACGGCACGCTGGCCCAGCGCCAGTTGCCGATCTCGGCCTTGAGCGCAACGAAGGTCTCGGTGTTGCTGTTCTTGCCGAGTTCCTCGACATAGCCCTTCACCGGCCCGCCGGCCGAGGCGCCGGCACGGTATTGCCCACGCACCGTGTGCTTGGGCGCTTCGTTGCCGTTGATGCGTTTCAGCGCCCGCAGCACTTTCAGTTTTTCGTCACGGACGGCATCGGCGTCCATCGACGACGGCGCCTCCATGGCGACGAGGCAGAGCAGCTGCAGCATGTGGTTCTGTACCATGTCGCGCAACGCGCCAGCCTTGTCGTAATAGGTGACGCGGTCTTCCAGGCCGACCGTCTCGGCCACGGTGATCTGCACATGATCGACATTGGCGGAATTCCACAACGGCTCGTAGAGCGCGTTGGCGAAGCGCAGCGCCATCAAATTCTGCACCGTCTCCTTGCCGAGATAGTGGTCGATGCGGAAAATCTGGCTTTCATGGAAGTCGTCGCCGACCAGGTCGTTGAGCGCGCGCGCCGAAGCGAGATCGCGGCCGATCGGCTTTTCCAGCACGATCCGCGAATTCGGCGTGATCAGCCCGTGCTCCTTCAGCTTGTGCGAGATGTCGCCGAATAGCGCCGGCGCCACCGCCAGATAGAAAGCGCGGATGTGTTCGCTGTCGCCGATCGCCTTCTTCAGCCTGTCGAAGCCGGCACCTGTGGTTGCGTCGGCCGGGACATACGAGAGCCGTGCGAGGAACGTTTTCAGTTCCGTGGCGTCGATATCTTCCGGTTTCACATGATCGGCAATCGCCTGCCTGGCGAAAGACTGGAATTCCTCATCGGTCATCTTCGAACGTGATGTGCCGATTATGCGCGTCGGCTCGGAAAACTGGTGGTCGCGCTGCCGGTGGTACAGTGACGGCAGAAGCTTGCGTTCCGACAGATCGCCGGTGCCGCCGAAAATGATAAAGTCGAAAGGGTCGACGGGGATGATCTGGCTGGTCATGGTCTGTCCGCTCTGACGCCGGTCGCGATAACGCGGCTGATATAATCTAATCGATTTAAACTTGCCAGTGTCATTGCGTCACATCCGCGTGTGCTCTTGACACCGGCTCTGGCCGGAGGCTTGTCGGCAAGCGATGCTTCCGGGAGCGTTCGCAGGTGCAGCATAGAGCGGGATCAAGGCGAAAGCCAAAGGAGAAATCGGCAATGGACACACATCTTTCGATGGCCATGGCCAAACGCGTCGTCGATCGTCTTCAACGATGAGTGAGAAAGGCATGCGCCTCCAAAACAAGGTCGCCATCATCACCGGCGCTGCCTCGGGTTTTGGCGAGGGCATGGCCAGGCGCTTTGCCGAGGAGGGCGCGCGGGTCGTTGTCGCCGATCTGAACGCCAAGGACGCAGAGCGCGTCGCCGGCGAGATCGGCGAAAAGGCGATCTGGACCCAGACCGACGTCTCGCTGCGGTCCGAATTCGACGACATGGTCCATGCTGCAATGAGCGCCTTCGGTCGCATCGACATCATGGTCAACAATGCCGGTTACACCCATCGCAACGGTGACATGCTGGAAGTCGACGAAGCGACCTTCGACCTGATCACGTCAGTCAACATGAAGGCAATCTACAACGCAGCACTTGCCGTGGTGCCGGCCATGGAGCGGCAAGGCGGCGGCGTCATCCTGACGACGGCTTCCACGGCCGGTATCAGGCCGCGGCCTGGTCTCACCTGGTACAACGCATCGAAGGGCTGGGCGATCACCGCGACCAAATCGATGGCGGTGGAACTCGCGCCAAAGAACATCCGTGTCAACTGCCTGTGCCCGGTCGCCGGCGAGACCGGCATGCTTGAGAAATTCATGGGCGCCGACACACCCGAGATCCGCGAGAAGTTCCGCGCATCGATCCCGCTCGGCCGGCTTTCGACGCCGCTTGACGTGGCCAATGCCGCGCTTTGGCTCGCATCGGATGAAGCAGCTTTCATCACCGGCGTGGCGCTGGAAGTCGACGGCGGCCGTTGCATTTGAACCCCTAGGCCATCCGGCGACAGGCGGCTGATGGCGAGCGATCCGAGCCGCGATCGCTCTGTCTGTCCTACGCCCCGGTTTTGACGTAGCTCTTGTAGACCCAGCCGCGCTTGCCGTTGTAGACGATCTGGCACCACTGCTTGCAACTCATCACTTGCACCGAGGTCTTGGCCGGCACGGTGAGAATGGCGGCCGCATTCTTCTTTGGGCCGGTGCGCATGGTGACGGATCTCAGGATGCGTCCGGTACCGGCAGTATTGGTTTTTCCGGATTTTGCCTTGGTGCTGTTGTCGTCTTCGCTCGCGGACTGCGTCGGCAGTTGCGGCTTGGGTGTGGGGATGGCAGCGGTCTGCGCACCGTCGGGCCCTGTGTTTTTCGTCGAGCTGCCGGGAGCCGCCACCTTGGCAAACAATGCCGCAGCGTCGGGTTTCGCTGCCGGATCGGCGAATGCCACCGAAGCAGACGATTTATCGGCCGCCTGATCGGTCTGGCTTGCCAGTTGGTCGGATGCTGCTGTGGCGGCGGCCGATGCCGTCTTTGGTCCCGTCCAGCGGGGATCGTTGGGAGCCAGCGCCGGTATGTCGGCTTCCGCCGCGGCCACCGCCGGGGAAACCGCGTCGGCCTTGCCCGTCGTCCGCGGCGCCGCAGCGACCTTGGAAGGCATGATCTTCGTCGTCTTGACCGGAATGGTCGGAACGGTCTGCTCAGGGCTCGCCGCCGCCTGTCGTTCATTGGCCGGCAAGGCCAGCCACAGCGCCACTGCGGCAACGCCGAGCAGTGCTGCCGTGCCAAGCGCAGCGATCACGAGATGCGCGTTCGACCGGACCCCGTGCCAGAACGTCGGCCGCATATCGTAACCGAATTGCATCGCAAGGCGCCGTCGTTCCGGCGCACCGAAACTGAAGGGCTCTCTCACACTTGCCACCTCCATTTGCGGGCCGATGTTCTCACGACCGATGCCGGAGAGCCGGCATTTCGATCGGCATCGTTCCCAAACCAAAAGCGGGCAGGCCCGCAAAAATTCCCCGTTCAGCTGCCCACGAGCATCATCTTTCGCCCGCGATTGTGGCATCACTGCGCCCTTGGCGGGGATTCTGCGCCCTGGTTAAGGATTCTGCAACGCCTGGTTAAATCCTGTCCCGCAACGCGTACCAGTTGAGCGCAAGAAAGAGCAGTGGCGCGCGGAAACGCCGGCCGCCGGGGAAAGGCGGAATCTTCAAATCCTCGATCAGCTTCAGCCGGTCGCGGTTGCCGGCGACCGTCTCGGCATAAAGCTTGCCGAAAAAATTGGCCAGCATGACGCCGTGGCCGGAATAACCACCGACCGAGATCACATTGGGCATGACTTCGCGCACGAACGGCTTTCTCGGTACGGTGATGCCGACATAGCCGCCCCAGCCATGGGTGATCTCAATGTCCTTCAGTGCCGGATAGATCTCGGCGATCTGCCGGCGGATGTGGATGTGAATGTCCTTGGGATCGTTGACTGCGTAGATCTCGCGCCCGCCAAACAGCAGCCGCCCATCCTTCGATTTGCGGAAATAGCGCACGACGAAGCGCGAATCGTCGACCGCCTCGCCACCCGGCAACACTTTGGAATCGGCGCCCAGCGGTACCGTTGCGCCGATGAATGAGCCGATCGGCATGATATGCGAAGCACTCACCGGCTCGAGCGTGCCGCCATAGGCGTTGACCCCGATCAAGCACTTCCCGGCGATGATCGTGCCCTTCGGCGTCGTCACCCTCACTTTGCCGCCGCCGGAGGTGATGCCGGTCGACGGTGTCTGCTCGAAAAGCTTTGCGCCGGCCTGTGCCGCGACTTTTGCGGTGCCGATCACCAGCTTCAGCGGATGGATGTGGCCGGTGCCCGTGTCGCGGGTGCCGCCGAAATAATGCGTCGAGCCGAGCCGCTCGGCTGTCTCCGCGGCATCCATGAATGAGATGTGCGGATAGCCGAACCGGCTTGCCATGATCTCGGCATGCGCCTTGTAGTCGTCGACATAGCGCTTTTTGTGCGCCACCGACATTTGGCCGGGCATATAGTCGATCTCGATCTGGTGCATCGCGGCGAAGTCGAGGAGATGCGCCTTGGCTTCTTCGGCGAGGTCGAACAGCGCCTTGGCGCGGGAAAAGCCGTATTCCGCTTCCAGCTCCTCTGCCCAGGCCCGCTGTCCGGTGCCGAGCTGGCCGCCATTGCGGCCCGATGCGCCGTCACCGAAACGATGCGTTTCGATAAGCACGACATCCGCGCCTGACTTGGCGAGATGAGCCGCAGCCGACAGGCCGGTAAAGCCGCCGCCGACGATCACCACGTCGCATGTCCGGTCGCCGTCGAGCGCCGGATATTCGGGCCTTGGTCCGGCCGTGTCCTCGTACCAGGAGCGGCCGGGGGAGATTGGGGATTGGTAAGTCATGATGCTCGGCTAGGGGAGTAGGGCAGTAGGGCAGTAGGTGTCTATTCAGCCGACAGCTTGCGGATGAGAAGCCGCAAGAGCTTTCCTACGCTCTCGCTGTGAGGCATTAATGATTCGACTGCCTCGCGAGAGGTAATTCCAACCCGTTGCGCGATTAGAAGGTGTGTCTCCAGTTCCTTGAGTGATCCCTGGGCGATCCTGAGAAACTGCTGGTAGGAAGCTCGGCTTTCTCGGCCGTAACCCTCGGCGATGTTGGCTGGCACAGACGTTGCTGCCCGACGCACCTGACCCGTCAGCCCGTAGAGCTCGTCCTTCGGCCAGGTCCTTGTGACTTGGGAGATTGCAACCGTTAGGTCCATGGCTTGCTGCCAGACGATCAGATCCCGGTACGATGCGATCTTGTCCGTCATCCTTGCCCTACTGCCCTAACTGCCCTACTGCCATATTGCCCTACTCCCCTACTACACATTCAGCAGCAAATACTCCCGCTCCCATGGGCTGATCACTTCCATGAAGGTCTCGAATTCCGCCCGCTTGATCGCCGCATAAGTCGCTGCGAAGGATTTGCCGAGTAGGGCGCAGAGTTCCTCGTCGGCCTCGAACAGGTCGACGGCTTCGAGCAGGCCGCGCGGCAGGTCGATCTCATCCTCATTGGCGGTCGTCAGTACCGGCGGATCGGCCTTGATCTTATTGGTCATGCCGATCAGCCCGCAAGCGAGCGATGCGGCCAGCGCCAGATAGGGATTGGCGTCGGAGGAAGGAATGCGGTTTTCGACGCGCCGCGCTGCCGGGTCGGAGCGTGGCACGCGAAAGGCCGTGGTGCGGTTGTCGTAGCCCCATTTGTTGTTGACCGGCGCCGAGGCCGCCTGCGTCAGCCGCCGGTAGGAATTGACGTAGGGCGCAAACATCACCAGCGCGTTCGGCACATGTTTCTGCATGCCGCCGATGAAGTGGAAGAAGGCCTCGGTCTCCGAGCCGTCCTCCGCGGAAAAGACGTTCTTGCCGGTCTTCTTGTCGATGATCGACTGATGGATATGCATGGCCGAACCGGGCTGCCCCTGGATCGGCTTGGCCATGAACGTGGCATAGATCTCGTGCTTCAGCGCCGCCTCGCGGATGGTTCGCTTGAACATGAACACCTGGTCGGCGAGCTCGATCGGATCGCCGTGACGCAGATTGATTTCGAGTTGGCCGGCGCCCTCTTCGTGGATCAGCGTGTCGATCTCCAGGCCCTGGCTTTCGGAGAAATGATAGATGTCGTCGATCAGTTCGTCGAATTCGTTGACCCCGGCGATCGAATAGCCGGCGCCGCCGCCGATCGGCCGTCCGGAGCGCCCGACTGGCGGGGTCAGCGGGTAGTCCGGATCGGGGTTCTTGCGCACCAGGTAGAACTCGATCTCGGGCGCCACCACAGGTCTCAGCCCGCGTCTGTCATAGGCGGCAAGCACGCGCTTCAGAACGTTGCGCGGTGTGAACTCGACCGAGCGGCCGTCCTGGTGGACGAGGTCGCAGATGACCGCCGCCGTCGGGTCCTCCTCCCACGGCACCACCGTCAGCGTCGAGAGGTCAGGCATCAGCTTGAGGTCGCCATCGTCCTCCGGATAGTGGAAGCCGTTGCCGTCCTCCGGATAACCACCCGAGATCGTCGTCATGAACACCGCCGAAGGCAGGGCAAGCGAGGTGTTGGAGGTGAACTTCTTCGACGGCATCATTTTGCCGCGCGCAACCCCGGCCTGGTCGGGCGTGATGCATTCGATGTCTTCGATGCCGCGCCATTCCAGCCAGGCGCTGACTTCCTTCCAGTTCTTGACGCCACGTTGGTTTTTCACGAAGGCAGGCGTGCGGGCGCGTCCTCCGCGGCTCGACGGACGGACTTCCTTTTTTGCAGGCGGCATCAATCACCAGATTTGTTGCAGATTGTGGAGTATAGCCGTTGCCGGCGACCAAAGGGAAGGGGAGCCGGCTAGCGTGCGCCTCGATTACCGGGGGAACACAACGACTTCCGGATAAAAACATCCTGGTCTAGGGTCGGCGTCCCGCAACGCCGCAATTGAAGGCCGAATGCAACACAGCCGCAAACTGACGATGATCGGCTTCGACGCCGACGACACGCCGTGGCAGAACGAACAGTTCTTCCGCATGACCGAGAAGCGCTTTGCCGCGCTGCTCGCCGACCACGCCGAGGAGGACTGGATTTCGGCAAGATTGCTGGAGGTCGAGAAGCGCAACCTCGCGGTCTACGGCTTCGGCATCAAGGGATTTACGCTGTCAATGATCGAGACGGCGATCGAGGTCACCGAAGGCCACGTGCCTGCCTCAACCATTGCCGAAATTCTCGCCGCGGGCCGCGAGATGCTCAGCCATCCGATCGAGCCGCTTCCCTATGCGCGCGAGACCGTGGAAAAGCTGGCCGGCGCCTACCGCCTGGTGCTGATCACCAAGGGCGACCTCTTCGACCAGGAACGCAAGCTCGCGCAATCCGGACTGGGCGAGCTGTTCCATGCGGTCGAAATCGTCAGCGACAAGAGCGCTGCCACCTATAGCCGGATCTTCAGCCGCTACGGCGATGGCCCGGAAAAGGGCATGATGGTCGGCAACTCGCTCAAATCCGACGTCGTGCCGGCAATCGAAGCCGGCAGTTGGGGCATCCACGTGCCGCATGAACTGACCTGGGTGCTGGAGCATGTCGAGCCGCCGGTCTCAGCACCGCGCTTTCGCCAGATAGCCAATCTCGGTGAACTGCCGGGCCTGATCGAGCGTATCGGCGAGATTGATTGATCAGGTCTGCAGTCGACGCGTCGCGGTAGAGGTCAGTTGCGGCCGAGCCCGACCAGCCGGTCGATCACCGGCTGCAGCCGTTCGGTGGTGATCGGCTTGACGACCACCGCATCGATGACGCTCGACAGGCCCAGGGTCTCCGGAGTGCCGGTGTTGACTGAGAGCAGGATCACCAACGGAAGCGATTTGCCTGACGCCCTTCGCAGCGCATCGATGCCCGACAGCAAGGCGTCGCAGTCACCGTTCTCCGCTCCGCCGTCGAGAACGACAGTGCCGGGAATCAGCGCGTGCAAGGCCTTTGCCGCGGTTTCGGGAGTTTCCGAGATCGGTTTGAGGCCGGACCGCTCAACGATCTTTGAAACCACGACCCGGTTGATCGGTGATTTTCCGACCACCAGCACCCGCGAGAAATCTGGGAGCATCCGCGTCTCCACGCCCCGGCTAACGAACGCCGCCTGCTTTGCAGTCTCGATTTCGCGATTCGCTGGGCACATGGCGGGGCAGGCCGTTGTTCAGTGTTTCAATGCAGGGTTGAAACTTGAGAGGTAATTGGCGTGAGATCGCTGCTCATGTCAAGCTGAAATGGCATATCAGGAGAATATCGCAAGAAACATTAAAATTAAAATTAAGTGCTTTTCTTTGCCGCCGCTCGAAAGGAGAAGTCGCCATTACAACTGGGCAGGCTTCAGCGAAGTTTGGCTGTGCAGCGCGAACGCATCAACTCGCAGCCGTAGCCGGATTGAAGCAGGTTGGATGAAGGCGAGGCAAGTCTGTCGCGAGCTTGTCGCATCGCCTCGCTGGACTATCCTTCCTCGTTGGCTAAGCACGTCTCTTTGAGCGACGGGAGATGACAATGGAACTCGTGACTCACAAGAAATTTAAAAACGGCCGGTTGATGCCATGGGGAAAGGGTACGGTCGTTACCGGCGCAAAGGGGTTTGTCTACCTTTCCGGAAATACCGCGACGGCCGAGGACTACGATCCGATCGGCAAAAGCGGCGGCGGCGCCATTGGCGACGCGGCAGCACAGTGGCGCGCAGTTCTCACCAACATCAAATCAGATCTGGAGGAGCTTGGCAGCGCGCTCGAGCATCTCATCCGGCTGACCTTCTTTGTTAAGGGGCCATTTCCCGATGGCGGCGTTCTGAGCTCCCCCAATTTCCGCTTGGACGTCTTGGACGAATTCTTTGCGGTGCACTGCCCGAAGCACTGCAGCTACAACAACCCGCCGCCCTCGGAAGTTATTGGAGTTGCAGCGCTTGCTCAGTCTGAGCTTGTCATTGAAATCGTTGCATTAGCAGCTCTGCCGGACTAGGCAGAGCCGCAGCCTGCGAGGTGCGATAGCATGCGTTCAAAAAGGCGCGGTGCGGTAGAATTCATTAGTCGTGGCTCCGCTGTGTGGCGATGACCGGGATCAGCAGATCGCCCCAGTTGCCATCGCCGCCATGGTGACGTGCCGAGCGCACCAGTTCGACCGAGACGCCGGCCTCGACCGCCTTCATCACCGACTGATTGAGCCTGTGCAGATCGTTCGCCAACATGCGAATGGTCGCCTGCTGGTCGACATTCATGCTGGTGGCTTGCTCTTCGGCCCGTTCCTTGACGCGGCTTATCGATGCCATTGGTCTTCTCCTTGTGTTGTCATGCCCGTTTGGGCGTTCCCTCTGTTTGTCTGCTATTCCGCTATTCCGCTGCCGGCCTGAATTGGGCGTGCTCGGTCGATCCATGCATGGCCGTGGTCGAAGACTGGCCACCGGTGATCGCCATCGAGACAGCGTCGAAATAGCCGGTGCCGACCTCGCGTTGGTGCTTGGTGGCGGTGTAGCCATTGGCTTCCGCGGCGAATTCCGCCTGCTGCAGTTCCGAATAGGCCGCCATCTGCCGCTCCTTGTAGCCGCGGGCGAGCTCGAACATGCCGAAGTTGAGCTGGTGGAAACCGGCCAGCGTAATGAACTGGAACTTGTAACCCATGGCGCCGAGTTCCTTCTGGAACTTCGCAATCGTCGCGTCGTCGAGATTCTTCTTCCAGTTGAAAGACGGCGAGCAATTATAGGCAAGCAGCTTGCCGGGATGGTGCTTGCGCACACCCTCGGCAAACGTCCTGGCCTGCGCCAGATCGGGCTTGGAAGTCTCGCACCAGATCAGGTCCGCATAGGGCGCGTAGGCGACGGCGCGGGCGATGCAGGGCTCGATGCCATTGCTGACACGATAGAAGCCCTCCGCGGTGCGGCCGGCGCCATAATCGACGAAGGGCTGGTCGCGTTCGTCGATGTCGGAGGTCAAGAGCTTTGCCGCTTCCGCATCGGTGCGGGCCACGACCAGCGTCGGCGTGCCCATGACGTCGGCGGCAAGCCGCGCAGCGTTGAGGTTGCGGATGTGTGCAGCGGTCGGTATCAGCACCTTGCCGCCGAGGTGGCCGCATTTCTTCTCCGAAGCCAGCTGGTCCTCGTAATGGACGCCGGCCGCACCCGCCTCGATGAATGCCTTCATGATCTCGAAGGCGTTGAGCGGCCCGCCGAAGCCGGCTTCGGCATCGGCGACGATCGGCGCGAACCAGGTGTCGACCGACAGCCCCTTGCCTTCGGAAGTCTCGATCTGGTCGGCGCGCTGCAAGGTGCGGTTTATGCGCTTGACCAGTTCGGGCGCCGCATTTGCGGGATAAAGCGACTGGTCCGGGTACATGGCGGAAGCGGTGTTGGCATCGGCGGCGACCTGCCATCCCGACAGATAGATCGCTTTCAGCCCGGCCCGCACCTGCTGCATTGCCTGGTTGCCCGACATGGCACCGAGCGCGTTGACGAAATCCTCTTCATGGATGAGCTGCCACAGCCGGTTTGCCCCCATTTCGGCGAGGCTCTGCCGAATCTGCACCGAGCCGCGCAGCCGTCTCACGTCCTCTGGCGAATACGGCCGTTCGATGGCATCGAAGCGCCCTTGGGGCGCCGACGGGACAAGGTTGTAAAAATCGGTCATTGGTCACTCCAGGCTGGCTTTAATGCCGTTTCGGAAACGCCGTACAGAAGGAATATGTGCGCCGTGTGCGTGACATCATTTACATGTCGGCACTAGGCAAGCGAGACAAACTCCGAAATTGGCCATGAAATAAGAGAAAACCTGTGTTGTGTTTGACTGATGAGAGCTGTAAATTTGTCATGATTGTAAACGCCGCCATGCCATCAGCGGATGTAAAATTCTTGTCAAGGACAGTCGATTGGCCGACCATAAAATCTTTGCCGGGCCGCGCATTCGTCGCATCCGCAACGCCAAGGGCCTGACCCAGACGGCGATGGCCGAAGGGCTCGGCATCTCGCCGTCCTATCTCAATCTCATCGAGCGCAACCAACGGCCGTTGACGGTGCAACTGATCCTGAGACTGGCGTCCGTCTACAAGGTCGACCCACATGAATTGCAGGGCGAGGCGAGGGGTTCGGTCGCCGATTTGAAGGAAGTGTTTTCAGATCCGTTGCTGGCCGGCGAACTGCCAGGCGACCAGGAACTCATCGAGCTTGCCGAGGCGGCGCCCAACGCTTCCGCCGCTGTGATAAAGCTGTTTCGCGCCTATCGGGAGCAGGCCGCGCGGCTATCCGATCTCAACGAGCTGCTCGCGCGTGAGGGCAAAGCCACCGCACTCTCCGGCGCCCGGCTGCCGATCGACGAGGTGCATGAGATTTTCGAACGCCGGCCGAACCATTTTACCGCGCTCGAAGAGGAAGCCGAGGCATTCACGTCGGTGCTCGATCCCGGCGACGATCTGTTCAGTGCGTTGAAGGCTTGGCTGCGGCGTGAATTCGGCGTCGTCGTCAAGGTACTGCCGGTCGCCACCATGCCCAACTGGCGCCGTCGCTATGACCGTCACTCGCAGCGCCTGTTCCTGTCCGAGCGCCTGTCGCCATTCGATCAGCTGCGCGAGGTGGCTATGGAGGCCTGCCTGATCCGCATGAGCGTTGCTGTCGCTGTCGAGATCCAGGCGCTGAAGCTGGCCACGGACGAAGCCCGCCGGCTCGCCCGTTTCGAGCTCGGCCGCTATGCCGCGCACGCGCTGATGATGCCCTATCAGCCTTTTCACGCCGCTGCGGTCCGCGCCCGCTATGACATCGACATGTTGCGGTCGCGCTTCGGCGTTTCCTTCGAGCAAGCGGCGAACCGGCTGACCACGCTGCAGCGGCCGGGTGCGTCGGGCGTGCCATTCTTCATGCTCGAGGTCGACAGTGCCGGCAATCGCTTCCGCAAGGCGGGCAGCCACGGCTTTCCGCAAAGCCGCTTCGGCGGCGGCTGTCCGAAGCTGCCGGTCCATACCACCTTCGGCCAACCCGGCCAGATCCTGGTCGAGGCCGTGGAAATGCCAGATGGTGCGGCGTTCCTCTGCATCGCCCGCACGCTCGAAGGCCCGCAGGGCTCGTTTGCCGAGCGACCGCGCCGCACAGCGCTGCTGCTCGGCTGCGACATCGGTTTTCGCGATGAGATCGTCTATGGAGCAGCGTTGCCGGGGCCGGCCGCCATCGGCAAGGCCGGACAGAACGCCGCTGTGTCGGCTACGCCGGTCGGCGCTGCCTGCCGGCTGTGTGAACGCATCGGCTGCCTCGCCCGCGCCGAGCCACCGGTGACACGCCCGCTCGGCCTCGACGAAATGGTGACGGGACTGTCGGCGTTCGATTTTCAGTGACGGCAAACAGAGTTGCCGGGGATCGTGCCGCGGGCGCATTCTTCTATCGGCTACCGCTGCCTATCAGAACGTCCATTTCAATCGTCAGCGGCTCTCCAGGGCTCGGCGAAGCTAGCCCGCGCCAGACCTCCTCGCGCACGATGTGCTTCATATCCGGAGGAAGCTGGACATACTCCTGACCGCTCAATGTTGCGCCCTTGGCGATGCCGCTGAAATAGTCGTCGAAGGACGAGAACTTGATGGGCCACGTTTCGAGCTGGACGTCAATCTTTCGAAACCCGGCGCGATGGAGCAAGCTGTGCAAGCACGTCGCGTCAGGGATGGAAAAGAAGCGATTTAGCTTTTCAGCTTTCTCAGGGGCATAGCGGGCGATTACCGCACCTATTCTGGCGAACAACGAACGCTCTGGCGTCGTCGTCACGCTAACTGCAGTCCAGCCGTTGGGGCGCAGAACCCGGCGAAATTCCGAAAGCGCTCCAAGCTGGTCCGAGAAGAACATGAGCCCAAGCTGACAGGTCACTGCGTCGAACCGACGGTCCTCATAAGGAAGCGCGTGAGCGTCGAACGTAGCGAGGGTGATTGGCTGGTCTTTCAAATTGCGTTTGGCGGATTCGAGCATGGCCGGCGAGATGTCGCCGCCAATCACGGCGCCGGAAGGGCCTACAATGATGGCAGCGGCTTGCGCTGCCGCTCCGGTGCCCGTTGCGACGTCGAGCACGCGATGGCCAGGCGCAATCCGTGCTGCCTTCAGCAAGGACGGGATAAACGAGTTCGTCGCACGGGCGAACAACTCGTCATAGCCAATCGCCGCCGTTTTGTAGAATGGCTCATCCATGGGGGCGCCCTATACATTTGCACCGTACGTCGAGCATGGGGCGTCTGTCGATGATCGGGCATCTCTGTGCACCTGTCGGTGCGCCAAATGGAACACGATGCTGGATCACTCCCCATCCCCGTCTTTGCGTTACGCGATTAAGGCACGTTTCTGTCGTCCGCTGTGCATCGTGCCGCCTCGAAATCGCCGACAGTCCGACTCATGACCGACATATCATCACCGCAGATCGCTGTTTCGCCTCCGCGAAATGAGGAGCGTATCGGTTTCCTGCTGGTGTTCCTGTCGGCGCTGATGTGGAGCCTCGGCGGTACCATTGCCCGTTTCATCGATGCCGGCGACAGCTGGACGGTGGTGTTCTGGCGCTCGGTCTGGGCCGCCGCCTTCCTGCTCTGCTTCATGGTCTGGCGCGACGGCTGGCGTGGCACGCTGAAGCTGTTTCGCGGCATGGGCCTGGCCGGCCTTGCGGTGGCGTTTTGTTTCGCCACGGCGTCGACCTCTTTCGTCGTGGCGCTTGCATATACCACCGTCGCCAACATCCTGTTGATGCAGGCCGGTGTGCCGCTTCTGGCGGCGTTGTTTGCCTGGGCGCTGTTTCGCGAGCGGGTGGCCGTGGCGACCTGGCTGGCGATCGCCGCCGTCATTGCTGGCGTCGCCATCATGGTCTCGGAATCGCTCGATGGCGCCGTATCGCCGATCGGCGACGGGCTGGCGCTGCTCATTGCCGTCATGTTCTCGATCGCCACCGTCATCACGCGCCGCTTTGCCCATGTGCGTATGACCCCGGCGACCTGCCTCGGCACGATGCTGGCGGCCGCCTTTGCGGCATCGCAGGCGTCGGCACTGGGCGTTTCCAGCCACGACATGGGCTTCCTTTTTGCCTTCGGCGTGGTCAATCTGGGGCTCGGCCTCGCCTTCTTCGCCACCGGCGCCCGGCTTGTTCCGGCCGCCGTGGCGGCGCTACTCGGCACGTTCGAGCCGATCCTAGGCCCGATCTGGGTTTGGCTCATTCATTCCGAGGTGCCGTCGGCGCGCACCATCGTCGGCGGTGCGGTCGTCATCACGGCGCTCCTCGTCCATATCGGGCTCGAATTCAAGCGCCAGACGCGGCCGCAGCGGGCGGGCGTCACCGGTGTGCCTTCGCCTAATTGATGCAGCGCGCGCGCCAAAGCGAGATGGACCATTGACAATGTCGCAGCCGCGCGGGCAGGCTGCGATCACGGCAACAACAAGACAGGCGTATCTTGCCAAGTCTCCATGCCGGCTGCATCGAGGCCGGACAACATCGTCGTCTCCCTGCGCGCGCCGTAGCGAAAGCTTCTGACGGCGCCGCAACACCACCAGCGCCACGCCAAGTCTTCACTGTCGCCTCGTCGCCGAACCATAATGGCGCCGGCAATTCGCGCTTGTCGCCTGCCTGCAAGCTCAATACCCTGAAGCAAATGCCCAGCCGGGCGCACGCCGCGACGAGCTGGCGACGGAACACTCATCAAAGGAGAATAGCATGACCCGCAAAGCGCTCTGGCTTTCGGCGACTTCGGCGTTTCTGGCAGTTTTTACCTTGGGCGCGCATGCCGAGGACCGTGTCGTCAATGTCTTCAACTGGTCGGACTATATCGACAGTTCGATCATCGACGACTTCACCAAGGAAACCGGCATCAAGGTCGTCTACGACACCTATGATTCCAACGAAATTCTCGAAACCAAGCTGCTTGCCGGTGGTAGCGGCTACGATGTCGTGGTGCCGACGGCAAGCCCGTTCCTGGCCCGTCAAATCCAGGCCGGGGTATATCAGAAGCTGGACAAGTCGAAGCTGCCCAACCTTTCCAATATGTGGAACGTGGTGATGGAGCGGGTTGCGAAGTTCGACCCCGGCAACGAATACTCGGTCAACTACATGTGGGGGACCACAGGCATTGGCTACAACACCGAGAAAGTGAAGGAAGCCCTCGGCGTCGACAAGATCGACAGCTGGGATGCGGTCCTGAAGCCGGAGAATATCGCCAAGCTCGCCAATTGTGGCGTGTACTTCCTGGATTCGCCTACAGACATTTTTCCGACTGTGCTGAACTATCTTGGCCTCAAGCCTGACTCGACCTCTCCTGACGACCTTGCCAAGGCCACAGAACTCATGCTGAGCATCCGGCCTTCTATCCGCAAATTCCATTCGTCGGAATACATCAACGCGCTCGCCAATGGCGACATCTGCGTGGCTGTCGGATTTTCGGGGGATCTCTTCCAGGCCCGCGACCGTGCGGCGGAAGCGAAAAAGGGGGTCGACATCGCCTACACGATTCCAAAGGAAGGTGCGGAAATGTGGTTCGACGAAATGGCGATCCCGGCCGATGCACCGCATGTCGCCGAGGCACACGAATTTCTGAACTACATGATGAGACCAGAAGTTATTGCCAAATCCACCAACTTTGTCTTCTACGCCAATGGCAACAAGGCCTCTCAGCCGCTCGTCAGCAAGGAGATCCTTGATGACCCGGGCATTTATCCGGATGACTCGACGCTGGCCAAGCTGTTCACTGTCGGTCCATATGACCCCAAGACGCAACGTCTCGTCACCAGATCGTGGACCAAGGTCATCACGGGACAATAGTGATCTGACGCGACCCCGGTGGCTGACTGCCGGGGTCGTTTTTCAGGGGCAGAATCAGGCACGGAGTGGGACATGAAATCGCTTGGCAGCATCCGCAGGGATTTCGCGCCATGGAACGATCCGAATGCCAAGCCATACATCCAGTTCGACAACGTCACCAAGAAGTTCGGCGACTTCACTGCCGTCAACAATCTGTCGCTGACCATCTTCGAACGCGAATTCTTTGCCCTGCTCGGGGCCTCGGGCTGCGGGAAATCGACGCTGCTCAGGATGCTTGCCGGCTTTGAGGAACCGACCGCCGGCCGTATCCTGCTCGATGGCCAGGATCTGCGCGGCATCCCGCCATATCGGCGGCCGGTCAACATGATGTTCCAGTCCTACGCCTTGTTTCCGCACATGACGGTCGAGAACAACATCGCGTTCGGCCTCAAGCAGGAAGGCATGGCCAAGGCCGATATCGACAAGCGCGTCGCCGACATGCTGAAGCTGGTCAAGCTCGAGCAGTTCGCCAAACGCAAGCCGCACCAATTGTCGGGCGGCCAGCGCCAGCGTGTCGCACTGGCCCGCTCGGTGGCCAAGCGGCCGAAAGTCCTGCTGCTCGATGAGCCGCTTGGCGCGCTGGACAAGAAGCTGCGCGAGGAAACGCAGTTCGAGCTGATGGACCTGCAGCAGAACCTTGGCCTCACCTTCGTCGTCGTCACCCATGACCAGGAAGAGGCGATGACGATGGCCGACCGCATCGCCATCATCGACAAGGGCGAGGTGATGCAGGTGGCGACGCCGGCCGAGGTCTACGAGGCGCCGGGTTCCCGCTTCGTCGCCGGCTTCGTCGGCAATGTGAATATGTTCGACGGCAAGATCGCGGCTGGCGAGGCCGGCAGCGCAAGCATCGACGCCGGCAACGGCATCACCATCCGCACCGAAAATGCCGGCCGTGCCGCCGCCGGAACGTCCGTTACCTTTGCTATCAGGCCGGAGAAGATCAAGGTTTCCTCCACGAAACCGGCTGGTGCCGTCAACGCCATCGAGGGCGAGGTCTACGACATCGCCTATCTCGGTGACATGACCATCTATCACGTCAGGCTGGATGACGGTCAGGTGGTGCGGGCGAGTACCATGAACGCGGCACGCATCACCGAGGATCCGCTGACCTGGAACGACCGCGCCTGGGTTTCCTTCCGACCCGACGCCGGCGTCGTGCTGACACGGTAGGGACTGATCATGTCCGCTGTCACCGCCGCAACAAGCTCCTCGGCAAGCGCTGCCGGCAAATCCGCCTTGGCCAGGCTGGGAGCGGCTTTGCTTAGCCGTCTCGTCATCATCATCCCCTACCTTTGGCTGCTGTTCTTCTTTCTCGTCCCCTTTATCATCGTCTTTAAGATTTCGCTGTCGCAGACCGCGATAGCCATGCCGCCCTACACGCCGGTGCTCGATTTCCGCGACGGCGTTTCCGGGGTTGTCGCGTGGTTTGGCGCGCTCAATTTTGACAACTACATCTGGCTGACGCAGGACGCGCTCTACTTCAACGCCTATGTGACGAGCGTCATCGTCGCCGCCATCTCGACGGTCCTGACGTTGGTGATCGGCTATCCCATCGCCTATGGCATGGCACGCGCTCCGGCGACGATCCGCCCGACCTTGCTGATGCTGGTGATCCTGCCGTTCTGGACCTCGTTCCTGATCCGTGTCTACGCCTGGATCGGCATTCTCAAGCCCGAGGGCCTGCTCAACGAGTTGCTGCTCGCCACTGGCATCATCAGCCATCGGCTGATCATCCTCAACACCTACACGGCGATCTTCATTGGCATCGTCTACTCCTATCTGCCGTTCATGGTCCTGCCGCTCTATTCGGCATTGGAGAAGATGGACAATTCGCTGATCGAGGCCGCCAAGGATCTCGGCTGCCCGCCGACCAGCGCCTTCTGGAAGATCACCTTCCCGCTGTCGCTGCCCGGCGTCATCGCCGGCTGCCTGCTGGTGTTCATTCCCGCCGTCGGCGAGTTCGTCATCCCCGATCTGCTCGGCGGCTCGCAGACACTGATGATCGGCAGGACGCTGTGGAGCGAATTCTTCGGCAACCGCGACTGGCCGGTGTCGTCTGCCGTTGCCGTCATCTTGCTGCTGCTGCTGATCGTGCCGATCATGCTCTTCCAGCGAGCCCAGGCGCGTGCCCAGGAGCAGGACCTATGAACGCTACCTGGAGCCGCTTCAACATCGTTTCGATCGTGCTCGGCTTTGCCTTTCTCTACCTGCCGATCGTCCTGCTCGTCGTGTTCTCTTTCAACGAGTCGAAGCTGGTCACCGTCTGGGGCGGCTTCTCGACGAAATGGTACGTGTCGCTGTTCCACAATCAGGGTCTGATGGACGCCACCTGGGTGACGGCGCGCGTCGGCGTCATCTCGGCCACCGTGGCGACCGTGCTCGGCACTCTGGCGGCGCTCACCCTGACGCGCTACACGCGCTTTCGCGGCCGGCTGCTGTTTTCCGGCATGGTGTTTGCGCCGCTGGTCATGCCGGAAGTCATCACCGGCCTGTCGCTATTGCTGCTCTTCGTCGCTGTCGGCTTCGACCGCGGCTTTCTCACGGTGACGCTTGCCCACACCACGCTGACCATGTGCTTCGTCGCTGTGGTGGTCCAATCGCGCCTGATCACGTTCGATCGTTCGCTGGAAGAAGCCGCGATGGATCTCGGTGCGCCGCCGGTAAGGACCTTCTTCCAGATCACGCTGCCGGTCATCATGCCGGCGATCGTCTCTGGCTGGATGCTGGCCTTCACGCTCTCGCTCGACGACCTGGTTATTGCCAGCTTCACCTCGGGGCCCGGCGCCACGACGCTGCCGATGAAGATCTACAGCCAGGTCCGCCTTGGCGTGACGCCGGAAATCAACGCGGCGTGCACCATTCTGATCGCGATCGTCGCAGTTGGCGTGATCATCGCTTCGCTCGCAAACAAACGCCGCGAGGTGCAGCGCCAGCGCGACGAGCAGGCGGCGCAGCGAGGTTGAGTTCCTGCTGCTTACTCGCCTGAAACACCGCGACTTATCGGCGAGATGAACGGCGTGCTCCAGGTGCCGCCGACGAAGAACGACGACTGCTTGGGCGCTTGGCCGTTCGTCTGCGTGGCAGCCTGGCTCGGCTGGACGATGCCGCCGGACAGCGCCAGCCCGCGTCCGGCATAGGATGCGATGCCGGAAAGCCAGATCTTGTATTGCGCGGAATTCACCTCGGCCTTGTCGATGCGCGCCACGCCGTTCGAAACGCTCGCCTTGAGCTCGGCCCCGTCGATCGGCAGCGTTCCGTCCGAGACGTCGTCAAGCGCAAAGAATCCACCCTGTTCGGTGTGCTTGAGGAACGCCGGCAGGTTAAGCCGGCTCAGCGCACCCGCGCCGAAGGTCGCGGACAGCGAGCCATTGGCGTTTTCGAAAATGGAGTCCCAGGTTCTGCCCGGCCCCTTGAGGATGACCGAAACGGTTCCGGTGCCGATCGGCACCAGCCGCGTCATCCCGGCCGCGGTGCCGAAAGCGCCGCCGTCGATGTCGGAAGCAAGCAGCCGGATCTCGACTTCCGTGCCGGCGGGCTTGCGGTCGAAACGGACGCTGCTTTGGACGTTGCCGCCAAAGGCGGATGCATCGGAGATGTCGAAGACGGCGAGGCCGTTCTTGACCTGGGCGGTGGCGGCGACGTCGGCAAGCTGGATTGCACCTGCCGTGGCATGCGCGGCGGACAGCCTGAGATCGAGATTGATCCGGTCGGCGAAGCTTGTGTCGATCTCGCCCGGGCCGGCGGCGCCGGCGGATGGTACGGGGGTAAAGGCGGAGAGAAACGATCTGAGGTCGAGCGTATCGAAGGCAAGTGTGCCGGAGATCACCGGCAGTGCCTCGCCGTAGGTGAAGTCCAGCGCGCCCATTCCGGGGTTGTTGTCGAGGGTCAGGGCCGTATTTTCGAATTTGATGCGCCCGGCCGTCGCCGTGATCTTGCTTGAAACCGAGATCGAGCCGATTGCCGCACCGGGCGCGATGCCGGCCTGCGACCATTCGAGCACGCGTCGCAGCGAAGGTGCGGCAAATTTTGCCTGGCCGTCGAAATAGCCGTTCTCCGACATGCTGGCCAGCCCGTCGAAGGAAAAGCTGGCCGGCGCCGCCTTGAAGGAAAGCGTGACCGGTGCTGCGCCGCCGCCAAACAGCACAAGCGGGTTCGGCGATGCGGCGTCGACGGAAACGCTTTCGCCGCGCCATATCCCGGTCGCCGACAGCGTCGCATTGCTGTTCATCGCGGCCCAATTCGCCTGGCCGCTCAGGCTGCTCAATATCTCCTGGTCCTTGCCGCCGATGGCGGCGACCACGCGGCCATCCCTGAACTCGACTGTGCCGAACGGATCTGCCGGCAGCTTGCCGAGATCCGGCTTGGCGGGATTTGTGTTGATCACCGCGCGGGCAGCATCGATCGAACGCGTAATGCGCCCGCCGCTCGGAATCGCAGGCAGGAAAAACCCGCTCGCGGTACGCTGAACCCTGATCGTCGGTCGCACCAGCCGCGCAGTCGAAAACACCACGTCGCCACGCAGCGCCGCCATAGCCGAGAGGTCGACCTCGACCCGCTCGGCCTCGATCACAGGCGGTGCATCCGTCTCTGTCCATTGCGACAGCGTCACGTCGCTCAGGATCGCCCGGAAATTCGGCCAGACCTCGATGCGCGGCGCGCCATCGATGGTGACCCTGAAACCGCTCCAGGCGCTCATTTCCCACGCGATGCGGTCACGCACGATACGGGTCGAGGCGATCAACGGCAAGGCTGCGACAACCAGCGCGATGACGATGACGGCTGCGCCGATCGCCCATATTCCGCGTCGGATCAAAGGTGATGGCATATCGCCCCGTATGCTTCCATTCCGACAAAATCGCCCGACGGGTGTAACCGACGGCTGACGCATTTCAAGTCTTTATGGCCCGGCGATGGCATTTGCGCACACCCTGACCGGCGCGGTCCAACAAAATCTTGCTCTGCTGGATCGCGATATGCATAAGCGATGCAGCCTGCGGAGGAACAATGATGGCTGACGACGCACCGCTCTGGATGCCGACGCAAGAGCAGATCGACGCAGCGCCGATGACCGCCTTCATGAACGCCGCGGCGAGCAGGGCCGGCAAGGCTTTCTCCTCCTATGCCGACCTGCATCGCTGGTCGATCGATGACCGCGAGACCTTCTGGAGCCTGGTCTGGGACTTTTGCGGCATCGTCGGCGACAAGGGCGAACGCGTGCTGGTCGATGGCGACAAGATGCCCGGCGCGACCTTCTTCCCTGACGCGAAGCTGAACTTCGGCGAGAATCTTCTGAAGAAAACCGGGCTTGGCGACGCAGTCGTCTTTCGCGGCGAGGACAAGGTCGAGCGGCGGCTGTCCTGGAACGAGCTGCATGCGCTGACCTCGCGCCTGCAACAGCTCTTCCTGTCGCTCAAGGTGAAGAAGGGCGACCGCATCGCCGCGATGATGCCGAACATGCCGGAGACCGTTGCGGCGATGCTGGCTGCCGCCTCGATCGGCGCCGTCTGGTCGTCCTGCTCCCCCGATTTCGGCGAGCAGGGTGTTCTCGACCGGTTCGGCCAGATCGAGCCTGTCGTCTTCATCGCGCCGGACGGCTACTGGTACAATGGCAAGGCGATCGAAGTCGCCGACAAGATCGCGGCTGTGGTGGCGAAGCTCGCCACCGTGCGCAAAGTCCTGATCGTCGATTATCTCGGCACGTCGACCGACGTCGCGGCAACCATCGGCAAGGCGGCTGCGCTGGAGGAGGCGCTGTCACCCTTTGCCGCCAGGCCTGTCAGTTACGAAAGGCTGCCGTTTTCGCATCCGCTCTACATCCTGTTTTCGTCAGGCACGACCGGCATCCCCAAATGCATCGTCCATTCAGCCGGCGGAACGCTGATCCAGCACGTCAAGGAAGAGCGGCTGCATGCCGGCCTGCTCGACGGCGATCGCTTCTTCTATTTCACCACCTGCGGCTGGATGATGTGGAACTGGCTGGTGTCGGGCCTGGCGTCGGGCGCCACCTTGCTGCTCTATGACGGCTCGCCTTTCTACCCGGACGGCAATGCGCTGTTCGACTTCGCCGATGCCGAGAAGATGACCTACTTCGGCACCTCGGCCAAATTCATCGATTCCGTGCGCAAGGCCGGCCTGAAGCCGATCCACACGCATGATCTTTCCAGTGTGCGCACCGTCTCCTCGACCGGCTCGCCGCTGTCGCCGGAAGATTTCCGTTTCGTCTATGAAGGCATCAAGAAGGACGTGCATCTCGCCTCGATCTCCGGCGGCACCGATATCGTCTCCTGCTTCGTGCTCGGCGTGCCGATCGAACCGGTATGGCCCGGCGAGATCCAGGGACCCGGCCTCGGCCTTGCCGTCGACGTCTGGGACGATGATGGCCGTCCGCTTCGCCAGGAGAAGGGGGAGCTCGTCTGCACCAAGCCGTTTCCGGCAATGCCTATCGGCTTCTGGAACGACCCTGACGGCAAGAAATACGAGGCCGCCTATTTCGAGCGCTTCGACAATGTCTGGTGCCACGGCGATTTCGCCGAATGGACCGCCCATGGCGGGCTGATCATCCATGGCCGTTCCGACGCCACGCTCAATCCGGGCGGTGTTAGGATCGGCACGGCGGAAATCTACAATCAGGTCGAGCAGATGCCGGAAATCCTCGAAGCGCTATGCATCGGCCAGGATTTCGACAATGACGTGCGTGTCGTGCTGTTCGTGCGGCTGGCTGCCGGCGTCGAGCTCGATGCCGAGCTGGAAAAACGCATCCGCGCGAAAATCCGCACCGGGGCGAGCCCGCGCCATGTGCCGGCCAAGATCGTCGCCGTCAGCGATATTCCGCGCACCAAATCGGGCAAGATCACCGAGCTCGCGGTCCGCGACATGGTGCATGGCCGCGCCATCAAGAACAAGGAAGCGCTCGCCAATCCCGAAGCGCTCGAGCTGTTCCGCAATCTGCCGCAGCTTGCCGACTGAGCATGAAGCCTGGGCTGGAACCGGGTCATGGTTAACGAAATGTCTCCGCGGAATTTACCTAGATTTCATGAGTGGTACACATTGGTAAATTTTCCGGCGTGCCGGTAAGGATTTGTTAAGGCCCGGCATCGATAGTCGTGCGTAACTTGAGGGAGAAATCCCGTTCCTCTTAGCCCCCAGAGGATCTGATTCGCTCAAGCCCCCGTTGTGACAGCAATTCTATCATTCAAGGCGTCCCATTGGACGCCTTTTTTCTTTGCGCAGCCATAGACCTAACCGGCCAGCACGCGGGTCGAGGGGAAGGCGACTTCGACCAGGGTTCCCTCGCCGGGCGTCGAGTTGATGGTGAACCGGGCACGGTTCGCTTCGACCATCGCCTTCGTCAGCGGCAGCCCGAGACCGGTGCCGTCGCCGCGGCCGCGCTTCAGCGCGTTGATCTGCTTGAACGGCTTCAGCGCCTGTTCGATCTCGGACTGGCTCATGCCGATGCCGGTATCGCGCACGCGCATGACGACGTCGCCGGAGAGCTCATAGGCGGTCGACACGATCACCTGGCCGCCGGCCTGCGTGTAGCGGACGGCGTTCGACAGGATATTGAGCGCGATCTGCCGCACGCTGCGCAGATCGGCCACCACTTCCGGCAGCCGCGAGGCGAAGCTGGAGCGGATGATGACGCGCTCCCGGTTGGCTTGCGGCTGCATCATCGCCACGGTCTCGGCTAGTGTGTCGTTGAGCGACACCGCCTCATACGCCATCTCCTGCTGACCGGCCTCGATTTTCGAAATGTCGAGTAGGTCGTTGACCAGATCGAGCACGTGGTTGCCCGAACGGTTGATGTCGCGCAGATAGTCGCGATAGCGGTCATTGGCCACCGGCCCGAATTTCTCGTCCACCATCAGCTCGGAAAAGCCGATGATGGCGTTGAGCGGCGTGCGGATCTCGTGGCTGATGCGGGCCAGGAAATCCGTCTTCTGCGACGAGGCGCGTTCGGCGACCGCGCGCGCCTGGGTCAGGTCCTCTTCGGCGCGCTTCCACTGGGTAATGTCGCGCACCACCGCGCAGAAGCCGCTGTCGTTGGGCAGTCTGCCGATGGTCATGAACAGTGGGATGAAGCGCCCCTGCGCCTCGCGTCCGATCACCTCGCGGCCATCGTTCATCACGCTTGCAACGCCGGGCTCCGACAGCCCGTCGAGATAGTCACGCGCCGCGCGCTGGCTTTCGATCGCAAACAGCGAGATGAACGGTTTGCCGGTCACCTCGTCGCTGTCGAAGCCGAACAGCGCTTCCGCCGGACGGCTAATTGAACGGATCGTTCCGTTACGGCCGATCAGCACGACGCCGTCGGTGGCGGTATCGATGATGGTGCGCATTTCGGCGATGCGCGCCTTGAGCTCGGAAACATCCGGCCGCGTTTGGTCGTCGGCGGCGCCATGTGGAATGGCTACTGCTTCGTCGTCGCCGGAACGGCGTACGACCAGCATCAGCGCCTTGCCGTTTCCCCAGGGGACGGAGCGTAAAATCGCGTCGATCGGAAACTCCTGACCGTCGCGCGTCTTCAGCCGCAGAGCGCAGTCGCTGCCGTCGGAACTGCCGTCGTCGGCATAAGGGTCGGCAAACAGCGCGCCGAGCCCGCCGGCCTCGTCCAAGGCATTGAGCGTCGCATAGCCGGTCAGGCCGAGGAATTCGTCGTTCGCGTAGTGCAGCTGGTCGCCGGAATGGATAAGCACCGGCACTGGCAGCTTGCCGAGGATCGAGGTATCCGGCCCCTTGTTGTCCTCTCCGGCAAACGCCGACGGCACGAAGCCGTTTAGTTTGAGCGGTGGTGCCTGCGGCCGCCCGATGGGCGGCGCCAAGCCGGCATCGCCGGCTGCGGCTTCGCTGTCATCGGACCAATCTTCGCTGTCCTCGGCGTCGCGGAAATCCTCCGCTGTCATGCTGTCGTCGTCTTCGCCATCCCGCGGCGCTTCGGCGCCGATCGTTCGACGGTTCGTGCTGGGCTCGATGCCTTCCTGGGCTTCGTCGCTGGGTTCGCGGTCGGCATAGTCGAGCAGCGACCCGGAGGCAGGGCGTGCGACGGGTTCGCCGGCTTGCGTCTCTTCTGCCGTCTCGTCGCGCTGCTCGCCGTCGAGCCGGGCGAGGTCCTTCTGGTCCTCGGCATCGGCCTCGGGCGGTTCGGCCGCCTCGCTTTCCGGACCTGGCGCCGGCATTTCACCCTTGTCCGTCGGACCGGCTTTTTTCAGCTTTGGCTCGCCGGCCTTGCCGGCTGCCTCAACTTTGGTCGCGGTCTCCGCAGCCGGCTTCGGCTTCTCGGCGCTGGGCTGTTCGTCTACCGGCTTTTCGGCCGGGGTGCTGTCCTTCTTGAGACGCTCGCCAATCTCGCGAAACGCGCTGCGTTCCAGCGTCGACAGGCCCTTGTCGTTGGCCGGCTGCCGGTGCTCGGCCAGCCGGATCACCTTGTCGGCAAAGCGCCGCTCGGGCTTTGGCACGATGGTCAGTGCCGGCACTTCGCCTCGGAACGGATCGGCGGCTTTCGGTGTCTCGGGGATAGGTTCAACGGCTTCCGGCCTGACGCTCGCGGCAGGTTCCTCCTCGGCGGCAAGGGCCATGCCGGCCGCGTCCGGATCGACCACCGCATCGCCGCCGCGGGCGACGCCGAAACCGCGAAAACCTTCGAAAACGCGGCTGCGGCTGTAGACCGGGAGTGCCGCCAGATCGACGGGTATCTTCAGATCGGTGCCGGCGACCGGCCACAGCACGGAGCGGCCGGACCAGGTGTCGCGCCGTTCGAGCAGGCCGGCGATCTCGCCTGAAGGATCGAGGCCGTAGGCGGCTGAAACGTCCTCGAAGCGGCGGCCGATCACGTCGGCTGCGGGCTTGCCGACGAGTTCGGCAAATTCCGGCGACAGGGCACTGAACCGGCCCTCTGCGTCGGTACGCCAGACGAAACGCATGGGCGCGGCCGTACGATCAATCGCGGGGCCGCGGCCTTGGGCCTGGGAAGCGGCTTTGATCGCTTGTGTGGCGCTTTCCTGCGGGGCGTCCAGACCGGCCGGCGAAGCGGCGGGGCTGGCTGGTGTCTCGGCTTCGCCGAACACACCTGCCCCGGGCGGGACCTGCGTGTCGTCGCCCGCATTGAAGTACCAATGGTCATGCTGCGTCGGCGTTTCGCCAGCCGTGTGCTGATTGTCGGCCCCCGAGACCTGCTTGGCTGTGTCGGCAGGCTCGTGCTCCGCCGATGCGGAGCTGCCTTCGATCGCCGCAAGGTCGATCTCCGCCGCGCCGGTGGTGGTGATTGGCGGCTCGGCGATTGGCTGCTCGTTGTCCTGGTCCGTTGGTTGGGGAAGACCGCTCGGCGCCGCTGCTGCCTCGCTGCCGGGTCCCGCGACGGCGCGCTCGCCAACAGGGGCCCCGCCGTCAAGCCGGTCCTCGTCGATCACCACCAGCAGGTGCCGCTCGTCTGTCAGACGGGCAAGGCCTGCCGGATAGGAGCTGGATCCGCCCGGAACCAGGCGCTTGACGATGCGGTCGCTGTCGTTCGCCACGTCGGCGACAAGCGCGGCCAGCGTCTCAGGCCGGATGCCGAGCGACGAAAAGCCGTCCGACGCGGCGTCGATATTGCCCTTGGCATCGACAAAGGCGATGTAGTGGCCGTCTTCGGTAAAGCCGCTGATGGCGCGATCGGCGATCTCGGCCGCGCTGCGCGAGCCGGTCTGCGCCGCCGGCAACGCCAGCATGATTGCTTCCTCGCCATCGGGCATGGTCACCGCGCTGGCCCGGAAACCAACCGCGCGGCTGGTCAGCCCGGTAGCCAGGCGGACCGTGATGGCACGGTCGCGGCCGATCCGCGGAAAACCGCTGGTTGCCATGATCTGGCGCCTGGCGATCAGCGGCAATCCTGCCGAAGCGCCGATGATGGCTCCGATGTCCGGATAGCCGAATACCGCTGCGCCGGGGCCGTTGGCCCATATCACCTGCTCGAGATCTGCCGACAGAATGGCGATCGCGTCGCCGGCGGCGAACCGCAGGCGGACCGCGTCGAGCACGGCAACATCGAGGAAGGAGTAGTTTTCAGCCGGCATGCGCTTGGCGACCCTCACAGAGCGGGCAATTTGCGGTTAACGCTTTGTTAATAAAAGCCGACGGCGCGAAGGTCCACAAGTCATAGCGTGCAACCAGCGGAATCTCTAGGCGCGTGGTTAACGTCGCGAAACAAATAATCAATGGTGCGATGCAACAAACATGTTGCAATGCACAAAATTTGCCTTTATATTGCCACGATAGATGAACGAGACGGCTTTCTGTCAAAGCCGCTGCCGCTGAAAAGGATGGAAAATGTCCAGGACCAAGACCGCCGACACGATCGAAAACGTTGAATTCCCAAGCTTCGACGCTTCCAAGGCCACCGATCAGATCCGCGCCTTCGCCGAAAAGGGCGTCGAGCAGTCGAAAGAGGCCTATGCCAAGCTGAAGACCGGCGCCGAGGAGACCCAGAAGGCTCTGGAGTCGACCTACGAGACCGCCAAGACCGTTTCCAGCGACCTGTCGCTCAAGACCATCGCCGCCCTGCGCGCCAATGCCGAGGCCGGCTTCTCGCATTTCGAAGCCCTGATTGGCGCCAAGTCGCTGTCGGAAGTCGTCGAGCTGCAGACTGCGTTCCTGCGCAAGCGCGTCGAAATGACCGTTGAGCAGGCCAAGGACTTCCAGGCGGTTGCTGCCAAGGCGGCCGAGGACGTATCTAAGCCGATCAAGACCGCCTTCGAGAAGGCCGTGAAAGAAATTAAGATCGCCTAATATTTGCACACAGTTTGACGATGCATCAAAAGGTCGCATTTCGTCAGACAAATAGATGTGCGATATAGCGATTTAAGCGAATACCCGGCGGGTGGAACCTCCTCCCTCTGCTCACCGGGATAACCAGCCAGCACCTCCTCCCGCTGGCTCGTAACAGGAAAAGGCCGGCACCTCCTCCCGCCGGCCTTTTCTTTGTCCGGCGAAAAATGACGCGATGCCGGAGCGATCTTTTGCTTTGCCAAAAGCCTTGAATTAAACTCCGATAGCCCGTATGGACGCATCGCCGAACGACAGAGCGGGTCCCGGAGAATGAACGTTCCGTCTGGATATCGCTCGGGCAAGCGTGCCGTTGTAGCTCAGATGGTTAGAGCGCCGGATTGTGGATCCGGAGGTCGCTGGTTCGATCCCAGCCAACGGTACCATTCAGCTTTCAGCCAGGTTTCTGACCAATAGCGCCAAGCGATCTCTACGACCCTGGCGCGGTCACCTGCGATCCCGCCTGACGCGCACCGCGCAGGTGATCCACAAGGGCTCTCAGCTTCGGCGCGATATTCCGTCGGCTGGGAAAATAAAGATAGAAGCCCGCAAACGGCGGAAAATAGTCGTCGAGGATTGGCACAAGCTCGCCGCGGTCGATCCAGGGGCGGAATGTGTCCGCCATGCCGAACGTGATTCCGGCGCCTGCAACGGCCAGCCGGATCATCAGCCACATGTCGTTAGTGGTGATCTCGGGCGCAACCGCCACGTCGAACTCGCGCCCGTCCTCGCCAAACTCCCACCGATAGGGCGAAACTCCCGGCGCCGGCCGCCAGCCGATACAACGATGAGCCACAAGCTCGCGCGGATGGGCGGGTGCTCCGAACTTTTCGAGATAGCGCGGGGCGCAGACGGCCATCTGTCGCTGATCGCCCGATACCGGCACGGCAATCATGTCCTGCTCGATCACTTCGCCGAGCCTCACGCCCGCATCATAACCTTCGGCAACGATGTCGAATTCCTCGTCGGTGACCACGATATCCAGATGCACCTCGGGAAATCTTTCTGCAAAGGACGCCAGCAACGGCCCTGACAGAAACGTCTCCGCGATCGACGAAACCGCGATCCGCAGCCGGCCGCGTGGGCGGTCCAGAAACTCCGTGGTGGCTTCGATTGCCGCGTTCACGTCGGCGATCGCTGGTGCGACGCTCGCCAGCAGGCGCTCGCCCGCCTCGGTCAGATTTACGCTGCGTGTCGTGCGCTGCAGCAATGCGATCCCCAGGCGCTGTTCAAGCCTGAGGATGCTCTGGCTGACCGCCGAGCGCGTCACGCCCAGGCGGTCTGCCGCAGCGCGGAAATTGCGTTCCTCGGCCACTGTGGCGAAGACGGCAATTGCATTGAGATCGATGTCCATTGGTTAGTTAAACTTACCATCGAGGTTAACAGCGGGCGGGTTGTCGCGACAATGCCATGGCTCTATCTCTGTCGCAATGGCAAGAAAGGCTTGATCCTCCCGATCCAAGCCGATGCCGGATGACCAAGGAGATAACCCATGACATCACTGCCTTCCTCCTGGAACCTGGATGGAAAAGTCGCCCTCGTGACGGGCGCGGCACGCGGCATCGGCCGCTGCACGGCGGAGCTGCTGCGTGCCAGGGGTGCCCGGATCGTGGCAAGCGATCTCAGCGACACTGCACGTGAATTGGAAGCCGAGGATGTGGCAACCCTGGTCGGTGATGTCGCTGACGAGGCTCTGGCCAGACGCTCGGTCGAACTCGCGGCGAAGCGCTTCGGACGACTGGACATCGTCGTGAACAATGCCGGTCGTACGCTCAACAAACGTCTGACGGAGACCTCGGTCGACGACTATGACCGCATCCTGCAGATCAATGCGCGCGGCAGTTTTGTCACCGCCCGGGCTGCGGTGGAGTTGATGGCCGCCGGCGGTGGTGGCGCGATCGTCAACGTCTCATCGATCTCGGCGGTTGCGGCCTTCGAGACGCAGGCGGCCTATGCATCCTCCAAAGCCGCTGTCGCACAGCTGACCAAGGTGATCGCGATCGAATACGGGCGCATGGGCATTCGCTGCAACGCCGTTGCCCCTGGCGTGATCGAAACCGACATCATGGAAGGTGTGGTGGAGAATGGCCGGGAGATGCTGCGCAGCTTTGGCAACGCGCATCCGATCGGCCGGATCGGCCAGCCGCAAGAAGTTGCCGAGGCCATCGCCTTCCTAGCCTCGCCGGCGTCCAGCTTCATCACCGGGGCCCTGCTTCTGGTTGATGGCGGCTACACCGCCCAGTGACCCAAATAAGGCTGGCGCCCCGCGGGAGCTCACCCGCACGCCATCCCTTCACATCGTGAAAAGAACCAAAAGGATCATCTCGATGACCATGAACAAAGTTGTTCTGATCACCGGTGCCTCCAGCGGCATCGGTGCTGGCATCGCCCGCGAACTTGGCGCGGCAGGTGCAAAGCTGATGCTTGGCGCACGGCGCACCGACCGCCTTGAAGTCCTCGCAGCAGAAATCGAGGCAGCTGGTGGAATCGTTCGCGTACGAGCGCTCGACGTCACCAAAAGGGCGGATGTCGCAGCATTCGCCGATGCTGCGCGGGCCGAATGGGGCCAGGTCGACGTCATCGTCAACAATGCGGGCGTCATGCCGCTCTCGGCCATGGCAGCCATGAAGGTCGACGAGTGGGAGCTGATGGTGGACGTCAACATCAAAGGTGTTCTGTACGGCGTCGCGGCGGTGCTGCCGGAGATGACGGCACGCGGCTCCGGGCATATCATCAATATCGGTTCCATCGGCGCACTGGCCGTCTCGCCCACGGCTGCCGTTTATTGCGCAACGAAATACGCTGTCCGCGCGATTTCCGATGGGCTCCGCCAGGAGAGTGACGATATCCGCGTAACCTGCATTCATCCCGGTGTGGTGGAAAGCGAGCTGGCCAACACGATCACGGACGAAGCCGCTGCCGCCGCCATGAAAACCTGGCGTGCTATTGCCCTGCAACCCGATGCCATCGCCAGGGCAGTGCGCTACGCAATCGAACAGCCCGACGATGTCGATGTCAACGAGATCGTCGTGCGTCCGACGAAGGCGGCGCATTGATGCGATCCACTTTGGCCGCAATGCTTACGGGTATTGCCGTTGCTGTAGCCCCAACCGGCCTGACCCTTCCTTCAACTCCAATCCTTGCGGAGAATCAATGACGCGCCAAGATCACCCCTATGTCGGAATGTGGGTCACCGAGGATCGCCATATCAGGCACGAACTCCTGCCGAACGGCCGTTATGACGAAGCGCGCGGTGACCGCGAGAGCGCCTATCGGGGACGCTATGAAGTGCAGGGCAACCACATAGAATACTGGGACGATACGGGCTTCACCGCGGACGGTGAGTTCGTCGAAGGCGTTCTCTATCATGCCGGCATGATCCTTTATCGCCAGCGGTAGAGAGCCACCCTGAGACAAGCAATTCAGGGTTCCACAAGACGCTATTGCATGCCTTGCATGAGGCGCTCGGCAGTTTGCACCACAAGGCCGCCACACCACATATCTCCCAGCAAGCGCGGCGGAAAGAAGCAGGATCGCGGGCAGAGTCGACATTGCAAATGGTTGTCACTATATAGCGGCGGCTTTGACGGCTCGCCTTTTACGTGATGCCGGCGAGTGCGCGGTAAATGTGCTTAGCTATTGTGTTATCTATTGTGATCTAAAACGGCTTGAAAACCGAAAAAAAGCAAATAGAAACAATAGCGCGGGTCAAACGAGTTTCGTCGAGAGAATCAGTCCTCAAGAACCAGAACGTGCTCCTTGAACCCACCATTCCCTTCAGCTCTGTGGACCTCGGACAAGTTCGGCTTGCCGGGCGAAGCCGACTCGGCTCGAATGGCAGCACGCATCTTTTCGAAGATGCCGACGTTTATGATTACCAATCGGCATAGCCGCTAGGGAAACAGCAGTATGAGTGAACACGCGATCGAGTTCTTGCGCGGGTGGATTGGCGAAAAAGTCCATTGCCAGCCCTCGCCAGCCAGAATCGAGAAGCAGGCCGAGACCCTCGCGAGGGAATGTGCGGCCAAAGCTGCCGAAGCCGGCATACCCCTGGAGGATATCCAGGAAGAGGTCGGCGACATTCAGGAGCTCATTGCTTCGAGGCTCGAAGAGGCGGCCGAGGCCGATCAGGACGAGCAGAATTCCAACAAGCCTGCCGGCTGACGGATCGCCCCCGGCAAAACCTGCCGGGCGATTATTGCCTGTCTGATGCAGTTGCGCGGTCTTATCGCCGCGCAGCCTTGCCAAATCTCTCCTCGAGCCATGCTTTCGGCAACGCCGGCACGAAATTGCCGTCGCGCCCGGTCATGTCATCATTGGCGACCAGCGCGTTGAGGATGGCTTCCTCCACGCTCTGAACGACGGCGTCGAAGAACGGGTTGATGTCGGCATCCGGTATGTAGCCGGCGCTGACCAGCTTGCCGGCGGCGCCGCGCGCCGCATCGGCATTGGCCGTGCTGACGGCGAGAAAAATATCGCCGGATGAATTGTATCCATAGCCGCCGGTCAGCGCGACGCCGAGCGGCACGCGTTTCGCCAGTCTTTTCAACTGATGCGGCATGAATGGCGCATCGGTGGCGACGATCGCGATGATCGAGCTCTTTTCCGCTCGCGGCGTGTTGTCCCGGATCGCCGTTCGGCGAGTTCCGCTCCGGCCCTGACGCCACGCACGACAAGGTTCCGCCGCGCACCGAAATTCGACTGGACGAAGCAGCCGATCGTGAAACGCTCTCCGTTCCAGTCGACGCTGCGCGAGGATGTGCCCGATCCCGCCTTGAAGCCAAAGGTGATCATGCCGGTGCCGCCGCCGACGCTGCCCTCTTCGATCGGCCCGCTTTCAGCCATCTCGAGCGCCGAAAATACATGCTCGAAGCTCACATGGTGGCCGTTGATGTCGTTTAGAAAGCCGTCATAAGTCTCGCCCGCTACCGGCAGTGCCCAGGCGCTGTCGAGCGATTGCGGCAGCACCTTCTGCATCCAGCGCAGCGTTGCGTCGCGGCTGACGCCGCAGGAATGCGTGTTGGTGATGGTGATGGGAAGATTGAACGCTCCGAGTTCCTCTATCAGATGCGAGCCGGTCAGTTCGCCATTGCCATTGGCGCTGAACACGCCGGCGAACGCCGGTACGGCCAGTTCGCCCCTGGGCCGTGGCAGGATCGCGGTCACGCCGGTGCGTACTGGACCCTTGCCGACAACGGGCGGCCCGTCCCCTGAGATCAGCGTGGTATAGCCGACCGTCACGCCAGGCACATCGGTGATGGCGTTGAAGCGGCCCGGCGTGCCATCGAATGGGATCGCGAAGGCGCGGGCGCGCGGTTTGCCCGAGGGCGTCGCAAGATGAGGGTCGGTCATTTCTTCCTCAGAAAAGCGAACCTTGGCCGCCCGGCGCCTTGAGCTTGGCCGCGGGCTTGGCAACCGTCTTCGGCCGCGCCGTGCCACTGATGGCGACTGCATCCGCGGTGCCGTCGGCGAACTCCAGCGAAAGCGCCATTCCCGACACCACGTCCGTCGCATGCTTGACCACCGCGCCGTCCACATCCTTGACCAGTGCGAAGCCCCGCGCCAGCACGGCCTTGTGCGAGAGCGTCGCCAGCAACCGATCGGCCTGCGTCAGTTTTCCACGCAGACGGTCCAGTCGTCTCGAAATCGCGTGGTCCTGCCGCCGCGTCAGGGCCAGCAGGGCATCGCCTTGCAGTTTCTGCCGCCTCGCGATCGGCGCCGGTGACAGTCTGGCCGCCGTGCGCGAAAACCGCGCCCGACGCTCGCGCACGATGGCAAGGAACGCCGCTTGCGCACGGGCGAGGTCGCGGCGGGTCAGCGTGCGGGCTTCGTTCATGCGCCGCGACAAGGTGGCCGGCGTCAGCCGCTGCCCCAGAAGCCTGGCCCGCTTGCGCTCGACGCTGACCGACAGCGCCCGGCCAAGCCGGCTCGTCGCCTCGTCGAAGCGCCGCCGCGGCAGCGCCAGCAACTGGTCGGGCGAGGGCAGCGCACGGGCGGCCGCGCGCGCCGCTTGCCGCTTGCGTTCGAAATTGCGCGACACCGCGGTGTTCAACCGTGCGCTGAGACCGGCAAGCGTCGCTTCGAGGTCGACCTTGACCGGCACGGCGATTTCGGCGGCGCCCGTCGGCGTCGGCGCCCGCACATCCGCGGCCAGATCGACCAGCGTCCAGTCGGTCTCGTGGCCGACCGCGGAAATCAACGGAATGGCCGAAGCGGCGACGGCCCGGGCGAGCGCTTCGTCGTTGAAGCCCCACAGATCCTCCAGGCTGCCGCCGCCGCGTGCCACGATCAACAGGTCGGGCCGCGGGATGGCGCCGTCCCATGGCAGTGCGTTGAAGCCGTTGACAGCAGCGGTCACCTCCGCTCCCGCCATTTCGCCCTGCACCCGCACCGGCCAGACGAGCACATGCAGCGGAAAGCGGTCCTTGATGCGGTGGATGATGTCGCGGATGACGGCGCCTGTCGGCGAGGTGACGACGCCGATGACGCGCGGCATGAAGGGCAGCAGGCGCTTGCGGCCGGCGTCGAACAGGCCTTCGGCCTGCAGCCGGCGCTTGCGCTCTTCCAGCAGCGCCATCAGCGCGCCGGCACCGGCCGGCTCAAGATTGTCGATGACGATCTGGTAGTTGGACTTTCCGGGATAGGTGGTCAGCCTGCCGGTGGCGATCACCTCCATGCCTTCCTCTGGACGGAATTTCAGCCGGCTCATCGTGGTCTTCCACACCACGGCGTCGAGCCGCGCGCGATCGTCCTTCAGGCAGAAATAGGCATGGCCGGAGGAATGCGGCCCGCGATAGCCGGAAATCTCGCCGCGCACCCGTACATTGCCGAAGACGTCCTCGACCGTGCGCTTCAGCGCGCCGGAAATCTCGCTCACCGTATACTCGGTGGCGTTGGTGCGTGATTCGGATGCTGTGTCGCTCATCGGCCGATTGGGGGACGGTTGTTGGCCGCCGTCAAGGCGCCTGTATCCGGCCGCGTGTCATAACGCGATCCCATCATCTCGCTACGGCCAAAAAATTCGGCAGCCAGATAATCGCTGAACGCTCGAACTGCCGGCAACAGGCTGCGCCCCGAAGGCGACAGCAAAGTGATCCCAGCTTCTCCCGCCGTCCATTGCGGCAGGATGCGTTGCAATATGCCATTGCCTGTTTCGGCCTGGCAGAAATAGGCCGGCAGCGCCACGATCCCCAGGCCCGCGATGGCAGCCTGTTTCAGTGTTCCCAGATCGTCGCTGCGCAAGCGCGCCGTGAACGGCATCAGCACAGTCTCGCCGCCGGTGTTGCGCAGATTCCAGACCGCCCCGCCGGTCGGCCCGTTCAATGCCAGGCCGCCATGGCCGGCAAGGTCCTGTGGGCTTGTCAGTATGCCTGCGCCGGCAAGATAGATGGGTGCGGCGAAAAGGTGCCAGGGCGTCGGCGCGAACCGACGCTGGATCAGGCTGGAATCGGGCAGCGGCTCGACATGGCCGCGAAGTGCAAGGTCAAACCCCTCGTCGACAAGATCCACATACCTGTTGGTCGCGTGCTGGATGATGTTTACCTTGGGAAACTTTAAAAGGAACCGGGGTAGCAATTCCGCCAGGAACGACTGCGCCATGCCGATCGAGCAGGTGAAGCGGACCGTACCGCTGGGCTCGGCCAGTCGTCGCGCCGCGGCGCCTTCGGCCGATTCCGCCTCGACCAGCATTCCCACAGCAAACTGATAGACCTCCTGGCCGATATCAGTGACGGCGAAGCTGCGGGAGGTTCGCTGGATAAGACAGACGCCCAGCTGTTTCTCGAGCTCGATGATGCGCCGGCTGATGTTGGACTTTGATCGTCCAAGCGCGTGGCTTGCGGCAGTGAAGCTCTGTTTCTCGACCACCTTCGCAAAATAATAAAGATCGTTCAGATCCAGCACAGTCGCACATCGTTGCCAATAGAGGACGATACTTCCAGTTCTATGCCATTTTGGCTGTTTCGTCCAGATACTACCTTGCCAATTGCCGCGCTGATCAGCGGGTGCTGGGCTCCATTTGGAAAAGGAATAGGCATGACCGACCAGTTGAATATGAGCCACCACTCGAGCGTGGCTGACGTATCGGCCCGACCACGGTTTAGTCTGGTTTTGACATTGCTGGCTTTTGCCCAGCTTATTATTTCGATCGACTACAATATCGTTTTTGTCGCTTTGCCCGAAATCGGCCTGGGCCTCGGCTTCTCGGCGCAGACCCTGCAATGGGTCGTGAGTGCGTATGCGGTTGCGTTTGGCGGCTTCCTCTTGCTTGGAGGCAGGGCATCCGACCTGCTTGGGCGTCGGCGAATGTTCGTTTTCGGGCTTGTCCTCTACGCAGTGTCTTCGCTGGTCGGCGGTTTCGCCACGACGCCTCAGATCCTGATTGCCGCGCGCGCCGTGCAGGGCTTGGGCGGCGCTTTTCTTTTCCCGGCCACCCTGTCGCTGGTCAACACCACCTTCAGCGAAGGTCGCGAACGCAATATCGCTTTGTCCGTATGGGCCGGCTCTGGTGCCGGGGGCATGGTTCTGGGCTCGTTGCTTGGCGGCGTGCTGACCCAGGCATTCGGCTGGGAGGCGGTGTTCTTCGTCAACGTGCCTTTGGCCGGCATCGCGATCGTGGCGGCCTTTCCGGTGATTCTAGGAGACAGCGGGTACCAGTCAGGCGGCAAGTTCGATCTGCCGGGCGCATTGACGGCGACGGTCGGTACCACCCTGCTCGTTTTCACGCTCGTCCAGGGTCCAGAGTACGGCTGGGCCTCACAGGGTATTCTGGTCAGCGCTGCCGTTGGGATCCTGTTGCTGGCGCTCTTCGTGGCCATAGAGGCGCATAGCCGCGACCCGTTGCTGCCGCTGCGGCTGCTGGCCAACCGCAACCTCAGCACCGGCGTCGTCACCACATTCCTGTTCACCGCCACGTTCGGTTCTTTGCTCTATTTCCTGTCTTTCTACTTCCAGACAGTGCAGGGCTTCGGCGTTCTGCAGACTGGTTTCGCCTTCATGGTCCCGATGTTGGCCGTCTTGTCGGGCAATGCGCTGAGCGGTCGGATGGCGACCCGTCTGGGTACACGAAACACGCTCGTCATCAGCCTTGCGATCGGCGCGATTGGTACGGCGGCCCTGGGCATGGCCATGTCGGCGGACAGCACTTATGCCGACCTGGTCCCCGGACTGATTGTCTTCAGCCTCGGCGGCGGCATCACCTTTCCAACAATGTTCGCAGCCGCAGCCAAGGGCGTTGCCGCGCATGAGCAAGGCATCGCCTCAGGCATTGCATCCACGGGTCAGCAGGTCGGTAGCGCGGTGGGGCTGGCTATCCTGGTAGCCGTTGCAAACGCCGGCACCGGCGGTTTGACAGGAGAAGCGCTGCGCGTCGCTACCGCGGAAGGTGTGCGGATGGCCGTCTATCTCGCCGCTGCCGGTACTGCGGCGATGATCCTCGTCGCACTGAATTTCCGTCGTCATTGAGGCCGAACTTGCTTCAGCTCCGCGGTGGCGGGGCCCCCATGGCGCTATGAGACACGAAACCCTACCAGCCCGGCAGGATCTGGTTTGGCTTGGTCCGCTTCATCTTCGCGAAGGCGAGGGCGGCGAAATCGAACGTGCCGGTCTCCTCGCCGAGCGGCACGGAAATATTGTCGAGGCTTTCCGAAATATGGCGGGCGAGCGCGTCGACGATCTCCGGCCGCGAGGTCTGGCCGCGCATGATGCCGATGCGGCAATCGGGCAGGGCGCCGAAACCGTCGGCCTCGCCCAGCACCCGCATGCCGGGCCGCAGCGCGCATTCCGGCAGCACCGAGATCGCCAGGCCGGAAAGCACCGCCGCGGCGATAACGGTGGCCGAGAAGCTGGTGAACAGGATGCGGTAGTCGCGGTTCTGCTGGTCGAGCACGTCGGCGGCGGCCCGCCGCCAGATGCAGTTCGGCCGGCCGAAGGCCATCGGCAGGATCGGCTGCTCATGCGTCGCATGATTGGCCGAGGTAACCCACAGCAGCGGTTCGCGCCGCACCACTTCCGATTGGCCGCGCGCGTCATTGTGCGTCACCAGCGCCAGGTCGAGATTGCCGCGCTTGATGTGTTCGACCAGTCCCGGCGTCGGTTCGCAGATAACGGTCAGTTCGACATGCGGGTTGGAACGGGCAAACCGCGCCATGATCTCGGGCAGGAAGCGATCGGCATAGTCGTCCGGCGTGCCGATGCGGATGGTGCCTTCGAGCCGGCGGTCGTCGAAGGCGGCCAGTGTTTCCTTGTTGAGATAGAGCAGCCGCCTTGCGTAGGAGAGCAGTCTGTCGCCTTCCTCGGTCAGCCGGTTGGTGCGGCCGTCTTTTTCGAACAGCGGCTTGCCGATCCGCTCTTCGAGCCGCCGCATCTGCATCGACACTGCAGACTGGGTGCGATGCACGGCTTCCGCCGCGCGGGTAAAGCTGCCGGTGTCGACAATCGAGATGAAGGTCTGCAACTGATCGAGATCGAGCGGCGCTTTCATCGGTCTAATCCATCATTGATGTTGATGCTAAAGATTAGAAACATTCGTTGGATTAATCAATCGCGCCGTGGCAAATTCCGACTGTCCACATGAAGGCATGTGAATCGAAGCCGGAACGGCCGCTGTCGCCAGCGCCCGATCGACTGGTTTCGCTTGTTCGAATGTGAAGGAGACCGACATGGCTACGTTTGATTTCGCTACCGAGACCTCGCGCATCACCTCGCGTCCGGCCGTTGCGACGCGCGTGGCCAATGCCGCTGCCAATGTTTACCGCGCCTGGAAAAACCGTCGCGCCTTTTGTCGCCTCGGCGAGATGTCGGATGCCGAGCTCGCCGACATCGGCCTGACCCGCGCCGACCTGCACGTCGCTGTCGGTGTGCCCTTTGGCCGCGATCCGACCGAGAGGCTTCGCGTCATCGCGGTCGAGCGCGCCGAAACGATCGAGGATATTGCCCGCAAGGTGGCCTGATCGCACAAATTCGCGATTTTGGTCGCATTGAACCTTTTTGAGGCACGAAGCCACCAAGTTACGCAGGCTCCCCACTCCCTGCCGGATCCCCCCGGCCAGCCTGCGCGCTGCCCGGTCCTCCCAGGACCGGGCTTTCTTTTTTGGGCGGCACTGATGATTGGATGCCGGTGTCTAGTCTACCGCCGGCCCATACCCTGCTTGAACTGGTCGAAGATCGACTCCATGCCTTTCTGGTAGTCGTCGCGCTGCTGGGCACCCGTCTCGAACATCTTGCCGAACAGGTCGTCGAACGGATTTCTCGGCCTGCCGCTCGGATTGGCCTGCGGCTGCGGCGCCTGGGGCTGCTGGGGCGCCTGACGCGCCTGCGGCTGCGGTTGTTGCGCACCACCGCCGAACATGTCCTGCAGTACTTTGCCGAGCGGATTGTCACCATAAGGGTTCTGTGTCTGCTGGGGCTGGTTCTGCGGCTGCTGCGGCTGTTGCGCGCCGCCGCCGAACATGTCCTGCAGCACCTTGCCGAGTGGATTGTCGCCATAAGGGTTCTGTGTCTGCTGCGGCTGGGTTTGCGGCTGCTGCCCGCCGCCGAACATGTCCTGCAACAGCTTGCCGAGCGGGTTGTCGCCGTAAGGGCTCTGCGTCTGTTGCGGCTGCTGTGCGCCGCCGAACATATCCTGCAGGACCTTGCCGAGCGGATTGTCCGCCGGGCCTGCAGGCTGAGGGGCCGGCGCCTGGCTGCCGCCGCCCGCCTGCCACATCATCTGCTCGATGAGCTCGCCGAGCGGATTGCCGCCGCCGGGCCCACCCCCTGCCGCATGCATCTGCCCGCCTAACTGGTTGGTGGTCTGCTTGAACAGCCCGCCCATCATCATCGAGGCAATTGCCGGCAGCATCTGCTGCAACACCCGCTGGCTGACACCGCTCGCCTGCGCGGCCTGGCTGGCGACGGCGCGTGACAGATCCTTCGAGCCGAACAAATGCCCCAGAATTCCGTTGCCTTCATCGAGGCCCTGCGGCGAGAAGGCCCGGCTTGCATCCTCGAAATATTTGGCGTGCTGGCCGCTGGCCATCGCCGTCATGAAGGAGCCGAGTCCATAAGGGTCCGCTGTGTTGCGCTTCAGCCCCTGCGAAAAGGCCGGCAGCAGCGCCGCGACCGCCGCCTGCGTCTGCTGCTGCGAAAGCCCGAACTGCTGGGCCAGCGCCTGCATGCCATTGCCGTTCTGGGCCTGTGCCAGAATATCGAACAAGGAAGGCATTGTTTTCTCCTCCGGCAAATCCTCGTTTGGAGAAGCCTAGTTCGTTTCCATCACTGATTGAAGCGAATTTGCCGGACCGTGGCTCATGCGGATAGCGAAGCGTTAATACGCGTATTCCATGAACACCGGCTCGATCGAGCCGCCCCAGCGTGTGTGGTAGGCCGACAGCATCTCTTCGGCGCTGGTCGTGCCGCGCGCGACGACCTCGTCGAGCGTGTTGAGGAACGAGGTCTCGTCATAGCCGTCGCGGTTCTTGCGGCCGCGGTTCTTCAGTCCCATGCGCGAGATGACGAGCACGTCGCGGGCGATCTCGCGCAACGTCGTGTTGCGGAAGGGCGCTGAAATGCCCTGTTCCGGCACTGCGTTGCGCATTGCCAGCACTTCGTCATAACTCCAGCTCGAAGTCAGCGCCTCGGCCGCGTCGAGCGCAGCCGCATCGTAGAGCAGCCCGACCCAGAAGGCCGGCAGCGCGCAGATGCGCCGCCACGGCCCGCCATCGGCGCCGCGCATTTCGAGAAAGCGCTTCAGCCGCACGTCCGGGAACAGCGTCGACAGATGGTTCGCCCAGTCGCCCATCGTCGGCAGCCCGTCCGGCAGTTCGTTATGGGCAGCACCTGCCATGAACTGGCGGAAGGTGATGTGCGTCATGTCATGGTACTGGCCGTCGCGGATGACGAAATACATCGGCACGTCGAGCGCCCATTCGACATAATCGGCAAAGCCGAAATCGGGCGAGAAGCAGAATTCGAGCAGGCCGGAGCGCTGGTTGTCGGTGTCGCGCCAGATCTCGCCGCGCCAGCTCTGCAGGCCGTTCGGCCGACTTTCGGTGAAGGGCGAGTTGGCAAACAGCGCCGTCGACAGTGGCTGCAATTTCAGCGACACCTGCATCTTGCGGCGCATGTCGGCTTCGCTCTCGAAGTCGAGGTTCACCTGGATGGTGCAGGTCCGGTACATCATGTCGAGGCCCTTGGTACCGACCTTGGGCATGTAGCGGGTCATGATCTCGTAGCGCGATTTCGGCATTTTCGGCGTCTCGGCCAGCGACCATTTCGGGCTGCCGCCAAGGCCGAGAAAACGAATGCCCATCGGTTCGGCGATCTCGCGTACCTGCGCCAGATGCGCATTGCCTTCGCGGCAGGTCTGGTGGATCGTCTCCAGCGGCGCGCCGGACAGCTCGAACTGGCCGCCGGGTTCCAGCGAGATCGCGCCCTGGCCGGTCGGCTCGACCAGGCCGATGATGCGGCCGGCATCCATGATCGGGTCCCAGCCGAGTTTGTCCTGCATGCCTTCGAGGATGGCGCGGATGCCGCGCTCGCCGCCATAGGGCACCGGCGCATTGCCGTCGATATAGAACGGGAATTTCTCGTGCTCGGTGCCGATCCGCCATTTGTCGCGCGGCTTGTTGCCTTCGGCCAGGTGCTCGACGAGTTCGTCGACGCTTTCTATCGGCCGGAAATCGGTAGTATCGCGCGCCATAATAGCCCTCCGCACATGACCCCGAAAATCGGCTTCGATTTTCGGAAAGGATCATGTGCCCAATCAATATGCTACAGCGTCCTTTGCGCGCCCGAAAGGACGCGCTGCGCTGCAGAGCGGCCGGACGACCGCCGGCGCTAGATGGACGAAATGTCAGTAGCCGATCAAGCGAAAAATCCTGAGCCAGAGGGTAACGGGAATTGATCACCAATCGCCGATTGTCGCCTGGATCAGCGCCAGTGCCGCCACCGCCGCCGTATCCGCTCGCAGGATGCGCGGCCCGAGCGGAATGGCGGTAACGAACGGCAGCGCTCTCAGCATCCTGCGTTCCTCGTCGGAAAAGCCGCCCTCCGGCCCGACCAGCAGCGCGAGCTTGTTCTCCCGCACCGCCTGCAATGCCGGCAGGGGATTGTTGGTGGCGGCATCCTCGTCGCAGAAGATCAACCGCCGCCCCTTGTCCCAGCCTGCCAGCAGACGCTCGAACCTTTCCGCTTCGCGCACCTCCGGCACCGCCAGTATGCCGCATTGTTCGGCCGCCTCGACGACATTGGCGCGCAGGCGCTCGATGCCGGGTCTTGCCACTTGCGTGTGCTGGGTGATGACCGGCTGCAGGATGCCGGCGCCCATCTCCACCACCTTCTGCACGAGGTAGTCGAGGCGTCCTTGCTTCAGCGGCGCGAAGCAATAGACGAGATCGGGCAGCGGCGGCTGCGGCCGCTGCAATTCCAGCACCTTCAGGCGCAACGCCTTCTTCGATTTCGCGGCGATCGCCGCCGACCATTCGCCGTCGCGGCCGTTGAACACCAGAATTTCGGCGCCTTCGCCGAGCCGCAGCACATGCGAGAGATAATGGCTCTGCTGCGGGCCGACGTCGAACTCGGTATCCGGTCCAAGCTCGTCCGGTACGAACAGCCGCTGCATCTTGTAATTGGCGCGCATCGCGGAGGAATGCGGCAACGTCACCCTCGGCGTCAAGCCTCGGCCGAAGGATGCCAGACAGGCTCGTAGCCTTGCTGCAGCACCGAAACAGTTGTCGCCGGCGTGAGCATGTGGATTGGACCGTCGGTAAAACCGCCGAACCCCACCGGTTCGCGATAGCCGCCGAAACTCCAGGACAGCGCGGCGCCGTCAAACAGGGCGTACGCCCTGTTTCCTGACGAGATCATCGTGCCGTCCGGCAAGTCCGCAAGCGCCTCCGGTTCCAGTCTCGGCGCCGGTCCGCCCGATGCCAGGCGCTCCTTGTGCAGGCGCTTGTCGAGTTGCGGCGCGCGCGGCTCGGCAATCCCGAAGGCGTCGCCGAAGCGCTGGACAAAATCCCTGGCTCGCTCGCGCCGGCAGAAAAAGCACGGCCGGTGCCCGGCCGCCAGCGCCGTCACCTCGTCGAGGAAAAACAGTTCGGTCCAGCCGGCCTTGCCGCCCAATTGGTCGTCGCTTTGCCGGTTGCGCCCCATCGGCTCGCGCCGCACATTGCGGAATTCGCAGACGCAGATGATCCAGGCTTGCAGCGCCCAGCGCTTCTTCAACAGCGTTCTCGTCTCGGCGTCGTGAATGATGCCGCGATTGCCCATGAACAGGCCGCGCTCCGGCACGGCATGGATGGCGCCGAACGGATCGACCCGGTTTTGCAGTGGCATAGGCGTTCCTTGTTGGCTGCGATGCTGGCGCCATGATATCGCTCGCTGCATCTATTTCATGTCAGCAGGTTTCGATGCGGGTCTTGGTCGTCCAGAACTTCGACAATGAGGGCCTTGGCCAGATCGGCGCGGCGCTTGTCGAGGCCGGCGCCGATATCGACCTGCGCCGGCCCTATCGCGGCGACGCGCTGCCGCAAGATAGCGGCGGGCATGACGCCATGGTGGTGCTCGGCGGCGCCCAGAATGCACTGGACGACGAGCTCTGTCCTTATTTTCCGGGCCTGCTCGACCTGACGCGCGATTTTGCCGAGAGGGATCGCGCGGTGCTCGGCATCTGCCTTGGCGGCCAGTTGGTCGCGCGCGCCTTTGGCGGCGAGAACCAGATCGGCGGTGCTTCGGAGTTCGGCTGGCACGAGGTCGCGCTCACCGCGGCCGCGAACGCCGATCCGGTGCTCGCCGCCTTGCCCGAAAAATTCCCGATCTTCGAATGGCACGACGACACCTTTGTCTTGCCTGAGAGGGCCGTGCGGCTGGCCGGCAACGCCGTCGCCGAGAACCAGGCGTTCCGCATCGGCCGCGCCGTCTATGGCTTCCAGTTCCATTTCGAGGCCGACCGGCCGATGGTTCGCGACTGGAGCACCTCCTTCGCACCGCTGATTGCCGAGCGGCATCCTGAATGGGCAGGTCGGCTCGACGATGAAATGGCCCGCAACGGACCGCAAGCCGATGCCGCCGGCCTGGCCATCGCCCGCGCCTGGGTGGCGACGATCTGACGACTCATACAGCCAACGTTGCCTATTTGGCGACGTTGCATATTTGGCACGCGGCGCCAAATCCGCCGGGGATAACGCGTTTCATCCTTGGCCTGTGTCAATCCGCTAGCCTAAAAGGCGCCGCTCTGCATCTTCCGTGCAACCGCGATGAACCTATCCTGTGACCCGCGCGACACACCGCCGATACAGAACATGCCTAGAAGCGCGAAACCGTCAGACATTTGCGACGAATTTTGCGTTTCAACGCATTGGTAACCCGCTCGTGCATAGATGCAGGAAGCTCAACAAGAGATGACGTCCGTGAAAGCAGCCTTTTTGTCCTTTGCCATGTTGTCGGCCATTGTCTTGTGCGGCCTCGGCATTTATTCCGCCGACGCAGCCAACAACCACAATGCCGTCGACGGCTACGGCGTCACCGCCGCGCTTCGCTAGACCCTCTGCTCATAACCCCACGCCTTCCCTAAGCCCGCTCACCCGTGACTGTCAGGATATGCTTGTCCGCGCCGTCCACGACGAGCGCGGTGAGGTTTCCCGACTGCCAGGCGAGGGTGTCGACATTGACGCGGTTGCCTGTGATCTCGGGCTTGGGCACCGGCGTATGGCCGTGCACCACGATCTTGGGATGAAGACCGGTGTGATCGTGGAAGACCTCGCGGATCCAGATCAGGTCCTGCGGGCTCTGGCTTTCCAGCGCAATGCCGGGCCGGATGCCGGCATGGCAGAAGAAGAAATCGCCGAACGTCACTGAAAAGGGCAGCGAGCGCAGGAATTCGACATGGTTCTGCGGCACCGCCTCGACCAGTGCGGCGTGCCCTTGCCGCAATGCCGCATCGGCGCGGCCAAACCAGGCGCTGCTCCCACCAAGTGACACACCATACGACAGCGCCGTCTGGATGCCGCCATAGCGCATGAACAGCCCGTCCTGATCGGGGACATCGAGAAAATCGAGAAAGCCGAGATCATGATTCCCGGCCAGCATCAGGTGACGCGGATCGCGTTTTTGCGCGTCGATCAGGAAATCGATGACGCCTTTGGAGTCCGGGCCGCGGTCGACATAGTCGCCGAGATGGATCACGCGCCAATCGGCCGACGGCCTTTGACCGAGCTCCGCCTCGATCCGCCGGTGCATGGCGGCCAGCAGGTCGAGCCGGCCGTGCACATCGCCGATCGCATAAAGGCGCATGCCTTGCGGTCCGCGCGCCTCGTAAAAATTGATGCCGGGCTCCGTCAATGCCTGCGTCGCCTCCGTGATCATGCTGTCACGGGACTTTAGCGCCGAAGCTGATCCTTGCCCATGTCGGTGACCAGACGCTTTCCGCACAGTGCCAGCGTTATGTCCATCTCCTTGCGGATGATTTCCAGCGCCTTGGTAACCCCTTCCTTGCCGAGTGCGCCGAGGCCGTACAGGAAAGGCCGGCCGATATAGGTGCCCTTGGCGCCGAGGCACAGTGCTTTGAGCACGTCCTGGCCGGAACGGATGCCGCCGTCCATATGCACCTCGATCGTGTCGCCGACGGCATCGGCGATCTCTTCGAGCGCCATGATCGATGACGAGGCGCCGTCGAGCTGGCGGCCGCCATGGTTGGAAACGATGATCGCATCGGCACCCGACCTGGCCGCCATCATCGCATCTTCCTTGTCGAGAATGCCTTTCAGGATCAGCTTGCCGCCCCAGCGCTCCTTGATCCAGGCGACGTCCTTCCACGACAGATGCGGATCGAACTGCTCCTTCGTCCACGACGAAAGCGAGGCGAGGTCGCCGACGCCCTTGGCATGGCCGACGATGTTGCGGAAGCTCCGGCGCTTGGTCCCGGCCATGCCGACGCACCAGCGCGGCCTTGTCGCCATCTGCCAGAGGTGCTTCGGCGTCATCCGCGGCGGCGCCGAAAGCCCGTTGCGGATATCCTTGTGGCGCTGGCCCAGGATCTGCAGGTCGAGCGTCAGCACCAGCGCCGAACATTTCGCCGCCTTTGCCCGGTCGATCAAATCGAAGACGAAATCCTTGTCGCGCAGCACATAGAGCTGGAACCAGAACGGCTTCCTGGTCACCGACGCGACATCCTCGATCGAGCAGATGCTCATCGTAGACAGCGTGAACGGCACGCCGAATTCTTCCGCCGCCTGCGCCGCCAGCATCTCGCCGTCCGGATGCTGCATGCCGGTCATGCCGGTCGGCGCCAGCGCCACCGGCATCGCCACCTTCTCGCCGATCATGGTCGATTCCAGCGAGCGGTTGTCCATGTCGACCAGCACGCGCTGGCGGAACTTGATCTTTTGGAAATCCTCTTCGTTGGCTCGGTAGGTGCTTTCGGTCCAGGCGCCGGAATCGGCGTAGTCGAAGAACATCTTCGGCACACGGCGGCGCGCCAGGTCCTTGAGGTCGGCGATGGTGAGGATGCTGCTCATGGATCTTTTTCCGCTGGTTCTTCGCTGGTTCGTCGTTGAATTTTCTGGCCGCGGCCTACGGCTGTTTTCTTGCCGGCTCGCCATCACCGGGCTCGGAGCGCTGCCTGAGCCTCAGCCGCGACACGCGCTGCCAGTCGCCGCTGCGCTCCGCCTCGGCCATCGACCGTTCGACATAGGAGATGTGGTCCATCGCAGCCTGCCGCGCCGCGGCCGGATCGCCGGCCTTGACCGCGGTGTAGATTGCCCGGTGCTGCGAAAGCAGCGCCTCGCGCGCACCCGGCACGCTGAACACCAGCCGCCGGTTCTGGAACACGCCTTCCGACAGCAGCCGGTAACAGGCGCGCAGCGTGTGCAGCAGGATGATGTTGTGCGCGCATTCGCAGATCGCGTGATGGAACTCAACGTCGATTTCCGCCTCGTCGTCGAAATTGCCGGTCCGGTGCGCCTCGTCCATCCGTGCCATGATGCGGTCGAGCAGCGCCAGATCGTCCGATGTGGCGCGCCGCGCCGCATATTCCGCCGCCACCGCCTCGATCTCGCGGCGGTACTCCAGATAGTCGGTCACCGCCTTGCGATGCATCGAGATCAGGTCGGCCACCGGCTTCGTGAACAGCTGGCCGATGACGTCGGCGACATGGGTGCCGCCGCCTGGCCGTGTCGTCAATAGCCCGCGCCCTTCCAAGGCTTTCAAGGCATCGCGCAGGATCGGCCGCGACACCTCGAACTGGCGCGCCAGCTCGCGCTCGCCCGGCAGCCGGTCGCCGGTGCGCAGCACGCCTTCGAGGATCAGGCTCTCGATCTGCTGCACCACCTCGTCGGCGGTGCGCGAATGCTCGATCCGGGAGAAAATGTCGCTCAAACGGGGTGCCTGGGGGTTGAACCGATGTCGCGCAAGATAAAGCCAGCGTCGCCAACTGGTCAAATTATTTATCCAATTCGCCCGGCCGGGTCGGTTTCACAGCCGCGGCTTCATATCACCTTCTGCTAAACTGGCTGTTTGCGTCCCCTGGCGATTGCCTCTAGAGCAATTCCAGGAAAAGTGTGAAACGGTTTTCCGTCCGGAATTGCGCAGAATCAAAGGGATAGAGCGGTTCGGCGTTTCCGTGAAACGATAAAACCGCTCTAGAGGGACATCATTGCCAAAGGGCTCAGAGAAGCCCGGGGGACCAGCCGTGCCAGACGCCGACCCGTCCAATCTCGAATTCCAGCTGCGCGCCAAAGCCATGGGCGGCAGCGTCATGGGCTTTCCGGCGCATGAAGGTCGGCCCGGCGCGCTCGGCGAGGTCCACGCCCGACCGCATCCGCTGGTCGAAAAGCCGCGCGTGCTGGTGCAGCTTTCCTTCATGACCGAAGGCGGCTCGAGCGTCGATCTGGCAGTGCTTTCGGAACTGTCGCAGCGCCTTGGTATTGCCGCGCCCGACCGCCATGCCCGCCATCACACGATGAAGTGGGGCAAGGGCTCGCTGCGCTGGGAACGGCACACGGAGTTCTCGACCTATCTCTGGGAAGGGCCGCTCGCCGAAAACGGCAGGGGGCAAGAAGATACCCCCTTCGGCAACGGGTTTTCGCCGCCGGGCACGGTGATTTCCGGCATCAGGCTCGAAATCCGCAAATGGACACCGGCGAACGAGCGGCTGATCGCCGGCTTCGACCCGACCAGCCTGTGCTATTCGCTGGTCGAGCGCGGCAACGCGGCCATCGTCACCGATTTTCGCCAGGATGGCGACGGCTTGACCCGCATGCTGGTGCTCGATCGCGGGCTGACACCGGCGCGCACCGGGGCGCTGTCGCAGCGGCTGATCGATATCGAGACCTACCGCACGCTGGCCATGCTTGGGCTGCCGCTGGCGCTGATGCTTTCGGGGCGTGCCCGCCGCATCGAGGACAGGCTGGCCCAGACCACGCTGGAAATGAAGGTCGCCGAAACCCGCGACAGCCAGACCTTGCTGGCCGACCTGACCGAACTTGCCGCCGAACTGGAGGCGGATGCCGCCTCCAGCCTCTACCGGTTCGGCGCCAGCCGTGCCTATGACGGCATCGTCGGCGAGCGGCTGGAGGCGCTCGAGGAAGAAGCCGTGCCCGGCTACGACACCTGGGGCGGGTTCCTGCAGCGGCGCGTCGCGCCGGCCATGCGCACCTGCCGTTCGGTCGAGGAGCGCCAGGCCAATCTGTCGCGCAAGCTGACCCGTGCCACCACGCTGCTGCGCACCTGGGTCGACGTCGAGGTCGAGAAGCAGAACCGCGATCTCTTGGCATCGATGAACAATCGCGCCCGCCTGCAATTGCGCCTGCAGCAGACGGTGGAAGGGCTGTCGGTCGCCGCCGTTTCCTACTATGTCGTCGGCCTCATCGGCTACGTCGCCAAGGGCGCCTCGATCTTCGGCCATGCCTTTGCGCCGGAAATGGTCACCGCCGCCTCGGTGCCGCTCGCCGTCCTGCTCGTCTGGTGGGGCGTGCGCCGTGTCCGCCGCATGCACTCCGAACCGGGCAAGCAGCCGGGCGAGTAGTGTGGGGCGCGCAGCGGCAGATTGCCGCTGCGAAAGGCTGTCCCGGCCATAGGCCCGCGATCCCGGCCAAAGCGGCATTTGCAACCGATAGCCGTCGCTGGTAAAAGATTTTTACCAGTCGGTCGAAGGAGGCTGTCGATGTCCGGTCTTGCGATGCCGAAACCAGACGACGCCACGCTGCGCCGGCGCGATGAGATCGTCGCCGATATGCGCATCATCGTGCCGGGCGAGGGCGTCGTCGACGCAGCCAATGCGATGCGCGCCTTCGAGAGCGATGGGCTCACCGCCTACCGGCAATTGCCGCTGGTCGTGGTGCTGCCGCAAACCGTGGCGCAGGTCTCGCGCGTGCTGAAATATTGCAGTGACCGCAATATCCGCGTCGTGCCGCGCGGCTCCGGCACCTCGCTCTCCGGCGGCGCGCTGCCGCTGGAAGACGCGGTGCTGCTGGTGATGAGCCGCTTCAACCGCATCCTCGAGATCGATTTCCAGAACCGCATCGTCGTCGCTCAGCCCGGCGTCACCAATCTCGGCATCACCACCGCCGTCGAGCAGGAGGGCTTCTATTACGCCCCCGATCCATCCTCCCAGATCGCCTGCTCGATCGGCGGCAATGTCGCGGAAAATTCCGGCGGCGTGCACTGCCTAAAATACGGTCTCACCGCCAATAATGTGCTTGGTATCGAGATGGTGCTGATGAATGGCGAGGTGGTGCGCCTCGGCGGCAGCCATCTCGACGCGGAAGGCTACGACCTGCTCGGCGTGATGACCGGCTCCGAAGGATTGCTCGGTGTCGTCACCGAGGTCACCGTCCGCATTTTGAAGAAGCCCGAGACGGCGCGTGCCCTGCTGATCGGCTTCCCGACCAGCGAGCAAGCCGGCCAATGTGTCGCCGACATCATCGGCGCCGGCATCATCCCGGGCGGCATGGAGATGATGGACCGCCCGGCCATCCACGCCGCCGAGGAATTCGTCCAGGCCCGCTATCCCCTGGATGTCGAGGCGCTGCTGATCGTCGAGCTGGACGGGCCGGGTGTCGAGGTCGACCATCTGATCGGCCTGGTCGAAGCCATTGCCTATAGGAACGGCTCGACCACATGCCGCATTTCGCAATCGGAGCAGGAGCGGCTGAGTTTCTGGGCCGGCCGCAAGGCAGCCTTCCCGGCGGTCGGCCGCATCTCGCCCGACTATTACTGCATGGACGGCACCATCCCGCGCAAGGAATTGCCGCGCGTCCTCGCCGGCATGCGCGAACTGTCGGAGAAATACGGGCTCGGCGTCGCAAATGTCTTCCACGCCGGCGACGGCAATCTGCATCCGCTGATCCTCTACGACGCCAACGTGCCCGGCGAGCTCGACAAGGCGGAGAGTTTCGGCGCCGACATATTGCGGCTCTGCGTCAAGGTCGGCGGCGTGCTGACCGGTGAGCACGGGGTCGGCGTCGAGAAGCGCGACCTGATGCCGGAAATGTTCAACCAGATCGATCTCGACCAGCAGATGCGCGTCAAATGCGCCTTCGACCCCAATCACCTGCTCAACCCGGGCAAGGTATTTCCGCAGCTGAGGCGATGCGCGGAGCTCGGGCGGATGCACGTGCATCGCGGGCAGCTGGCATTTCCGGACATTCCGAGGTTTTGAGGGTATGTTGGCGCTTGGACACCCCCCTCTGTCCTGCCGGACATCTCCCCCGCAAGGGGGGAGATTGGCTGCTTCAACGTCCTGCTCGCCTTCAAGCGTTGATGGTTGGCGAAAGCCTAAGCGACATCCGATCTCCCCCCTTGCGGGGGAGATGTCCGGCAGGACAGAGGGGGGTGGGAAGGATCGCGGCTTCTCGTCATTTACGACTGGTGGTTCTGCCGCATGACCACCTTCACCCCGACCACATCAGCGGAAACCCTCTCCACCATCGCCTGGGCCGCAGCGGAAGACTCGCCGCTCGAGATCCTCGGCCATGGTTCCAAGCGCGGCATCGGCCGGCCGCAGCAGAGCGAGCATACGCTCGACCTGTCGAACCTGTCCGGCGTCACGCTCTATGAGCCGGCCGAACTGGTGCTGTCGGCGAAAGCCGGCACGCCGCTGGCCGCGATCGAAAGCCTGCTTGCCGAAAACGGCCAGCAACTGGCCTTCGAGCCGATGGACTACGGCCCGCTGCTCGGCGGTGAACCAGGACGAGGCACGATCGGCGGCGTGCTGGCCGCGAACCTTTCCGGCCCGCGGCGGCTGAAGGCCGGGGCTGCGCGCGATCACATCCTTGGCATCGCGGCCGTTTCCGGCCGTGGCGAGGCCTTCAAGTCGGGCGGCCGTGTGGTCAAGAATGTCACCGGCTATGATCTGTCCAAGCTGATGGCCAACAGCTGGGGCACGCTGGCGGTGTTCACCGACGTCACCTTCAAGGTGCTTCCCGCTGCCGAGACCGAAGTCACGCTCGCCATCCGTGGCCTGCTCGACGATCATGCCACCGCCGCCATGGCGCTGGGGCTGGGTTCCAGCGCCGAAGTGTCGAGCGCTGCCCATCTTCCCGAACGCGTCGCCGCGCGGGTCGCCGGCGGCAGCCTCGGCAGCGACGCCGCGACGCTGCTGCGCATCGAGGGTTTCGGCCCGTCGGTCGCCTACCGCATCGCGGCGCTGAAAGACCTGCTGAAAAACGCCGGTCCGCTGCAGGAGATTTCCGGTTCGGTCTCGTATTCTGTCTGGCGTGACATCCGCGATTGCGCGCCGTTCGCCGATGGCAGCGAAAGGCCGGTGTGGCGCGTCTCGATGGCGCCGGCGCAGGGCCACCTTATGGTGCTGGCGCTGCGCATGCAGGCCGCGGTCGATGCCTTCTACGATTGGCAGGGCGGGCTGATCTGGCTGCGCATGCAGCAGGACGATCCAGAGGCCGGCCTGTTGCGCGGGCTGATCAGAAAGCATGGCGGCGGCCATGCCACGCTGGCTCGTGCAACCCCTGCGCATCGCGCGGCGATACCCGTGTTCGAACCGCAAGCGCCGCCTGTTGCAGCACTGTCGGCGCGGCTGAAGGCCGAATTCGACCCGAAGAATATCCTCAATCCCGGGCGTATGGCGCCGGGCGCAGGCTCTGCTACTCTCGCGCCAGCAACCGAGGGAGGAGCGCAATGAGCGATGCAGGCCAAAACGGTACGTCACGCCAGACCGACCGCTGGCTGGAGCCCGGTCCGACCAACGCGCTGGTCATCTATATCCTCTATCTCGCCGGCCTCGTTATCGGCGTCAGCGGCATTGTCGGCATCGTCCTGGCCTATATCAACCGCGGCAAGGCCGGCGGCTTCGTCGAAAGCCATTACGCATTGCTGATCCGCACCTTCTGGATCGGCCTGCTCTATGCACTGATCTCGGCGCTGCTGATGGTCGTGGTCGTCGGCGTCGTGCTGATGGTCGCTGTCGCCGTCTGGTTCATTGCCCGCTGCATTCTCGGCCTGCAGGCGCTGCAGCGCGGCGAGGCGGTCAAGAACCCGGAAAGCTGGTTCCTCGGACTATGAGCATGATCCCAAAAAGCGGATACCGGTTTTGGGAAAAGATCATGCTCAAACGGTAAGGATTCGTTTACGTGCAGACCTCCTTCTCGCTTGCCCAGCTTGCCGATCCGCATGTCGCGGAATCGGAAAAGATCCTGCGCAAATGCGTGCATTGCGGCTTCTGCACCGCCACCTGCCCGACTTATGTGACGCTCGGCAACGAACTGGATTCGCCGCGCGGCCGGATTTACCTGATCAAGGACATGCTGGAGAACGGCCGTCCCGCAGACAAGGAGATCGTCACCCATATCGACCGCTGCCTGTCCTGCCTCGCCTGCATGACCACCTGCCCGTCGGGCGTCAACTATATGCATCTGGTCGACCATGCCCGCGCCCATATCGAGCAGACCTACAAGCGTCCGCTGGCCGATCGCCTGACACGCGCCATGCTGGCGTTCGTGCTGCCTTATCCCTCGCGCTTTCGCGCGGCGCTCAAGCTGGCGAAGCTCGGCCAGCCATTCGCCGGCCTGTTCGAGAAAATCTAGGCCTTGAGGCCGCTGGGCGCCATGCTCGGGCTCGCACCGGCGTCGGTCCCGGCAGTCTCGCCGATGGCCTCGCCGGGCGTCCATGCGGGGCAGGGCGGCAAGAAAAATGGCCGCGTCGCCATCCTCACCGGCTGCGCGCAATCCGTGCTCGATCCCGGCATCAACGACACGGCGATTTCGCTGCTGACCCGGCTTGGTGTCGAGGTCGTCGTCCCGCAGGGCGAGGGCTGCTGCGGCGCATTGGTGCATCACATGGGACGCGAGGACGCTGCCTTGGCGTCGGCCCGACGGAACGTCGACGCCTGGACGCGCGCCATCGAGCAGGGCGGACTCGACGCCATCGTCATCACCGCATCCGGCTGCGGCACCACCATCAAGGATTATGGCTTCATGCTGCGCCTCGATCCTGCCTACGCCGACAAGGCGGCGCGCGTGTCGGCGCTGGCCAAGGACATCACCGAATATCTCGGGAGTCTCGACCTGCCGGAACCGGTGCGTAGACCGGGCACTATCGTCGCCTATCACTCGGCCTGCTCGATGCAGCATGGCCAGAAGATCACCCGCCAGCCGAAGGAGCTTCTGGTCCGGGCCGGGTTCGTCGTGCGCGAGCCGCGCGAAGGGCATCTCTGCTGCGGTTCTGCCGGCACCTACAACATCCTGCAGCCCGGGATTTCGGCGACGCTGCGCGACCGCAAGGTCAGGAATATCGAGGCGACCGGCGCTGAAATCGTCGCCACAGGCAACATCGGCTGCATCACCCAGATCGCCTCCGCCGCGACGCTGCCGGTGGTGCATACGATAAAGCTGCTCGACTGGGCCTATGGCGGGCCGAAGCCCGAAGGCGTTCGCGAAGACAGGGTGGTTGTCGCGGCCGAGTGATCCGCCAGTCGCCTACTCCGCCGCCAGTCTGTCCGCCGTGCCGTAGGTTGCCTGGTAGCGGGCGCGCTGGCGGCTGAGCGCCACCATCGTGTTGCGCGGCAGGATCGCCACGGTGATCGGGCCGACGCCGCCCGGCACCGGCGTGATCCACGACGCGACGTGCTTGACGCTCTCGGCATCGACGTCGCCGACGATGCGGCTTTCGCCGTCCGGTCCGATTTCCGAATTGATGCCGATATCAATCACGGCGGCGCCCGGCTTGACCATGTCGGCCTTGATCAGCCGCGGCTTGCCGACGGCCACGAACAGCGCGTCGGCGCGGCGTGCGTGTGCCGCCACCGAGCGTGTCATGTGATGGCAGACGGTTACCGTCGCGCCTTCGCTCATCAAAAGGAAGGCGATCGGCTTGCCGACGATCTCGGAGTGGCCGACGACCACCACTTCGAGCCCCTTGAGGTCGAGGCCGGTTTCCCTGAGCAGTTCGACCGAGGCAGCGGCAGTGCAGGGCGCCAGGTCGAGCTGGTTGTAGACGATGTTGCCGATCGACGCCGGATGCATGCCCTCGACGTCCTTGAGTGGATGCACCGCCGCCTGCAGCGTCTTGATCGGGATATGCACCGGCACCGGCCGCTGGATGATGATGCCGGTGACGCGCGGGTCGGCGTTGAGGCCGTGGATCGCAGCTTCGAGTTCGCCGGCGGTGATGTCGGCGCGAAAGCGCCTCTCCTCGAAGCCGATTCCGGCCAGCCCCGCCTTGGCGCGCTGGTTGCGGACATAGACGTCGACCGCCGCTGTGTCGCCGACGGTGATCGACACCAGCTTGGGCGGAAAGCCTTCGGCGGTGGCGATCGCCGCGTCCTCGCGCACGCTGGCGATGATGCGTTGGGCAACCGGGCCGCCCTTGAGATAGCGGCTGTCATCGGAGAGGGACATCGAGATAGGGCCTTTGTCTGGAATTTTGGCTGCCACATAGCAAAGGGACGGCGAAAAGGCAGCGCGAAAAGCGAACCGCTATGCCTGTCGCGCGACGTGCCGGCGAAATCTTCGTCAATTCTCGCTGGCGGAAACAAAAAGGGCAGCACGGCTTGCCGCGCTGCCCTTTCGTGACTGGCCGCATCCCCACACGGCCCGTCCCCCGTTGTTTATTCATCTGGCCTCAGAAAGCCAAAGCTAATGTCTTTCTAGACCAGATGATTCGTCGCGGCAACTATATCACCACCACCGTTGTTCCGATATTCACGCGTTCGTAAAGATCGACCACATCCTCGTTGCGCATGCGGATGCAGCCCGACGACACCGCGCCGCCGATGGTCCAGGGCTGGTTGGTGCCGTGGATGCGGTATTCGGTCGAGCCGAGATAGAGCGCGCGTGCGCCGAGCGGGTTTTCCATGCCGCCGGCGAGATAGGTTGGCAGATAACGGCCCTTTGCGGCTTCGCGGGCGATCATCACCGCCGGCGGCCGCCAGTCCGGCCAGACGCGCTTGTTGGTGATCTTGTGAGTGCCGGACCATTCGAAGCCCGGCTTGCCGGTGCCGACGCCGTAGCGCCGCGCCTTGCTGTTCTTCTCGACCAGATAGAGGAAATTCTCTCTCGTATCGATGACGATCGTGCCCGGCTTCTGCGGGCCGTCATAGGCGACTTCCTGCGGCAAATAGACGGGATCGATCTGCGGCCGCATCACCATGCGTTTGGCCGGCGCCTGCACCGCTGCGGTGCGCAACTGATCGGGTTCAGCTTGCCGCCGGTAGCGCCGTAGCAGCTGCGCTTCCTGCCGGCTCTGCCGCACGATGCCCGGCGCATGGCCGAGCTGCAGCACCCAGGGCGCCGAAAGGTCGGGGCTGACCACCACCGGCGGCCTCTCGGCATAGCGGTCGTTGGCGTTGGCGGCACCGGCCGCAAGCACGGCCGCGGCGCCGAACAGTGGGAACAAGAATATCTTCATCGGATCGCACCTTGATCGTCGAACATGCCGGGGCGCAAAGCCTCCCCGATTTCCGCGACATTGGGCGCGAAGCGGCAACCGAAACATGAATCGGAATGCGTAAAATGCCGATCTGTCAGTAAAGCTTTTGGTGTGGTTACCGCCCGGTTCAGGAATCTGGTAAAGCCGCGGTAAAGACCGCGCCAAAACGCGTTAACGCCAAGACACGAACGGAATTCCGCCATGGGTGAAAAGACAGGTCTGCTTGCCGGTCCCGACGGCATCGCCCGCTGCTTCTGGCACGGCAACCTGCCGGATTACCTGCACTACCACGACCACGAATGGGGCCGGCCGGTCGCCGACGATCGCCGGCTGTTCGAAAAGATCTGCCTCGAAGGCTTTCAGTCGGGCCTGTCATGGCTGACCATATTGCGCAAGCGCGACAATTTCCGCGAGGCGTTCGCCGGCTTCGACGTCGACAAGATCGCCGCCTTCACTGACGCCGATGTCGAGCGCCTGCTTGGCAATGCCGGCATCATCCGCCACCGCGGCAAGATCGTTTCGACCATCAACAACGCCAAGCGCGCCCGCGAACTGATCGACGAGGCCGGCTCGCTGGCCGCCTGGTTCTGGAAGTTCGAGCCCGGCCCGGACGAGCGGCCCGAGATCGTCGACCTCGCCCATCTGCGCGCCAATCCGACGACGGCCGTTTCGGTCCGCATTTCGAAGGAGCTGAAGAAGCGCGGCTGGAGCTTTGTCGGCCCGACCACCGTCTACGCCTTCATGCAGGCAATGGGGCTGGTCAACGACCATCTCGAGGGCTGCGTCTGCCGCGAGCCGGTCGAGGCGGAGCGGAAAGCGTTCAGGCGGCCGAAATAGCGGCTCAGGCGCCGCCGGCGCCGGCCAGGAAAAACCCGGCCAGGATGGCCGCCAGCGCGGCGAACACCGGATAGATCACCAGCAGGCCGGTCATCAGCACGTCGCGCATGGTCGGCCCGCTGCGCTGTTGCGCCGCGATCTCGAACGGTCCCGCGATTTGCTTCGTCGTTTTTGACCCATAACCATCGGCCGGCGGTAGCCGGATCGAGGCGTCGCGTGCGCCGCTATCGATGATGTCGAACTTCTGTAGCGTGGCCATGGCCCCGAACCCCTTGTTTCGGCGCGCTTATCGGCCCGGATTGTGTCGGCACGATGCCGCGCGCATGGCGCAATTGTTTCAGCTTCTTTTTCTTGCCTTCTCGCGCAGGGGGAGCAAGGAGAAGCGCAAACCCTTGCCTTCTCCGGGCTGCATCGGTAGGACACGCCGACCCGAAATAAGTCACCAATTGCTTAGCAAAGTACCCATCCCATGGCCGACAAATCCGAAAAGATGAAAGCGCGGCTGCCGCGCGGCTTTGTCGACCGCGGCGCCGACGATCTGCGCGCCGTCGAGAAGATGATGGCGACGATCCGCTCGGTCTTTGAGCTTTACGGTTTCGAGCCGGTCGACCAGCCGCTGATCGAATACACCGATGCGCTCGGCAAATTTTTGCCCGACCAGGACCGACCGAACGAGGGCGTGTTCTCGTTCCAGGACGATGACGACCAGTGGCTGTCGCTGCGCTACGACCTGACCGCGCCAATGGCGCGCTTTGTCGCCGAAAATTTCGAGCGCCTGCCGAAGCCCTATCGCAGCTATCGCTCCGGCTGGGTGTTCCGCAACGAGAAGCCCGGTCCCGGCCGTTTTCGCCAGTTCATGCAGTTCGATGCCGACACGGTCGGCACGCCGGGCGTCGCCGCCGACGCCGAGATGGCTATGATGATGGCCGACGTGATGGAAGCGCTGGGGATCAAGCGCGGCGACTACGTCATCCGCGTCAACAACCGCAAGGTGCTCGACGGCGTGCTCGAGGCGATCGGCCTCGGCGGCGAGGAGAACGCCGGCCGCCGGCTGCAGGTGCTGCGCGCGATCGACAAGCTGGACAAGTTGGGCGTCGAGGGCGTGCGCCTGCTTTTGGGTGCAGGGCGCAAGGACGAGAGCGGTGATTTCACCAAAGGTGCCGGGCTGGATAACGCACAAATCGACGTTGTGATCAGCTATTTCACAGTCATGGCGCAGCACGATCCCGAAAAAATTGTCCAGACACTGGGATCCATCAACCCCGGACTCAGCAATCTTGTCGAGGAAAGGAAACTCGAACATCTGGGCATAACGAATGCGCCGTTTGTCGAGGGCCTTGCAGAGCTGGAGCAGATAAGAACCATGGTCGCACAAAGCGGCTACGGTGAAGACCGCATCCGCATCGACCCCTCCGTCGTGCGTGGCCTCGAATATTACACCGGCCCGGTCTACGAGGCTGAGCTGCTGGCCGAGATCCCCAATGAGGACGGCCAGATCGTCCGCTTCGGTTCGGTCAGTGGCGGTGGCCGCTATGACGGGCTGATCTCGCGTTTCCGTGGCGAGCCGGTGCCGGCAACCGGCTTTTCGATCGGCGTCTCCCGCCTGATGACGGCGCTGAAGAACCTCGGCAAGCTCGATACCTCGGATGTCATCGCGCCGGTCGTGGTGCTGACCATGGACAAGGATACGGAAAGCCTCGGCCGCTACCAGAAGATGGTCGCCGAGCTGCGCGCCGCCGGCATCCGCTCCGAAATGTATCTCGGCGGCGCCGGCATGAAGGCGCAGCTGAAATATGCCGACCGCCGCGGCAGCCCGGTCGCCATCATTCAGGGCGGCGACGAGCGCGCCAAGGGCGAGCTGCAGATCAAGGACCTGATCGAAGGCGCCAAGATGTCGGCCGAGATCGCCGACAACGCCGAATGGCGCGCCGCACGGCCGGCGCAGGTGACCGTGGCGGAAGGCGATCTGGTCGCCGAGGTGAAGAAGATACTGGCGGCGCAGGCCGAGGAGCGGGCGCGTGGCAAGTAGAGGTCGCGCTTCGTCGCGCCCCCCTCTGTCCTGCCGGACATCTCCCCCACGAGGGGGGAGATCGGCTGCTTCGTCGATCTCGCTTTTCTTGCCACGTCGGCGATTGGCGAAAGCCGGCGTGACGTCCAATCTCCCCCCAAGTGGGGGAGATGTCCGGCAGGACAGAGGGGGGCGCCGTAGAGCGCCTGCGTTCGCACTCTGTCCAGCCATCCGTCTTGGCGCGTCGCGCCAATCCAGCTTCTCGCACAGGGGGAGAAGGGGAGGTGGCGTTTTATGACCTCCCCCGCCATCGCATCCGATATCGCGACGCTCTTCGCCGCGCGCAACACCCATGCGGTCGAGGTCGCTGTGCTGCAGCCGGCCGACCCGTTCCTCGACATGGCCGGCGAGGATTTGCGGCGCCGCATCTTTCTCACCGAGAGCGAGACCGGACAGACGCTTTGCCTGCGGCCGGAATTCACCATTCCGGTCTGCCTCGACCACATTGCCAGCCAGGCCGGCACGCCGCGCCGCTATTCCTATCTCGGCGAGGTGTTTCGCCAGCGCCGCGAGGGCGGCAACGAATTCTTCCAGGCCGGCATCGAGGACCTCGGCGACCGCGACACGGCCGCCGCCGACGCGCGTTCGCTGGCCGACGCGCATGCGCTGCTTTCGCTGGTGCTGCCCGGCCGGGAGCTGGCGGTGACGCTTGGCGACCAGACCATTTTCGAGGCGGTGCTGGCAGCGCTTGGCCTGCCGCGCGGCTGGCGCATGCGGCTGGCCCGCGCCTTCGGCTCGGCGCCAATGCTGGAAGCGGCGCTTGCCGACCTCGCCAATCCGCCGCGCAACAGCCAGATCGCCGGCGCGGTGGCAGCGCTTGTCCTCGACGGCGATCTGGAGGCTCTTTCGGCGCATATCGGCGGCGGCATGGAAGAGGCCGGCCTGTCGGCAACGGCCGGGCGTTCGCCGTCCGAGATTGCGCGGCGGCTGATCGAGAAAGCCGAACTGCGCAGCGTCCGGCTGTCGAACGAGGCATTTGCGGCTTTGAAGGGTTTCCTGGCGATCGACGTGCCGCTAGATAGCGCCGCCGGGGCGCTCGCAAGTTTTGCCGCCGATGCCGGTCTTTCGCTGGGAGCTGCGCTGGAGAATTTTTCAGCCCGCGCTGCGGCCATCGAAAGCCTCGGCCTGCCGATGTCTGAAATCCGCTACGACGCCGCCTTCGGCCGCCCGCTCGATTACTATACCGGCCTGGTCTTCGAGATCGCGGCGCAAGGCGGCGAGCGGCCGCTGGCCGGTGGTGGCCGCTATGACCGGCTGCTGACACTGCTCGGTGCCAAGACGCCGATCCCCGGCGTCGGCTTTTCCGTCTGGCTCGACCGCATCGAGGCACTGCGGGAGACGGCGCCATGATCACACTGGCGCTGCCGTCGAAGGGCCGGCTCAAGGAGCAGGCGCTGGAGGTGCTGGCCAAGGCCGGGCTTGCCGTCAGCCTGCCCGGCGACGAGCGCAAATACCGCGCCCGCATCGATGGCCTGGACGGCGTCGAGATAGCCTTCCTGTCGGCCTCCGAGATTGCCGGCGAGATCGGCCAGGGCTCGGTCGATCTCGGCATCACCGGCGAGGATCTGCTGCGCGAAAACCTCGCCGACTGCGAGGCGCGCGCCGAAATCATCGCCCGCCTCGGTTTCGGCAATGCCGATGTCGTCGTCGCCGTACCCGACATCTGGCTCGACGTCGACACCATGGCCGACCTCGACGACGTCGCCGCCGATTTTCGCCAGCGCCATGGCCGGCGGCTCAGGATCGCCACCAAATACTGGCGCCTGACCCAGCAGTTCTTTTCGCAAAAGCACGGCATCCAGGTCTACCGCATCGTCGAAAGCCTCGGCGCCACCGAAGGCGCGCCGGCGGCCGGATTGGCCGACATCGTCGTCGACATCACCACGTCAGGCGCGACGCTGCGCGCCAACCATCTCAAGGTGCTCGCCGACGGCGTGATCCTGCGCTCGCAGGCCTGTCTCGTGGCGTCGCGGAAGATGCGCGCTCCGGCCGACGAGGCGATGTTGCGCGATATTGCGGCCAGGATGGCGTTGGTGAACTCGAGTTGACGATTGCGGAGCAGGCGCCGTCGGCCAAGCTGCCAATCTCCCTCCTTGCGGGGGAGATGGCCGGCAGGCCAGAGGGGGGTGCTGTCCCGCCGACCTGTCAGCCAATCGGAGCCTCATCCGTTCCCGGTTGGGGGTGCTGAAGTCGAACTTGGCGATCCTTCGCCCCCCTCTGCCCTGCCGGGCATCTCACCCGCAAGGGGGGAGATCGGATATCGCCTCGGCCTTTGCCAACCACTAACGTTGGATCCAGCGGTCTAGCCGCGGCACCGACCCGAAGCGATTTTCCTGATGTACAGCAATTTTGTTCTTGCTTTGTGCCGGCAGCTATGCTATTAATCTCGCTATGGTGCCAATTGGCCCCGAACACCCGCCCGCCGTGGCGGGTTTTTTTGTTTTCGGCCCTGACAGGGCGAGTTCCAACCCCAGCCCTACCATCGACGGGATTTCCACCACCCCGCCGGGCTGATAGGCTCGTTCTGTCTGCGGAGGACACGGCGATGCCGATCAATCTCGATGAGTTGAAGAATGCAACCAACCTGCGCGGCAAGCGCGATGGCGGTTCGTTCATTGCGCCGGTTGACGGCACGGCGCATGTCTCCGGTGACCGCAGCGTGCCGTTGCTCAACCTGACCATCCCGGCGCTGTTTGCCGATACGGTCGGCAGATACGGCACGCTCGATGCCGCCGTCTTCGTCGAGCAGGACAAGCGCTTTACCTGGGAGGAACTGTCGGACACCGTCGATGCGCTCGCCGCCGGCTTCCTGGTGCTCGGCCTCGAGAAAGGCGACCGCGTCGGCATCTGGTCGCCGAACCGCTGGGAATGGCTGGTGACGCAATTCGCCACCGCCCGCATCGGCCTGATCCTGGTCAACATCAACCCGGCCTACCGGCTGGTCGAGCTGGAATATGCCTTGAACAAGGTCGGCTGCCGAGCGCTGGTCACCGCCGCCAAGTTCAGGAGTTCCGACTATCTCGGCATGATCGAGACGCTGGCGCCGGAGATCGCCAAGGCCACCCCCGGCAAGCTCGACGCCAACAGACTGCCGGCGCTAAAGACCGTCATCCGCATGGACGAGGAGAATTCGCCGGGCATGTTCAATTTCGCCGACGTGCTGGCAATGGCCGGGCGCGACGAGCATGACAAGCTGGACCGCATCTCCGACGGGCTGAAACCGGACGACGCCATCAACATCCAGTTCACCAGCGGCACCACCGGTGCGCCGAAGGGCGCGACGCTGACTCACAACAACATCGTCAACAACGGCAATTTCGTCACCGCGGCGATCCGGCTCACCGTCGACGACCTGCTGTGCATCCCGGTGCCGCTCTACCACTGCTTCGGCATGTCGATGGGCACGATGGGCTGCGTCACCAAGGGCGCGACCATGGTTTTCCCCAGCGAGGGTTTCGATGCCGGCGCCACGCTGAAGGCGGTGGCAACGGAACGCTGCACCGCGCTCTACGGCGTGCCGACCATGTTCGTCGGCCTGCTCGACCATCCGGAGTTCGCCTCCTTCGATCTCACCAGCCTGCGCACCGGCATCATGGCCGGCTCGCCATGCCCGATCGAGGTGATGAAGAAGGTGGTGTCGCTGATGCATATGGCTGAGGTGACCATCGCCTACGGCATGACCGAGACCAGCCCGGTCTCGTTCCAGAGCAGCGTCGACGACCCCCTGGAAAAGCGCGTCTCGACCGTCGGCCGCGTCCATCCGCATGTCGAGGTCAAGGCCATCGACGCCGAAGGTGCCACCGTCGCTGTCGGCGCGCCGGGCGAGCTCTGCACGCGCGGTTATTCCGTCATGAAGGGCTATTGGGACGACGAGCAGAAGACCCGCGAGGCCATCGACGCCGACGGCTGGATGCACACCGGCGACCTCGCCACCATCGATGCCGAGGGCTATTGCAACATCGTCGGCCGGGTCAAGGACATGGTCCTCCGCGGCGGCGAGAACGTCTATCCGCGCGAGGTCGAGGAGTTTCTCTATCGCCACCCCAAGGTCAAGGAGGTGCAGGTGTTCGGCATTCCCGACCCGAAATACGGCGAGGAGCTGTGCGCCTGGATCGTGCTGAAGCCCGGCCAGATCACCACGGAGCAGGAGATCAAGGCCTTCTGCGCCGGCCAGATCGCCCATTTCAAGATCCCCCGCTACATCCGCTTCCGCACCGAATTGCCGATGACGGTGACCGGCAAGCCGCAGAAATTCCTGATGCGCCAGGCGATGGTCGACGAGCTGGGATTGGTGACGCAGAAGACGGCTTGAGGGAACATCTTACAAAGTTCCGAGTTTCTCTTTAGGTGCTAGAGTCGGTTAACTCTGTGTTTTGGGGATTTGTTTTTGAAAAGATCGGCGGCTTAATAGGTATGGCACCCAACAACTGGAATATATATTGGGTTACTTCAGATGGGTACGAGGATTGTTTTTATTGCCGCAAAAAATAGCCGGAGCGCGCGCTGTGTTGAATGTCGCGTGAACGATTTTGAGTTGAGCGAGGTGATTGCAGAACGGATTGTGTCTATCCCCAAAAAGGTTTTTAGAAGATATAAGAGGCAGGATCGCTACAAGGAAAACCCTTGGCCATGGTACGTTTATGGGAAAGAAATATTTCGAGACCTTGGTGCAGAATTCAGAAAAATTGAAAATAAGGAAGAAATGCTGTTATGTGATATCGTATTTAGTGTCCATGATTACAGACCCTGCAGTATAGAAAGAGAGAGATCGATTGGATCCAGGGCTGTAGACGAACTGAAAATGGATCCAGGACTTGCCGATCTGGTGAACAATTATGATGACGAGGACGTTTGGAATGGCCCCGTTATTCATATTGTAACCATGCTGGGTATGTGCTTAGTAAGATGTCAGCAAATAGAGAATTACATCGTGAACTCTTTTTTACTTGGGATCTCGAAAAAACAAAAGCTTAAATATAAGACACTAAACGATCTAAAAAACGGTTGGAAAAGGAAAACGCTCGGCAATATGATTGCCTCAATGGAAGAGGCTTGGGAAATTGATCCAATGGTAAAAGCCGGGTTTCAGCTTTTTTTGGAAATGAGAAACAGACTGATTCACGGATTAACGACAGACGATAGATTTGACATTCAAACCAGCTGGGGCCAGCGAGAGTTGTTGGCCTTTCTGTACTTTTTCGATATCCATTCCCGTATCGTCAAGAGGGCATTCAGGGCTAGTTTTTACGCAAGTATAGAATTTGCGATACATCAATGGGGGCTTCCTGACGGGGCTCCCAAGAGAATCTTAAATAAGAAGCAGAAAGAGGAATCAGGTCTATTCTTCCATTTCTTTACTATGAAAGAGGGTAGCATCTAATTTCGCGTAGGTCCACTAGTGTGTGCGATGATGCTCTCCAAATAGGCCTTCCACAAGGTTCGCAGAAATGCACAAGGCTTGAGGAATGAGTGGTTTCGCAAGATCGGCGGTTTCCTACGGCATGCCGTTGGCAGCGCTGGCGATGGCTGTCGCGGTCAGGGGTAGCGGGGTGTCCGTGGACGAAGGGTCGCTGGGCACCAGGATATTCATCGGCGCGCTGTCGAGCGCGATCATGTTCACCACCATTTTCGTGGTGCTCGACCACGCCGAGGCGGTGGCCAGGCGGGTGGGCGAGCCGTACGGCACGTTGGTGCTGACCATCGCCGTAACGGCAATCGAAGTCTCGATCATCGTTTCCATCATGCTGCATGGCGCCAACAACCCGACGCTTGCCCGCGAGTCCGTCTTCTCGACGGTGATGATTACGTCCACCGGCGTCGTCGGCATGTGTCTCACATTTGGCGGCTGGCGTCATCGCAAGCAGGCAATCGTCCGCCAAGGCACCAGCGCCTATCTGGCGGTGCTGGTCGCGCTAAGCGTCACGACGCTCATTCTGCCGACCTACACGAAAACCACCGATCCCGGCACGTTCTCGGCGGCGCAGCTTGGCTTCGTCAGCGTGCTTTCAGTGCTGCTCTATGCCGGTTTTCTGTTCGCGCAGACTGTCCGCCACCGCGACGATTTCATCGACGGACAAGCACATGGCGCTGCGGTGCCAGCCGACGCCCACGAAAGCATTGCCGCTAGCGCTGTGCTCCTGCTGATCGGGCTGATCGGCATCGTCATGCTGGCCGAGCAGGTCGCCGCAAGTGTCGAAGATGCGCTCGTCGCCTACGAGGTGCCGCAGGCCGACGCCATTGTCGGCGCAATGATCGCCGGGCTGGTCTTGATGCCGGAGGCGATTTCGGCGGTTCGCGCCGCACTCAGCAACGAGCTGCAGCGCGGCCTGAACGTCGCCATGGGTTCGGCCTGCGCCACAATCGGCCTGACAATACCGGGCATCGCCGCCGCCAGCCTGCTGACCGGAAGAGGCCTGACCCTGGGCCTGCCGGCGACCGACGTGGTGCTTTTGGTCCTGGCGCTCTTCATCTGCAATGTGAGCTTTAGCACCGAGAGGACGACGTTCCTGACCGGGCTGGTGCATCTGGTGGTGTTTTGCACGTATGTGTTTTTGATATTTGTGCCGTGAGGGTGGGGGGAGGTGGGCGGTCAGAGGCGGATAGGTTAGGAAAACTGCTTGAACGTCTCAATATGGGCCGGTGGCGGTCTGTCCGCTCTTGGTCACCGCTTCTCGACATCGGTGTGCGGTGCGTCGACGGCTCATTTGTGGCGGCAAGCCGTGCAAGACGAGCGTCGGTTGACCATCGGGATCACCACCCTGCAGCGCGTGAAAGGTGCAGTGTGGCAGGTCGAAGGTGACGTGTTCGAACTCCATGTGTGTCAGGCTTCTCCAAGAGCGGTCGGACGAGCGATCCTGATGCTGGCCTCGGTGTCTCTGGTTTTGGACATGTGCGTCTCCTCAGGCGCCGGGTGTACTGCGTCAGCCGGCAGTCGGTTTCCGTGACACCGGCCCGCAACCTTCAGAATATGATAGCTCGCGGCAAGGAAGCCGGTGCTGGTTTATCAGAAGGCCCCGCAGGCGGCAGCGGCGGAATAGCCAGAGCCAGCGGCGAACCTCGGCCTTGTAGCGGCGGCAGTCGTCGCCGAACTTCGCTTCGAGATAGCGCTCCTCGCGGGCGATCACCTGCGTCTGGATCGCGATCAGCACTAACGGGAGCAAGGCGAAGGCGATCGGCCCGTCGAAGCCGATCGCAAGGCCGGATAGATAAGCGCCATGCCGAGATACATGGGATTGCGGGTCCACCGATAAGGACCGGTCGTTGCGATGAGGGTCGTTGGCTGCGACGGCGGAACGTTGGTGCCCAGCCGCCGGAACAGCCCCGCCGCCGCAAGCATCATCGCCGCGCCGGCAACGAACAGCAGCGCGCCGTCGCGACCAGCAACCGCCAGTCGATGCCGAAAGAGCGCAGGGTGACGAACCGCTCCGCCGCCAGCCCCAACAGCAGCGCTCCTAGATAGACGAAGGGCGGAGGGAAGCGCACACCCGCGCTGTCCGGTTCGACGGCCATGCTCATCTCCAATCTGTGCTCTCAAACAAGCATCGACTGCTGGGCTGAGATACCCGCCGTCGCGCCCTGCGATATTGCTGTGGTGACCGAAGCCATGGCTGGGTTTGCAAGATCGCCGGCGGCGTACATGCCGGGTATGCTGGTTTCGCGGCGCTCGTCGGCCTTCAGGGCGATGCCGAGGGGCGTATTGACCGTGGCGAGTCCCAGTGATTCATGCAGGCTTGCGGACGGCTTGTTGCGCGGATGCGCGAACAAGATATCGACTGCGACATCGGGGGCGGTATCGAGCTTGACGGTGGCATTGTGGCCCCTGTGGCGGGCGATTTCGGTGATCCGGCCATCAACGACAGGTATGTTGCGGCGCGCCAGATCGGCCCGGATATCGGGTGCAATGTCGTGACCATCGGCGAAGACCGTCAACGTGTCGGTCCAGTCGTGGTACAGCCTGACATAATTGTGCGACGGCGGGCCGGACCAGACGAGGCCCCAATGCTGGCCGGCGACTTCAAAGCCATCGCAATAGGGGCAGGGTACGATGGACGTGCCCCAGCCTTCGGCAAAGCCCGGAACATCAGGCATCTGGTCGGCAACGCCATAGCTCAGGATCAGTCGCAGCGCCCCAAGGCTTTCGCCAGCGCCAGTGAGGACAGAGAAATCGTCGATGGCGCCGGAGACCCTGTCGGCCCGGGCATTGACCAGCCTGATCGTGGGATAGCGCGCCAGCTGCTGCCGCGCTTCGGCCAGGATGTCCAGCGGTGGCTTGTGATCGTGGCCGAGCAGACCATGCGAGTGGCCGGCGAAGCGGTTGCGCGGCAGGCCGGTATCGAGAACGGTGACCTTGCGGCGGGCACGGCCGAGCTGCAGGGCGGCGGCGAGACCGGCAAAGCTGCCGCCGATGATGATGACGTCATCCATGGTGATGGGCTCCGTATGTGGATGAGGGGTTGGCTTGGGCCTGGCTTGCACATTTTTGACACTGCGTGGTATCGTAATTCAAGAATTATGATACTGTCAAGGACTGGAATTGTCGTGACCGAAAACAGCCAGGGCCGGCGCGGCCGGCCCGCCAATGAGGCGCTTGGCCAAACGATAGTCGACGCCGCGTGCGAACTCTTTGAGGAATTGGGTTTTCATGCGACGACATTGGACAAGGTCGCCCAGCGAGCGAAGATATCCAAGCTCAGCATCTATCGGCACTTCGAGAACAAGGAGGCGCTGTTCAGCGCGGCCATCGCGGCCCGCTGCCATCAGTTTGCACCACAGGCCCTTTTTGAAGGCGTCGACGGTTCGGCCGAAGATCAGCTCATGGCGGTGGGATCATCCCTGCTTCGCACGCTGTTGAACCCGGACGTCCGCAGTGTCGAAGCCATGATCATGGCCGACAAGACGAATCAAAAGTCATTAAGCAAGCTCCATTACGAAGCCGGCCCCGCCCATGTCATCGCCCAAATCGAGGCCCTGTTGCGTCAGTTGCACGCGAAGGCGGTTCTGAACGTGACCGACCCTCTCCGGTCCGCCCGCTTGTTTGCCGCGCTTATCAAAGGATCCGATCTCCTGATTATCGCACGCTTCGATGAGGCGAGAGCAGAGGACGACAACGAAATCGAATCCTATTGCCGGTCGGCCGTCGCCATGTTCATCGCCGCGCACGGTGGCAACGACCACCCGGGCGGATAGACTAGGAGTACTTGCATGATATTTGGGATGCTCGCATTGACATCAACGCGACTATTATCGTTGGGCAGCGGGCTGACCGGCGGAGTAACCGCTACCACCCCATTCGAGGCCTTAGTGCCGGCTTAGCAGACCGTCAGCTTTCGGGAAGCTGCAATGGTGGTCTGAACGGCAAAAATGCGGCGCAAAGCAGCCATTCAGGATTTGCCGGACCTTGTTGCGGAGCCGCCATGGTGCAGATCGCGGAACTCTAACCCTAGCGGAACCAACCGCCACGCAGCCGATTAACCGGCATGGAGCTCCAAACCACCCAAGGGCCACCCCATGAGCATTCTGCAAACCACGAAGAAGGCCGTCGAGCAGGTCACCGGCATCGCCAGGCCAGACAGGCGAGAGGTCGCCGACCTCCTGAGGCCGCGCAAAGCGAATGCATTTCGGTTCAGGGATGACGGGCTGGTGCCCAACCATCCGTTCTGGCCGCTGGTCGTCTATCGCGGCGCCGTGACGCTGCCCGAAGACTTCGATCCGGCGGCTGTCATGGAGGCGCTTTTTGAAGCCAATGGCTGGGGCGATAGCTGGCGCAACGGCATCTACAACTACGTTCACTACCATTCGCGCATACATGAGGTGCTGGGCGTCGCGCGCGGCACGGCCAAGGTTCGCTTTGGCGGCAAGATGGGACGAACGCTGTCGCTGAAGGCCGGCGACGTCGCGGTGCTTCCGGCCGGCACCGGGCACCAGCGTCTTTCCGCATCCGACGATTTTCTAGTCGTCGGCGCCTATCCTGAATCCGGCACCTATGACCTGTGCACGACTGCCGCCTACCATGCCAAGGCGGTCGTAACGATCCCCAAGGTTGGCCGGCCGCGCAAGGACCCTGTCTATGGAAGCAAAGGCCCGTTGCTCGCGGCCTGGGACAGGGACTGAAGCCGTTCTTTTCGAAGGGGCTTGCGGGTTGGCTTCGTGGCTCAAACCGAACCTTTGACCAACACCTACGGCGCCACCGACGAAGAAGGCCGCCTTGTAGATGGCGAAGAGGATCGTGCCGCTGTCGGCGTGCGGCAGCTCTGGCAATCAGGCTTGGTGCTATGTTATCGCAGTGACCCTGCCCGACGCATCGAGGCGACAACTGACTTGCGCCTGTCGGACTTCGATGCCACCCTTTCTTGCGTAGTCTATTCGCACCTCGATCGGCGCCGTGCGTGCACCCCGAAGTTGACGCAATGCGCCTGCGCTTACCGCGTGGACACGGACGGCGCCAAGCGGCGTCGCAGCGGCCATGATCGCCGCGCGGCAGGCTTGCACGACCGCAACCGGCGTACCGGGTCTCGCTGTCAGTGGTCCCAGAGATCCAAAGGGATACCCCTTGGTGGAGTCACTCCCACCGGCTTTGGAAGGCCTGAGGACGGGTGGCAGGACGATGGATTGCCTGGCGGTCTTGGCAGGGGAAGGGGCCGTCACTGCAGTCGAACTGTCGGGTGCGGTAGCCGCTTCGTTTTCGGCGGACGGATCGTCGCCCACACTGGCACTTGTGCTTGTGTCACCAACGTTGCCGCTGGCACTAACGCCTGCGTCGACTGATCCGTCTTCTGCACCGACCGAAGCTCCAACATTTGCTCCGCCTACGCCGTCGACGCTCGTGCCCGCCCCGACAGATACGCCTTGCGAACCGGCGCTCACTCCAGCACTGACCCCGACACCGCCGGCCCTACCGCCCACACCTGCTTCAAGAGCCGAGGCAGGCCCAATTGTGATCCCGATCGTCAACGCGGCTGCGACATACTTGTTCATTGTCATCTCCCCTGCGGCTTTCGCTCCCTAGTCTTCACTGGCGCGGCTCGCCGCTTTTGGATGGCCGTGTTGGAAGCAATGCTGCGGGAAGAGGTATGGTTGCCAGCAGAGCAGTTTGCGGCGACTTTTGGACCTTCACTTTCTGTTTTTTCGGCAAGTCCGGTTTACGGGCTGGTTGGGCGCCCGAATGCGATACCCTATTTGCAAGTGCACTCGCGGGGGTACGTGCTTTCGGCGCGCGCTCCACAGCCGCAGTGCGACGCTTACCCTTGACAATATCAATTGCCTCACGCGCGGCACTGAGGCTGCGGGCTAGACCGATAGCCCTTTCACGCTCTTGGTCCAGCGCGGCACTCAAATCTACCGAGCTCTGCTTTAAAGCATCGCGTTCCTGGCGAACAATATCGAGGTCACGTACAGCTGAATCTGCTCGTTCGCGTCCCCGTTCGAGTGTTTCTCGAGCCTGCTTTAGCGCGGCCTCGGCCACCTGTCGGTCCCTTATGGCGTTGGCCTGCTCGACGGCTGCCAGATTTGCGCCTTTCTTAAGAGCATCGATAGTTTGGCGAGCCGTGGTAAGTTCTTGTTCCAAGAGCTCAACCTTGTGCCGCTCCTCATCAAGCGTTCGCTTCGCAGCAAGCTGGGATGCGTCCATAGAGGGGTGCGCTCCAAGCGCGGCAGCCTTCTCGCTGTTCCAGAGACTGGCTTCGGCCCTGTAGCTTTCGATAACGCGCTGCGCCGCCTCCAGATCGAGCGCGAGCGCTTCGTCTGTTCGCTGCTGCTCATTTAGGGCTTGTGCTTGCTGAGCCACCGTGTCTGCCAGTACGTGTGCCTGGGCGCTTAGCTCACGTGCGCCGCGCTGCATAACCTCTAGCTCCACTCGTGCCGCGGCCAATTCGCGGCGTAAAGCCTCCTCATGCTCGCCGAGCGGCGTTTGCGCGCCCTCCTTGAGTGCCCGTGTTTTGAGTGCCTGTGTTCCGCTGACCACCAGCTCTCTAGATATAGGGGATCCGAGCGCGCTCGGTTGTGGCTTGCCGGGTTCTTTGCCGACCTCGGTGTGTTCGGAAACCACGACCGACGAGCTGTCGTTAGCTGTGGCAACCGCTGACGCTTCGGGCGCCAACTGACCATTTGCCGGAGATGCCAACAGCAGAACGAGGCATAACGGAATGAGGGATGGTATGGCGTTGCACCCCATGCCGCGTATCTCGTGAAGTAAAATCAAGGGCCGTCGTTTAATAAGGGTGAAGTCACAGCGGAGACATTTTGACCTGGTACTCTGCGCATGATTCATCACTGAACCTCACCGATCGCGGCCCTCACCGCTATTGTATTCTCCACTTACTGCACGCCGCGGATGCCGCACCAAAAAGATCAATGCTAGTGAAGCACCCTCGGCAACGCCAAAGCACGGAATTGCGCGCAAAGGCTGTTTCCTATTTCCTTAGTTGTCATCATTCGAACAAACGGAACTTTCGGCTTTCGGGATGACCATCTTCCCTACCCAACGGCTGTGATGCGGCGCAAAGCAGCCATTCAGGTCTGCGAAGGTCGACTTCGAGTCAACACCAGACTAAAAAGGTTGAAGTCGTTCCTTTAGAAGGGGCTTGCGGTCCGCTTCGGCCTAAACCAGACCATTGACCGACACCCCCCGCCGCTCAAGCCGCAAGCACCGCCGCATCCAGCCCGCGGATGATCTTGGCCAGTTCGACGCATTCGTCGTGGCGGACCTTGTTGCGCCGCCAGGCGAGGCAGATCGTGCGTTGCGGCATTGGTTCCTGGAACGGCACGATCTTCAGATCGGGGATAGTGCTGGCCGGTCCCGCCGCCATTTCCGGGATGAGCGTCACGCCGAGCCCGTGCGCCACCATCTGTAAGAGCGTCGTCAGGCTGGTCGCGCCATAGCTTGCCATTGCCACCGGCCGCACGCTGCCGCAGACGGCGAGCGCCTGTTCGCGCAGGCAATGGCCTTCCTCCAGCAGCATCAGCCGCTCCAGTGCCGGGCTTTCCGGCGGCACCGGCGGCGAGGCGAAGGCGGGGTCGCCGGCCGGGACGGCCAGGAAGAACCGGTCGGAGAACAGCGCCTCGGTGACCAGGCCTGGGTAATCGAGGGGTAGTGCCGCGACGAAGGCGTCGAGCTTTCCCGAAGCCGTGTCCTCGACCAGCGAAGCGGTCACCGCCTCGCGCAATTCGAGTTGCAATGCCGGGAAATGCCGTTTCAGCTTCGGCAGCACATGCGGCAAGAGATAGGGCGCCACCGTCGGGATGATGCCGAGCCGGAAGCGGCCCTCTAGCGCCGGGCGGCCGCGCCGGGCCGTCGCCTCGACGTCGCGGACGTCGGCAAGAATGCGCTCGATGCGCGGCAGTAGGGCCTGCGCCTCGTCGGTCATCCGCACCGCCTTGCCGCCGCGCTCGAACAACCGGCAATTGAGCCGCAGCTCCATCTCGGCGATCTGCGAAGAAAGCGCCGGCTGGCTGACGCCGGCGAGTTTTGCCGCACGGCCGAAATGCAGCGTTTGCGCCAGCGCTTCGAAATAATGCATCTGCCGGACGGTCAAGCCAATCATAAGGAAAACCTATCAGAATAAACAGCAAAGGCAATTTGTCTTTATCGGCTGGGCAGGCTAGTCTGGAACCATTCCAGAATGGCGCGGCTGCTGGCCCTGCCCGGAAAATCAACAAAATCCCGGAAAATCAACAAAATCGGAGGCAAAGATGGACGCGAAAACCGACGACAACAGCGCCGGCAAATGCCCGGTCCCACATGGACCGGCCAGGAGGAGCAATCGTGACTGGTGGCCGAACCAGCTTGACCTTGGCGTCCTCCATCAGCAGTCCAGCCTGTCGGACCCGATGGACGAGGACTTCGACTACGCCAAGGAATTCAAGAGCCTCGATCTCGATGCGGTGATCAGGGATCTGCACCAGGTGATGACCGATTCGCAGGATTGGTGGCCGGCCGATTTCGGCCATTACGGCCCGCTCTTCATCCGCATGGCCTGGCACAGCGCCGGTACCTATCGCATGGGCGACGGCCGTGGCGGCGCCGGCGCCGGCCAGCAGCGTTTCGCGCCGCTCAACAGCTGGCCGGACAACGCCAATCTCGACAAGGCGCGCCGGCTGCTGTGGCCAGTCAAGCAGAAATACGGCAGGAAAATCTCCTGGGCCGACCTGTTGATCCTCACCGGCAACGTCGCGCTGGAATCGATGGGCTTCAAGACCTTCGGCTTCGCCGGCGGCCGCGCCGATGTCTGGGAGCCGGAGCAGGACGTCGACTGGGGATCGGAAACCAAGTGGCTCGCCGACGAGCGCTATTCCGGCGACCGCGAACTTCAGGGCCATCTCGGCGCCGTGCAAATGGGGCTGATCTACGTCAACCCGGAAGGGCCGAACGGCACGCCCGATCCATTGGCCGCGGCGCGCGACATCCGCGAGACCTTCGCTCGCATGGCCATGAACGATGAGGAAACCGTGGCGCTCATCGCCGGCGGCCATACCTTCGGCAAGACCCATGGCGCCGGCGATGCATCGCTCGTCGGCCCGGAGCCGGAAGACGCCGGCATCGAGGCGCAGGGCCTCGGCTGGTCGAGCAAGCATGCCACCGGCATTGCCGGCGACGCCATCACCTCGGGCCTCGAGGTGACCTGGACCACGACGCCGACCAAATGGAGCAACAACTTCTTCGACAATCTGTTCAACTACGAATGGGAGCTGACCAAGAGCCCGGCCGGCGCCCATCAGTGGACGCCGAAGGGCGGCGCCGGTGCAGGCACCGTGCCGGACGCGCACGATCCCTCGAAGCGCCGCGCGCCGGCGATGCTGACCACCGACCTCGCGCTACGCGTCGACCCGGCCTACGAGAGGATCTCGCGGCGCTTCCATCAGAATCCTGATCAGTTCGCCGATGCCTTCGCCCGCGCCTGGTTCAAGCTGACGCATCGCGACATGGGTCCGGCCGTCCGCTATCTCGGCCCGCTCGTGCCGAAGGAAGAGCTGATCTGGCAGGACCCGATACCGGCAGTCGACCACGAGCTGGTCAGCGAGCAGGACATCGCCTCGCTGAAGGCGAAGATCCTGGCCTCCGGCCTGTCCGTTTCAGAACTGGTTTCGACCGCCTGGGCGTCGGCCTCGACTTTCCGCGGCTCCGACAAGCGCGGCGGCGCCAACGGCGCCCGCATCCGCCTGGCGCCGCAGAAGGATTGGGAGGTCAACCAGCCGGCGCAGCTGGCCAACGTGCTCGAAAAGCTCGAAGGCATCCAGAGCGAGTTTAACGCCGGGCAGTCCGGCGACAAGAAAGTCTCGCTTGCCGACCTCATCGTTCTCGGCGGCGTCGCCGCGGTCGAGAAGGCGGCGAAAGACGGCGGCCATGCCGTCAAGGTGCCGTTCACGCCAGGCCGCATGGACGCCTCGCAGGAACAGACCGATGTCCAGTCCTTCGCCGCGCTCGAGCCGAAAGTCGATGGCTTCCGCAACTACGTCAGGGGCAAGCCGCCGATGTCGGTCGAAGCGATGCTGGTCGACCGGGCGCAGCTGCTGACCTTGACGGCGCCGGAGATGACTGTGCTCGTCGGCGGCTTGCGGGTGCTCGGCGCCAACACCAGCCAGTCGAAGCACGGGGTGTTCACCGACAGGCCGGGCACGTTGACCAACGATTTCTTCGTCAACCTGCTCAGCATGAATACGGTCTGGGATCCGGCCGCCGGCTCCGTTGAAGTCTACCAAGCGCGCGACCGCAAGACCAAGGCGGTCAAGTGGACCGGCACCCGCGCCGACCTGATCTTCGGCTCGCACGCGCAGTTGCGTGCACTTGCCGAGGTTTACGGCTCGGCCGACGCCGGGCAGAAGTTCGTCAGGGATTTCGCCGCGGCCTGGACCAAGGTGATGAACGCCGACCGTTTTGACCTCGCGGCCTGATCCAGCACACGAAGTTCTCGACGCAACAAAAAAGGCGCGGGCCTCGACCCGCGCCTTTTCGTTGGGCCTCCGAAAAGTCAGTCCTTCTCGAAAATGCCGGCCTTGGCAACCACGCCGGCAATGGCGCCGCCGATCAGCGGCGCGACGATGAACAGCCACAGCTGGCCGATCGCCGCAGTTCCCGAAAACAGCGCCGGTCCGATCGAACGGGCCGGGTTGAGCGATGTGCCGGTCACCGGGATGATGGCGAAATGCAGGCCGGCCAGCGTCAGGCCGATTACGAGGCCGGCGAAGGCCGTGGTGTGCTTGGCGTTGGTGACGCCGAGGATCACCGTGACGAAGGTGAAGGTTCCGATCAGCTCCCACAGGAAGGCCGAGCTGACGCCCCATTTCGTCACGTCCCAGCCATTGGCGCCGAAGCCGCCGGTGTGGCCGCCGACCTGTCCGGAGACGATGATCCACAGTGCCAGCGATGCGATGATGGCGCCGATGACCTGCGCGATCCAGTAGGGAATGACGTCCCTGGCCGGCATCCGCCCGGCGAGGAACACACCGAGCGTCACCGCCGGATTGAGGTGCGCGCCGGAAATCGGGCCGATCGCATAGGCCGCCGCAATCAGGCCGATGCCGAATGCCAGACCGATACCTTCCTGGCCAAGCGGCAGCGCGCCGCCGAAGCCGCCCGTCACCACCGAAGCCGTGCCGATGAACACCAATAGAAACGTGCCTAGAACTTCCGCCAGATAAGTTTTCATTGCCCTCTCCTCGTATCGACCCGCGGCTCCGCCTTTTTCTGCGACGCGAATCACCGCGCAAAGAGTATTCGCAACCGCAAAAGTTGCAAAGCAGAGCAGTTGCACCAGCCGGCGTGCTTGCGCCCGCCAGACAAGAACATTAGAAGCTTGTAATATATTGATCGAATTATTTGGTTCCGCATGCCGACGCCCGCTTGGTGGCGGCGGCTCGCGATGCACGAACCCACATTCGTCACCCGCCTTGCATGGATTGTCTCGCCGTCGGGGAAACAGAACTGTTTCAATCAGGACACGAAAAGCTCTAAGAGCAGGGCCGGATTTTATTTTGCTGAGTAATGGAAGACGACAATGAGACTGGGCGGGCGGCTGGCGGCAGCCATCGAAGTGCTTGACGACATTGGCCGGCGCCACCGGCCGGTGGCCGATGCGCTGAAGGACTGGGGCCTGTCGCACCGCTTCGCCGGTGGCGGCGACCGCGCCGCGATCGGCAACATCGTCTATGACGCGCTGCGCCGCAAGCGCTCGGCCGGCTGGCTGTTGGGCGAAGACACGCCGCGCGCCATCGGCTTCGGCGCGCTGCTGCTCGAGTGGGGCCAGACGGCGCAGTCGCTGAACGAGGCGCTCGAGGGCGACAAGTTCGCGCCGCCGCTGCTGAACGCCGACGAATTGAAAACCCTCGCCGCTCGCCGGCTCACCGACGCGCCGCCGGCTGTCAGGGCAGACATCCCTGACTGGTGCATGCCGCTGTTCGAGCGGGCGTTCGGCACGGCCTGGGTGGAAGAGGGTGCCGCGCTTGGCACTCGCCCGCCGCTCGACCTCAGGGTCAACACGCTCAAGGCCGATCGTGGCAAGGTGCTGGCGGAATTGGCGGAGACCGGCGCCAAGCCTGCGCGGATCGCGCCGCACGGCATCCGCATCCCGCCGATCGACGGCGACGGCAGGCACCCGAACGTGCAGGCCGAACCGGCCTTCCAGAAAGGCTGGTTCGAGGTTCAGGACGAAGGTTCGCAGATTGCAGCCGAACTGGCCGGCGCCGAGCCTGGCATGCAGGTGCTCGACTTTTGTGCCGGCGCCGGCGGCAAGACGCTGGCGCTGTCCGCGGCGATGGACAATCGCGGCCAGATCTTCGCCCACGATGCCGAGAAGGCAAGGCTGGCGCCGATATTCGACCGCATCCGCCGCTCGGAAAACCGCAATGTGCAGATCGTCACCAAGCCGGCCGAGCTTGCGCCGCTCGGCAAGCACATGGATATCGTCCTGATCGATGCGCCCTGTACCGGCAGCGGCACGTGGCGGCGCCGGCCGGATGCCAAATGGCGGCTGACGCAAAGGCAGCTCGACGCCCGCAAGGGCGAGCAGGAGACGATACTCGATGCCGCCAAGGACTTCGTCAAACCCGGCGGCCTGCTGGTCTACATCACCTGTTCGGTGTTCGACGAGGAGAATGGCGACCAGGTTTCGGCCTTCCGGGACCGCCATCCCGGCTTTGTCCCGGTCGATCACCGCCAGCTTTGGGACAGCCGTTTTGCGGGCCACGAAGCGGCAGTGCGTATTGGCGCCGCGGGCGGCATTTCGCTGTCGCCGTTGCTGAGCGGCACCGACGGCTTTTATTTCTGCGCGCTGCGGCGGGCTGGCTGAACGGTTGCCGGATGTCGCCGATCTCGCTTCTTATCAGCAGGTTTAGCCAATTGCTGCAGTGCAGCATTTGCGATTGCCTGCCGCCCACCCCTCTGCGATAAATGCCTCTGCAATAAGATTTGTCGAGAAACGAAGGGCGACGGCCATGGCAGCAAAGATCGTTCCTGCTCCCGATTATGAGGACCGCGTCAGGACGTCCTTCGCGCGCCAGAACGCGATGATGACGATTGGCGCCGAGCTGACGCTGGTGACGCCCGGTATCATCGAGATCGAAATGCCCTATTCGTCGGCACTGACCCAGCAGCACGGCTTTCTTCATGCCGGCGTCATTTCGACGGCTCTCGATTCGGCCTGTGGCTATGCGGCATTCTCGCTGATGCCGGAAAATTCCGGCGTGCTGACCATCGAGTTCAAGGTCAATCTGCTGGCGCCCGGCCGGGGCGAGCGCTTCCTGTTCCGCGGCTCGGTGACCAAGCCCGGTCGCACCATTATCGTCGCCGATGGCCAGGCCTATGCGTTCGCCACCGACGGCGAGGCCAAGTTGATCGCCACGATGACCGGAACGATGATGACGGTGCTCGGCCGCGACGATATCGAGGGCTGAGGAACGGGCAGGGGAGGACAGACGATCATGGCCGGCAAGACACCTGGTGAGCTCACCCTGATTTCCGGCAAGTCCGTTCTCTTCGTCATGGCGGCCGAAGCCGAATACGGCCCACACTTGCAGCGGCTGTTCACGCCGCTGATGACCGGCGTCGGGCCGGTCGAGGCCGGCGTCGGGCTCAGCGCCGAACTGTCCCGGCTGCACGCCGGGAAGGCGCTGCCGGATCTGGTGGTGTCGCTCGGTTCGGCGGGCAGCCGGATGCTGGAGCAGACGGAAATCTACCAGGCCGTTTCGGTCGCCTACCGCGACATGGACGCTTCGCCCTTGGGTTTCGAGAAGGGCGCCACGCCGTTTCTCGACCTGCCTGTCGGTGTGCCGCTACCGTTCAGGATACCGGGCATCAGGCCGGCGACGCTGTCCACCGGCGCGGCAATCGTCTCCGGCGCCGCCTACGACGCGGTCGCCGCTGATATGGTCGACATGGAGACCTTCGCCTGCCTGCGCGCCTGTCAGCTGTTCGACGTGCCGCTTATCGGCCTGCGCGGCATTTCCGACGGGGCGGCCGATCTGAGACACGTCGGCGACTGGACGGAATACCTGCATGTCATCGACGAGAAGCTGGCCGGGGCGGTGCAACTGCTGGAACAGGCGATCGCGTCTGACACGCTGCAGTTTTGACCTGTCCCATTAAGATGCGGATTCGGAGTGAGAGAGACGCCCCGCAACCCATTGCGCCGACTCGTTTCTTTCTTTAAACGCTCGCCATGAAAACAGCCAATCATCCCGACACCGTCCTGATTGTCGATTTCGGCAGCCAGTTCACTCAGCTGATTGCCCGCCGCATTCGCGAGGCCGGCGTCTTTTCCGAGATCGTGCCCTTCCAGTCGGCTGAGGCGGCGTTCAAGCGCATCAATCCAAAGGCGGTGATCCTGTCCGGCGGTCCGGCCTCGACCAGCGACATCGGCAGTCCGCGCGCGCCACAGATCGTCTTCGACGCCGGCGTGCCGGTGCTCGGCATCTGCTATGGCCAGATGGCGATGTGCGTGCAGATGGGCGGCGTCGCCGAAAGCTCCGACCATCGCGAGTTCGGCCGCGCCTTCGTCGAGATCGCCAAGGACAGCCCGTTGTTCGAGGGCCTGTGGGCGCCCGGCCAGCGCCACCAGGTGTGGATGAGCCATGGCGACCGTGTCATCTCCCTGCCGAAGGGATTCGAGGTGCTCGGAAAATCGGAGGGCTCGCCCTTCGCCATCTTCGGCAATGTCGAGCGCAAGATGTACGGCCTCATGTTCCACCCCGAAGTGGTGCACACGCCGGACGGCGCCAGGCTGCTCCAAAACTTCGTCCACAACATCGCCGGCATCGAAGGCGACTGGACGATGCGGGCCTACCGTGAGCACGCGGTCGAGACGATCCGCAAGCAGGTTGGCAAGGGCAAGGTGATCTGCGCGCTTTCGGGCGGCGTCGATTCCTCGGTCGCGGCCCTGCTGATCCACGAGGCGGTCGGCGATCAGCTGACCTGCATCCTCGTCGACCACGGGCTGATGCGCAAGGACGAGGCGGCCGGCGTGGTGGAGATGTTTCGCCAGCACTACAATCTGCCGCTGATCCTGGTCGATGCTTCGGACCGTTTTATCGGCGCGCTCGAGGGCGAGTCGGATCCGGAGAAGAAGCGCAAGACCATCGGCCGGCTGTTCATTGAAGTGTTCGAGGAGGAGGCCGAGAAGCTCGGCGGCGCCGATTTCCTGGCGCAAGGCACGCTCTATCCCGACGTCATCGAAAGCGTCTCTTTCACCGGCGGACCGTCGGTGACGATCAAGTCGCACCACAATGTCGGAGGCCTACCCGCGCGCATGAACATGCAGCTGGTCGAGCCGCTGCGCGAATTGTTCAAGGACGAGGTGAGGGCGCTCGGCAAGGAGCTCGGCCTGCCCGACAGCTTCATCGGCCGGCATCCGTTCCCCGGCCCCGGTCTCGCCATCCGCTGCCCGGGCGGCATCACCCGCGAAAAGCTGGAGATCCTGCGTGAGGCCGATGCCATCTATCTGGATGAGATCCGCAAGGCCGGCCTCTACGACGCCATCTGGCAGGCCTTCGCCGTGCTGCTGCCGGTGCAGACCGTCGGCGTGATGGGTGACGGCCGCACCTACGAATTCGTCTGCGCGCTGCGCGCCGTCACCTCGGTAGATGGCATGACTGCGGATTTCTACCACTACGACATGGCATTCCTGGGCGCCGCCGCCACCCGCATCATCAACGAGGTGCGCGGCATTAACCGCGTCGTCTACGACGTGACGAGCAAACCGCCAGGCACGATCGAGTGGGAGTGAGGAGGGAGTGCGGTGGAGTAGTATCGGATAGCAGAGGACACTCGAGCGAATCCTAGGCCATCGATAGCAGCCGATAGGTTCTAGGCGACCGGCAGATCTGCCGCTGTGTCGGGCGTCTCCCCGCTCTTCGAACGGCGCCCATACCCCGTCGGGCCCACCCCAACCTTCGCGACTTTGTGGCCTTCAAATATTCGGTCGCGCGCTGCTCGAAGAAGTTAGCGCGCGACCAGTTCTCGGCGTCGACCACACGGTCGTAGATCGATTACTGCTCCTTCTTGAACAGGTCCTGGAAGATGAGCTGGCCCCACGTGCGGCCGCGTGCGTGAACCAGCGCGCCACCCTCGCTGAGCTTTCCCAGCTTGACGGGTGCGAACCCGAGTTGTTTGGCCAAGGCCGCCACCGGAGCGGTCGCGTCCTCGTCGTCGCTCGACAGAAAGACGACCCGGTGGCCGCCCTCGACGACCAGGTGATTGAACCCTTTCACGAGCTTGGCGCCGGTGAACGCCTTCGCGACGAAGGCGGAGGACGGGAGACCGTCCAGCTCTTCAGGGACTGGAAACGCGTTCATCGCGTCGATGACCGTCTTGCCTTTCCAACTCGGCAGGACCTTCGCAACCTCGCGATGCTCCCCGAACGGGACCGCCAAGATGATTGTGTCGGCCTCGAGTGCATCCCGCAGCGACTTGGCGACGACCGTGGGTCCAATCGCCCGAGCCTGCGGCGCCAGCGCCTCGGGCGGCCGGCGGCTCGCGACGGTCACGTCGATGTTTTTACGGGCGAAGGCGTGGGCGAGGGCCTGGCCTACCGCACCGAATCCTACAATCGCATAGCTCATAATACTTCTCCGATCCGTGTTGGTCTTGATTCCCCGGCCCTCAACGGCGCTGGGTTATCCGTTTCGCTGCATGGCGACCTTCGCGAGATCTTCGGACTGCCACCCCAAGCGATGCGCGTCATCGGTTCGAATTCCTGAATTGACGCGTAGACGTCCTGCCGTGAACGACTTCCGCGCGGCCGGACGGTCAGCCGCGCGGCAGGCAAGCCCGGATACTCGAACGTGTGCGTCCAATCCTCCTCACTCGTTCATGTCGACATGGCTTGCGATCTCCGACTCCGGCGGAACCTATGACTCACAACCGACCCCAAGGAACACTGTTGCCGCCCATCTAGCCGTCTTATCGGTATCGGCGAAGCCGCTGATCTGTGCTAAGCCGCCGCCCGAATAGCCAAAGGAGTACACCCGTGAGCGAGCCGACCGTGGCCGAGGCGACCGACAGCATCTATGCATCGCTCCGGGCGAACAATGCCGACATCGACGCACATATCGCGGCGCTCAAAGCAGCGCTGACGCGAGAGGGGATAGAACAGGCGGTGTTTGATCCGGCAAGGCTGGCACAGAACAACCGTTCGGGCCGCAAGCTGATGCAGGCTTATTTTCGGCAGCGCGGCGTGAGCGTGAGGTTTTCGGCCTCGTAGGGGCGCACACTGAGGCGCCACAGCCCGCCGGCAATCATTGTGGTCCAGGACCCCTCGGGGAGTTCAGGCAAGTCCGCTTTTGGCTTCTGTAGGCCGACATGCGTCTTCTGGCCCCGCCGACGTCAAAGTACCTAGGAAATCGGCCGACAAATGGTCAATTCAATCACCTGCGCTGGCTGCCGAGTATATCAGCGACCGATTCGCCGCTTCTGGCCTTCGGATTTGACCGGCCCAATTGCATGTATCTGCCGCCTCGAGCGCTTCGGCGCGGTCAGATTTGTCTAACGCTCCTATCCGTCGAACCGACGCGAAGAACCGTGGATAGTCGCCCGAACACAAATCGAATAAGCGGAGAAACGCAGTCACCCGATCGCTGTAGACGGAAGTCGCGGCGAGCTTTGCGTTGTTGATCGGAGCATCGAACCAGGCGTCATATCCACGGTATCCACCCCAGCGCCTGTCGCGCATCTGTCGGTATCGCGTCCTCAGCCGTTCGATCGCGGCCTTCTTCGCGGCCCACTTCTGCTCAGAAGTAACATCGTCGTCATAGACATGCCTTAGCTCGTCCCGGGTCTGCGACACCAGCACAAGAAATTCAGCTCTGCGCCTCCGGTCGGCTTCGTAACGGCGCAATCCGGCAGTATCGCCGGTCGCGCGCAGCCATTTTCTCACACCCGTTGTTTCGACAGCGACAGCGAACGCTTCGTTGAACGAGGAATCGTCATGCACGTAGACGCGCTGGTGAGCGAGTTCGTGGAATACCAGCCCTGCAAGATACGTTTCATCTTGGCTGAGCATGGTGCTTAGCAGCGGGTCACTTGACCAGCCGAGCGTGGAATATGCAGTGATGCCCGTCACATAGATGTCCAGGCCCTGTCTCTGAAGTTCGACAGCGGTTTCAATCGCAGACCTTTTGGAGAAGTACCCTCGGTACGGTACGCATCCGAACACCGGAAAGCACCATGTTCGTGGCGTCAGCGAGAATTCCGGCGCTGCAAAGATGGCCCATGTCACCGCGTCTCGACCAACGTCAACATAGCTGCGGTAGCTGTTGTTGTCCGGCAGCGCTAGTTCATCTATCGCAAACTGTCGGATGGCGCTCGCCGATGCCATTCGAGCGCGCAATGTCCCAGGGGTCGAAGGATTGTCGATCAGCTCTCCGACATCCTGGCGCGCCGCCATGATCTCCACGTGACCCTTCAAGGATTGTGCGTAGTAGGAAATGCTGGTGCAACCTGCCACGCCGGACATCACGATCATCGCAGCAACCGAACGAAAAGCATGCATCATGCCCACGGCATCGCTCACACTTCCGGATAGGGCAAATGTCGCAACTACGCCCGGTCCCAAACAGTCGCGCCAATTTGGTAAGGTCCTAGAGGGGGTTTAGGTTAGACGTTCGTCCTCGGCAAGATAGTCACAATTCGGTCACTCGCCGCCAAATTGCCGAATGTCCGGACACGGCCGACTTAAGCAACGCAGCATTTTCCACTTTGAGGCGAAATAATTCTCAACTATGGTCCGCCAGGCTTTAGGCATGGGGGAATATTGCCGATGGTTTTATCACGCAGGGGTGTCGTGCTCGGCGGCCTGGCGCTGGTCGCGGTAGGTGCAACCAGCAATATTGCTCAAGCCGCGGCGGCAAAATCCTTTTTCGCCGGTACCGCCAGCGACAACAATTTTGTCTATCGCAAGACCAACTTCGCCAAGATCGACAAGAGATGGCATCGCCAGATCGTCAAGTATTTCAGCAGCGAGCCGGTCGGCACCGTCGTGGTCGATACCCGCCACCACTTCCTCTACGTCATCATGGAAAACAAGACCGCCATCCGCTACGGCGTCGGCGTCGGCAAGGACGGCTTCAAATGGTACGGCCGCGCGACGATCGACCGCCGCGCGCTGTGGCCGCAATGGGTCCCGCCCCCCGAAATGCGTAAGCGCAAGCCGGACCTACCGCCCATGGTCGCAGGCGGCGCGTCCAACAATCCGCTCGGGCCGCGCGCGCTCTATCTGCACCGCGACGGCGCCGACACCGGCTACCGCCTGCATGGCACGCTGGAGCCATGGAGCATCGGCACCGACGCTTCCAGCGGCTGCATCCGCATGTTCCCGGAAGACATCATCGACCTCTACCAGCGCTGCCCGATCGGGACCGCGGTGCAGGTCTTGCCGCACATCGCCGACCAGGCGCCCGCTTCCACCACTGTCGAATGATTGGCGCCTCATGAACCGCATGATTGAAAACACGCGCCGGCTGCTCGCCGCCGGCCTGCTGGTGCTGGCCGCATCCTGCTCGACCAGCAACACGCTGGCCCCTTCGACGCCCGACATCACCAACACCGAGGTTGCCGGCTTCCAGAACGTGCAGCCGGGCAGCGAGGAGGATTTTATCCTCAATGTCGGCCGCCGCACCTATTTCACGCAAGGTTCGGCCGCGCTCGATTCTGTCGCCAAGGCCACCCTCGACACCCAGATCGCCTGGTTAGCAAAGCATCCGCGCTGGCTGCTCAAGCTGCAGGGTTTCGCCGACGATCCCGGCGCAAGTGAAACGGCGCTGTCGCAGCAGCGCGCCGATGCGGTGATGGACTACCTCGCCGCCGGCGGCATAGACCGCAACCGTATGTGGGCCAAGGGCTACGGCAAGGACAGGCTCGTCCGCGACTGCCCCAATACCGCCTGCAGGTCGCAGAACCGCCGCGTTGTGTCTAATTTGCGCGATGAGAGGGACGAGTCGTAGGGGCGGCTGTTCTGCTTGTGACCCGAAGCAGAGTCTCACACGCGACGGCGGCATGGCTGCTTTGCGCCGCATTCCGGCCGTTCACGGACCCGGCACGATGTCTCCAAAGCTGTCGTCCGTTAATCTGCGCCAAAGTCTGTAATGGGGTGGGTAAGGGCCAGCCCGTTCTGGCTTAGGAACGCAAAGGTCATGTTGACTAGGCGAAACGCTCCGAGGCTCTGCCACTCCATTTCGACCGGGTCAACGCCAGAGGCTTCAATCTCAGGCGAGCTCGTGCCGGGTAGGGTGATCAACCCGTATTGTGATTCTGCTGCTCGCCAGGAAGAGTGAATTCCATCATCGACAGTCTCGTTTCTATAGGCTCGGAGTATGCTTCGATAATGGGATTCGAATGCAGGATGCCAATCCGCAGTGGACGTGAGAGACCAGCACAGCGATGACCGTGCCCTACAGGTATGTAGCAAACCGTTGACGGGCAGCTGGTCCACATTTCGAGCCTAATCGGCTTCTTTCCGCGTTACGTGCCCTTCGTGCTGGGGCAATGCGTCGGTGATGGTGAACCAGGGCGCTCTCGAACCGACGAACATGTGGTCCGTCGGTGAAATTGACGGAGCATCGACCAGCGTCCCCATCGCGACGTGAACGAACCCTCCGTCAACTCGAGAAAACAGCAGCGAGCCGCATGTCTTGCAATGCTCATCGCTGAACTGGTCTTTTTCGAATGAGGAGATCTCGGTTTCACCCCGAACGATAAGTCAGTTCGTTACCATGGACGCGGGCGAACGCCTTGAACGCCGACCCCGTTGTGCGACGACAAGCTGCGCAATGACAGTTTGCTGCGAAGATGAACGCGTCTGTGACCTGATAACAGACTGCTTTGCACAGGCAGGTGCCCAGTAACGGGCGCTTACGGTTCGTCTCGCTCATCTGGGTTCTCCGCACGTCGTCATCGCCGTTGAGCTTCTGCCCTGCCCCAGACTTCGTCGATCGTTTCCGCCCAGCGCCGAAGCGCCCGCACAAGTGATGGATGTGATAGGCCTCACCGTCGACAGGTCGAGAGCACGGCACGATGCCGCCCAGTGCTGTCTGCGTTGGAAGAAAGACTTCTCGCCGGTTTCTGCCTTGGCCGAACGCCATCGATCGCGGCTTCGCCGCGTCGCAATTCAACACGACTCAACGCCGGTAACTCCTCGCGGCCGCCACTACTGGTTATCGGTCCGAAACCTTGGCTACAAAGGCGAGGGCCGTCGCGTTGAATTCGTCCGGACGCTGTAACGGCGCGAAGTGACTAACGCCGGGCAAAATGATCAATTCGGCGCCCGGAATAGCGTCAGCCAGGTAGTTGGCATGCTCTCGCTTGATAAATTCGTCATGCTCGCCGAGTGCGATGACCACAGGTACTTTGATGGCGCCAAGGTCCTCTTTGGTATAGTTTGGCTGGGTTCGCATCATCAGTCCCACCGCGCCGACGAACTGGTCGAAGTCACCTGGCGTGGCGGAGAGCATGGCGTAGTCTTTCTTGTGGCGGCTGAAGCAGCGATCGAGAAGCGGACTCGGTTCGATCTGCTTTGTGCCACCAGGATCCATGTTGCAGGCAAAAAAGAAGACGCCTGCCACGCGTGCTGGTGCCTTGGAGGCAAGCACCAGAGCGACGCAGGCGCCGTCACTCCAGCCGACGAGGGTAGCCTTGTCGAGGGACAGGTGGTCCATCACAGCCACGACGTCAGAAGCCATGAATTCATAGGAATATGGTCTGTCATCGCGGGTGCTGCGGCCGTGCCCGCGACTGTCGATCGTCACCACGCGGTGGCCCGCCGCCGCCAATGCCGAAACCTGATATCCCCAGTTGCCGCTGTGGCCGAGTCCGCCATGCAAGAGGATGATGGGAGGACCGCTACCAAATGATGCATACCAGATCAGGGCTCCGTCATGCTCTACTCGATCCTCGCGATCGGGGGCAGGAAGGGCGGCTCCATGCTCAGCAAACCGGCTAAGAACGTCGTCATATAAACTCATATCGCGTCCCGTGTTTTAAGAGCTATGCGCCCCCAGCGAATAGGTGCTTCATCGTTGACTCATACCGATCGTACGGTATAAATGTTCGTATGTCTAGACCAACCAAACATGCATCCGAGCGCGGTGATGCTCGAACTCGGCTCCTGGAAGCTGCAAGGGACATTATTCGCGCCAAAGGCTTCGCCGCGGCCAGCGTTGATGATCTTTGCAAGGCGGCTGCGGTAACTAAGGGGGCATTCTTCCACAGCTTCGGTAGCAAGGAAGCTCTGGGAGTTGCAGCTGCGGAATTTTGGGCGAGGACCACCTCGGACTTGTTCGCCGCTGCTCCCTATCATCACCCTCTCGATGCGCTGGATCGGGTGCTTGCGTATGTCGCTTTTCGCAAAGCAATCATCACCGACGATCTAGCAGATTCTAGCTGTCTGGTCGGAACGATGGTTCAAGAAACCTACATGACCTTCCCTCGCATCCGCGATGCGTGTGGAACCAGCATATTCGATCATGCGTCAACGTTAGAGGCCGACATTGAACTGGCCCGCAGTGAACGCGGTATTATGGATGATTGGACTGCCGAAAGCCTGGCTCGATACACGCAGACGGCAATTCAAGGAGGATTTGTTCTTGCGAAAGCAGGAAATGATGCGGAGCTGGCGCGTGAAAGTCTCGCTCATTTGGAGCGCTATATCCGCCTTCTGTTTCGCGTTGCCGAGGACAAGGGGTGAGCGAGATCGATCAAACGCAATCGGGCGCTTGTTCTGCCGGCATAACGATTCCGGCCGCCTGCAGCCCGTTCCGACCGCAACCGCCGTCAACCTGTAAGTTCGAATCCTAAGGCCGCAACCAGTTCTGGTAGCACAGGATGGCCGACAGCAAGGGGGCGCCAGCGCGACCGATCGGGCAGCCAGTCCACAATCGGCCCCGAGTGAGCCAGTCAATAATGCGCCTCATGTCGGTCTTAGAGTCAGCCGTTGCCTCTGCCCGAAAGCAGACGCCACATTGCTTTCTGTGTGACGGCATCTGTGTGCCGGTAGCGGATGTCTTGTACTCGCCAGCTCTTCCTGTCAGCGGATAGGCCACCAGTCACCCAGCTGTTCAAGTGTAAGGTTGATGGGACAACGCAGGGCTCGTTTGCGGCATGAACGCTTCCTTCCATACCGCTTGAGATTTGCAAACAGTTGCGATAGCGTTTGACCGCTTGCAAACTACAAGCAGTTTAATCTGTGAACCCACTGTGAGAAGGGGCTGGTCATGGGCAAACTTATCTTGGGAATGAACGTCTCCATCGATGGCTATGTCGATGACCTTGCCGGAAATCTGGTCATGGGCGCACCAAGCCAGAAGCACTTCGATTACTGGATCGAGACGATTCGCAACCATGCGGGCGCTGTGTATGGCCGCCGGATGTACGAGGTCATGCGCTACTGGGACGATGATCACGCGGAATGGGATGCTTCGCTTCGCCAGTTCGCGACACTCTGGCGCAAGCTGCCCAAATGGGTCGTTTCGCGCACGCTTTCAGGGGTCGGCCCGAAGGCCACGCTCATCTCCGGCGATATTGAAACGCAGATTCGCGAGATCGCGACCCGCACGGACGGTACCTTGAGCGTTTCCGGTCCGGAACTGGCCAGCCTTATGACCAGGCTGGGCCTGATCGAGGAATATCACCTGCATGTGAGGCCGTTCGTGCTCGGCAGGGGCAAGCCTTTCTTCCACGAGACAAGGCCTCCGCTGCAACTGGTGTCGAGCACATTGATCGATGACGATACGGTTCATATGATCTATGTGCCGCGAGACTGAACGATAAGGCGCTTCAGCGCCAACAGGCGAACCAACACGTACGTCCGCAATGGGCCTGATCCCGGACCTTCGCACCGAGATCTCACATGTCCGCTTGCGTGCTGGGTACCCTAGCAGCGGACGGTCTGCTGTCGGCCCACTGCGGTCATTCGCGAACTGGCGGCGAATGATCGAAATTGTGCAACTTCGCCTGTGCTCGGTCGGCAACCGCTGTCCTGTGTCGGTTTTGCATACCGCGTCAGCTGGATCCGCCAAATGACGTGCGCACACCAGTCGGCTTGGGCGTCGCAAAGGCGTTAGCGGAAATGATGCCGTCAAAAGGATGCATGCCGCGACAGCGACTACATTGTTGTAGCCTTTTCAACAGCGTAGGAATCTGACGGTATTTGGGACGGTATTATGGAATCCATTGATAGAAATTAGATAGGAAAATCAATTTTTTGATGTACCAGTTGATCATCGAGTGGAGTGAAGGGGAGTACCGTGGAGTAGTATCGGATAGCAGAGGACACTCGAGCGAATCCTAGGCCATCGATAGCAGCCGATAGATTCTAGGCGACTCCCAGATCTGCCGCTCTGTCGGGCGCCTCCCCGCTCGGTCGCGCGCTGCTCGAAGAAGTTAGCGCGCGCGACCAGTTCTCGGCGTCGATCACACGGTCGTAGATCGATTACTGCTCCTTCTTGAACAAATCCTGGAAGATGAGCTGGCCCCAAGTGCGGCCGCGTGCGTGCACCAGCGCGCCACCCTCGTTGAGCTTTCCCAGCTTGACGGGTGCGAACCCGAGTTGTTTGGCCAAGGCCGCCACCGGAGCGGTCGCGTCCTCGTCGTCGCTCGACAGAAAGACGACCCGGTGCACGCCCTCGACGATCGGATCGGCAGCCAGGGTGGCCGCAACCAGGTGATTGAACCCTTTCACGAATTTGGCGCCGGTGAACGCCTTCGCGACGAAGGCGGAGGACGGGAGACCGTCCAGCTCTTCAGGGACTGGAAACGCGTTCATCGCGTCGATGACCGTCTTGCCTTTCCAACTCGGCAGGACCTTCGCAACCTCGCGATGCTCCCCGAACGGGACCGCCAAGATGATTGTGTCGGCCTCGAGTGCATCCCGCAGCGACTTGGCGACGACCGTGGGTCCAATCGCCCGAGCCTGCGGCGCCAGCGCCTCGGGCGGCCGGCGGCTCGCGACGGTCACGTCGATGTTTTTACGGGCGAAGGCGTGGGCGAGGGCCTGGCCTATCTTACCGAATCCTACAATAGCGTAGCTCATAGTGCTTCTCCGATCCGTATTGGTCTTGATTCCCCGGCCCTCAACGGCGCTGGGTTATCCGTTCTACTGTGTGGCGTCCTTTGCGTAGACGTCCCGGCGTTCCATCATGGATACGCTAGTTCCCGCCGGTCAGCCGCTTCCCGCGATCCGCCGCGATTTCAGATGGCCGAGAAGCCTCCGTCGACAGACAACTCCAGCCCATTCACGAAGCTCGAATCGTCGGAAGCAAGAAACAGCGCGGCCGTCGCAATTTCCTCAGGACGCCCCATCTTTCCCCGCGGGATCAGGGATTCGAACATCTGCTTCGCCTCCTCGGTGAGAACTTGGTCCTGCATCGGTGTGGCGATCGGCCCCGGGTGCAGCACGTTCACCCGGATATTCCTGCCCTTCAGCTCGTTGAGCCACCCGCGTGCGAATGCGTGCAACGCCGCCTTGCTCGCCGCATACACGCTGTAACCAGGAAAACCTTTCACCGAAGCAACTGATCCGGTCATGAAGATCGATCCGCCATCGTTGAACAGCGGCAATGCCTTTTGCACCGTGAACAGCGTGCCGCGCGTATTCAGGCCGAAGGTCGCATCGAAATGCTGCTCGGTAATCTCGCCCAGTGGGACGGCTTCGCCCGTGCCGGCGCTCGCATACAGGACGTCGATCTTGCCCTTTTCCCGCTTGACTGTATCGAACAGGCGGTCGAGGTCGTCGAGATTGGCCGCATCGCCGCGCACGCCGGTCACGTTCCGGCCGATCAGCTTGACGGCCTCGTCCAGCGCCTCCTGTCTCCGGCCCGTGATGAAAACATAGGCGCCTTCTTCAACGAACCGCTTGGCGCTCGCCAGCGCCATGCCGCTCCATCCACCCGTGATGACTGCAACCTTACCCTCAAGCTTTCCCATGACTTCTCCTTTCGTGGTGTCGGGACAGCATCTGCCTCCGAGAACCTCGAAATGGGTCCGCAGGCGTCAGGTGTTGAGTGCGGAAGCGCGCACATCGGTGGTGCGAAATCGATCCGGCTGGACGACTGAGGCCAGCCGCGACGATCGGCGTCCGCCGTTCGAAATTGGCCCGCGCTCGTCGACATAGGCTATGATGACCGCCCGTACTGCTGTTCGATGTGTTAGATACGGGCTTTGGAAGGCGCACCGCGCGGTGCCGGATTGCACCATGATCGACTGGGATGACGTTCGCTACTTTCTTGCCGTCTCGCGCGGAGGCTCCGTGCGGGCTGCCGCCGAGCGCCTCGGTGTGAACCACTCGACCGTGCTGCGACGCGTCGCCCAGCTCGAGGAACGCCTCGGGGTGCACATGTTCGAAAAGCTGCCTTCGGGCTACCGCCTGACGGCTGCGGGCGAGGAGGTCCTCGAGTTCGCGGACCAGATGGAAGTGTCGTCGCACCTGCTGGAGACGCGCGTCTTCGGGCGCGACCAGAGCGTGCGCGGGCTTCTGCGGGTGACGCTGGCACCGCCCCTCGCGACACACCTGCTCATGCCGGATTTCGCCGATTTCGCGCGTCTGCATCCGGACATCGAGATGGAAATCTTGTCGTCCGGCGAGCTGGCAAATCTGACCAACCGGGAGGCCGACGTCGCGATCCGCGTCGTCTACGACCGCAAAACCCTGCCGCTCAATCTTCACGGCCTGAAGGGACCGGAGCTGTTCGGCGGCGTCTACATGTCTCGCGATCGACTAGCCGCGTGGCGTGCGGGCGCGCCTGATCCCATCCGGTGGATCGTCATAAGCATTCATGGCATCCCGGATTGGGCCAGCGAGGGTGAGGTTCGTACCACGGGGGTTCCGTTCAGGACCACGGACGGCGAGGCGCAGATCGTTGCAGTACGGCAAGGGCTCGGGATGACGACACTGCCGTGCTTCGTCGGAGATGCCGACCCCCTACTGGTGAGGGTGCCGGGCACCGACCTGCACATGTACGGAACGCTCTGGCTTCTCACACAGGGGGAGACACGCAAGACGAAGCGCGTGCGGCTCTTCACCGAGTTCGTATCCCGCAGGCTCGCCGCGTACGCGCCGCTTCTCGCGGGACGGTCCTTATCGCGTGACTGACGCGCGGCAGGTAGCCGATGGCGCTGTCTCGAACGTACCGCTGTATCAACTTACGCAGCCCGATGTAAATCTCGGGACGGACTCTGGTTGTAGACTGCCTCGTGACCGTCTTTTTCGTCTTAACGGTTGAAGATAGAAGAGTATCCCTGCCACGGGCGATGCGCGGAAAGCGACGCTGTGACCGGCAGGTGTCACAGCTTTCCTACTCCGGTGTGCTGGCTTTTTTTCTGCGCCGAATAGTGTGCGACTGCGCAACGGCCATTTTCAACTCGGGTGTGATCTCCAACGGCGCATTCTCTGCCCCATGTGGGTTCTTTAGCCCCTGGACCTGGACGGTCGGAAATGGGAGTTCGATGCCCTGCTCTTTGAAGACTTGGCGGAGGCGTACATAGAATTTGCGTTTCATACCGAAGGCGCCTCCCGGTTTGGTTGTGGCCTTGACCCTCAATACGATGCCGTATTCGCCGAACTCCTGTACGCCCTGCATCTTGATCGGGTCGAGCACCCAGTGTTTGAACTCGGGATCTTCCGCCAGTTCGAGGCCGATCCGCTTGATCAGCTTGCGAGCGAAGTCGATATCGGTGTCATAACCAACGGTGATGTTGAATTTGTCGATAACCCAGTCACGACTCTGGTTCTGGACTGCCCCGAGTTCACCGAAAGGTATCGTGAACAGCGGACCACGATGGTGGCGCAGCTTCACCGAGCGCAGCGAAAAGCTTTCCACAGTACCCTTGTAATTGCCCGATGAAATGTATTCGCCGACACGGAACGCATCATCGAGCAGGAAAAACACGCCTGAAATGACGTCCTTGACGATGGTTTGTGCCCCAAAGCCCACGGCGACGCCGACGACGCCAGCGCCGGCGATCAGCGGGCCGATCTGGATACCCAGCGAGGCGAGCATCATAAGCACCGCCATCACGATGATCGATGCGAGCAGAATGTTCTGGAGGATCGGCAAGAGCGTGTGCAGCCGCGCCTGCTGCGGATCGAGGACCGGGACATCCTCGTCGCTGATCACAGGGTGCGGTGTTTCGATGCCCAGCTTTCGTTCGATCAAAGCTTTGATGATCGACCAGCCGAAATCGGCTGCTAGGGCAATGACCACGACATTGACCAAGCCGCGCAATATGAACGTCGTCGTCGTATCGCTGTCCCGCATGGATTGCATGTCCAGACCCCAGACACGTGCGAGAAAGTAAGCCGCCGCCAAGATGAAAATCATTCGGATTGCGCGATCGATGACAGCGATCGTCACCGCCGGGATCGTAGGCCGGCCGACATCTTCCGAACCTGGTCGCAGAACGAAATTAACCCCGCGCTGCGTCATCACGATTGCAAAAGGCAGGAAGAATGCGGCGAAGGTAAACCAGAAGTATGTATAAAGGCCGGCGATGCGCTGCAGGAACAGGACGACGAAATAAGCAGTCAATAGCCATGTCGCTTCCGTGTGACCGATGTGGCGCGCACCGTCTCGCTGCGTTCTTGGCCGACGCCAAATCGCGAGCAGCAGGAGCACCAGCAGCACGAAGTCGGCGCCCAGTGACAGGACCATCATTCCGTCCTGATCGATGCCGAGACCTGGCAAGAGGATAAACGCGGCGCCGAAGAAAGCGAAGACGCCGACGATCCGGGGTAGCCAATAGGAACAATGGTCAGCCGCTTCGTTGGTGATCGGCAAAGCACGAACCTCGACGGCGTTCTCGACGTTCATGAAGGAAGGGACGAGCATGGCCATGACGTACATGCGCACACCCCATGTAACGACTGCCGCCATCAGAAATGTCAGTACAATCTCGCGGATAAGCATTGGCCAGTCGAACAACATGAACGCGCCGGCGCTGCCCAGTGCGAAAGAGACGATCAGCATGCTGGAATAAAGCATGCGACCACCAATCTTCTTGGCTCGCCCAATCGGCGTATCCTTCGGTTGCGCGATAATCCAAAGACGAAATGGACGGGTGAACTTGAACGTTGCCCAAGTGAGTGCCAGGCCGGCAGCGATGAACATCGCAATCAGCACAAATACGGCGGCTGACCCCTTGCTGGACATATCCTCCATCGTCTCTGCCCGAACGCGCGCGAACTGGCCTGGCAGCAAGGGCAAAGTTCGCACGATTCTTTCGATATGATGCCTGATCCCATCAAGCGTCGAGGATGCCATCGTATTCATCTGGCCGGGTGCGGCCACGGCGCCGGACGATGCGTCGGTCGGCGAAGCTCCTGTCTCGGCAGGCGCTCCCGTTGACCCGGCGTCCTGATTTCGCTGTTCGGCCACCCAGGCCTTCACTGATGGATCGTCGAGAAGCTCGAGCAGCTGTTTGACCCTTTCAGGCGGGGCGGTCGCCGGCGCCTGCGCCTGTGCCTGACCTGTCAACAAAAGGGCGATCCCAAAGACGAGCGGCCTGGCAATCAGGGCAAACATCGCAGTCAGGTCTCCGAGACGCCGTGCCAGGCGCGCCAGGTTCCTGGCCCCCAATCGTCGAGTGATGCGTGGCATCGTGCTGTTAACCTTCCGGTCAGATCGGCTAGCAATGACATCTATGTCCGTTGTTGCCCTACCTTGAAGAAACCGATGTTGCGGTGCAAGACGTCATCGTTTCGACCCAGACCGTTACGCCGGGTACTTCGCGGTGTCTACTTAGCCGCCGGGGGAGGGCATTCCGACCTAGGCCCAGCCTCCAGCCGTTATATGAACTGCGCATCCGTGATGCTGGGCGTAAAAGACCCGGCACCAGGATCCCCCAGGCCAGAACGCGTATGCCGCGGTGGGCATCGCCGACCGAGGCTATGTGATGGAAACTGGGCGCATGACCGTGCAGGGAAGAACGATGGCGACGTCAGATATCAGGATCCGATTTCCCCCGGGAGCCGCCACATTCGCACACGACCTGTACCACGCAATTCCGTTTCCGCGAGTGGGTCGCAAGCAAAATTTGGTCCAAGCAGTTGATGAGTTGCATCCGAAATACGGATTTCATCGGGCTCCGCGGACGTTTGGATACGTGCGGCGAGATTAACGGTGTCGCCCCATAGGTCATAGGCAAACCGCCTTTTGCCTATAACGCCCGCCACGATTGGTCCTGAGTGAATTCCAATTCTGAGTCTTATCGGTTCTCCTGCGAAGCGTTCGAGCTTAACCGCCTTCCGCAGTTCAAGTGCATAGTGCGTAAGGGCTTCCGCATGATCGGATCGCGCGGCGGGCAGGCCAGCGACCACCATCACACAATCGCCGATTGTCTTGATCTTTTCGCAGCCGTATCGCTCCGAGAGCAGATCCGCCGCCTTGAAGAAGTAATTTAAAATAGCGAGCGTCGTCACGGCTCCGACGTTCCGCGCCCTTTCCGTAAAACCGACGATGTCGGCAAAAAGCACACTCACCTCTGCGTAGTTGTCTGCAATTTCTTCGTGCGCTTTTAGCCGCTCCGCGATAGACGCCGGAAGAATGTTGAGGAGCAGGGCTTCGGCGCGCTGGTATTCACGCGACAATCCCTCTTGGCTCGCCCTCAACGCCTCGTTCATCGATTGTAATTTCTCGTTGAGTTGACGCTCCCTCTCTTGCAGGAGCGTCATTTCATAAGCCTTCTGTTGAAGTCGCTGCCTATTGTCGCGTTCGGCAGTGGCGTCAAGAAAGAGCAGCCACACGCAGGCATTGTCAGCAAAAAGATGGAGGTCCGCGACACGCCCGCTGGGCAGTTCGACCATGGCCATATGATATGGAAGCTCCGGGCAGGGCAGCAAACCTTCCATGAATTCAAGCTGCTCGGCAACAGGCTTACCTATGCGAACTGATGAGAGTCCGTAATGTTCAACGTTACCGCCCTTCGCAGCTATGCAAAGCTGGGCGTCGATTTTCAGATATGCGACGGAGTGCTCGTTGTCGAAGAAATCGTAAATCCAGCTTCTGACTTCTCGTGGCAATTCATGCATGGTCTATTTGCTAACCATCGAAGCAAGATGACGAAACGCATCATCAACATGTTCACCCGAAAGCGCACTTGTTAGATAGATTTGCCATCCAAGTTGCCTCAGTTCGTTAATTTCACTATCCGATATTGCCCACCGATCGACCAGATCGGATTTGTTGAACAGCAATACAAACGGCATAGCGCCGAATTCCGCCTCGGCCCGCTCGCGCAACGTGAGCGCCACGGCAAGAGTAGCGGCGCGGGTTCCATCGACGACAAGCACGAGCCCGCTCGCACCTCGCACATAGCTGACGCGGAATGAGCCGATATCGTCTTCGCCGGCCAAATCCCACAAAATCAGATCCACGGTTTTGTCCGGGAATGCGACACTCTTCTTGTCGATTTTCACTCCCACCGTGGTCAAGTAGGTTTCGGAAAAGATGCTTTGCACAAACCTGCGAACCAGACTCGTCTTTCCGACAGCGAACCCGCCCAACATGCAGATCTTCTTTTGCAATATCCTGGGCTCCGCCCTAGTGGAAGTTTACCGTAACCGAAACTCTGCGATTGGCCGAGCTCCCGGTTCGGCTATTTTCAGTCTCCGCTGGCTCAAAGGTGCCCGCGCCGCGAACCAAGAGCAATTCCGGATCGACGCCGCGCTTCTTGAGAAGCGCACGAACTGTTTCCGCGCGCGCGGCGCTGATGGACAATTTGGCCGTTTCACGGCCCGTCTCGTCCGAATGGCCGGTCAACATGAACTGTGCTGTTACGCCTGCCTTGCGGGCGTCCTTGGCCAATTGCTTCAACTGATTCGCCAATTTGTCGAGAACCGGCAGTTGCTCTGGTCCCGGTACAGCCTTGCCAGAATCGAAGAAAATGTCGACCGCTTGAATAGCCTCCCTCAAATGAGTGAGTTCCGGAGGGGTCAACTCACGCAGCTCGGAGATTTCTAGAGAGAGTCCGTCCGCGGACAGCTGTTGGGCGGCGACCCGCGCCCGATCTATCCAGGCGGCAGGAGCCTCACCCTGGGCAACGATGCGATCCTTGATGATCGAAAGCCGTACCGAATCCGGCGGACTCAGCGACGCCATCAGCCGCTTCAGCACGAACTTCGGATCAAGGCTCTGATAGAATTGCCACTGCGAATGAACGCGAGCAGGATCGACCCCTGTTCCGGACAGCAGAGCCTGCGGGTTGGCGGCCTGCGGGTCTCTCAGGCCGGAAATATAGAAATGTCCGCCCCTCGCCGTTTGTTGGGCGACGATGATGCCCGCTTGGGCCTCCAGTCGCGACACATAAGTCTGCCAGTGCTCCGCCGCGCGTGCTTCGGGGCTCACATCACGAACCTTGGAGATGTCGAATTCCGGTCCGCCTGCCGAAAGCTGTCGGGCCGCTGCGCGCGCCCGATCTATCCAGGTGTCGGGAGCCTCACCCTCGGCAACGATGCGATCCTCGACGATCGAAAGCCGAACCGATTTCGGCGGGGTCAGCGACACCATCAGCCGCTTCAGGACGAACTCCGGATCAAGGCTCTGATAGAATTGCCACTGCGAATGAACGCGGGCGGGATCGACCTCCGTTCCGGACAGCAGAGCCTGCGGGTCGGCGGCAAGCGGGTCTCTCAGGCCGGAAATATAGAAATGTCCGCCCCTCACCGTTTGTTGGGCGACGATGATTCCCGGTTGGGCCTCCAGTCGCGACACATAAGTCTGCCAGTGCTCCGCCGCGCGTGCTTCGGGGCTCACATCACGAACTCTGGAGATGTCGAATTCCGGTCCGCCTGCCGAAAGCTGTCGGGCCGCTGCGCGTGCGCGATCTATCCAGCTGTCGGAAGCCTCACCCTCGGCAACGATGCGATGATTGACGATCGAAAGCCGAACCGATTTCGGCGGGGTCAGCGACACCATCAGCCGCTTCAACACGAACTCCGGATCAAGGCTCTGATAGAATTGCCAGCGTGAATGAACGCGGGCAGGATCGACCTGCGTTCCGGCCAACAGCGACTGCGGGTCGGCGGCAAGCGGGTCTCTCAGGCCGGCAATATAGAATTGGCCATCGCGCACCTTTTGTTCGGCAACGATGATGCCCGGCTGGGTCCCCAGTCGCGACACATACGCCTGCCAGCGCTGCCCGGATTGCCAGGAAAGAAAGAACCAACCGCCTGCGGGAATCAAAACCAGCAGGACTGCAGCCACTACCAGCCACGGAAATCCCTGGTTTGATTCCTCCTGCTTCAGTTCAACGCAGGTCTGCAACTGCGTCTCTACGCCGGCCAACTGCGAACTGTCGCCGTCAAACTGCTCTAGAGCCTGTGAGCATTCATCATGGATGCGAAGCAATACATCGCGAATTATTTCATGTAATTCCTCCGGCGGATTTCCCCGGATCACCGCAACCAAGGTCGCAAACGGTCCAACTTCCGACCAGAGACGAAGCTCCCCGAAACGAATAGTGTCCAGGCCGCTCTGTTCTTTCTCGTTAAATGAGTCTTTTACAAAATCTTGAATTGCACTAAGCATAGAAGAAATGAGTTGAGGATCTTCGCTAGTTGCATTATCGGCAGTTACATGCGCTATCAAAAGCCCGGAATTGCGATTGATGAGGAAGACGTGTTCCACACGATAGACAAGAGAATGCTTAAGAACAACTTCTGAGAAGCTTGCTCCTGTTCTCCAAGCTTCAAGTCTCCACTTGAGTCCATGCCAGGTAAATATATGTCTTAAAGTTTCATTCAGCGATTGAAAGGTTTGGTCGATCTTTTCGCCGATCGACTTGCGAATAGCCGGCAGAAACACCGGGTACAATATATCCGTAAGCGTACGCGGGCTCTTCTGGATGGACCGTTGCACGGCCCTCTCGACAGCCGGCGCAAGGGCCTCTCCGAGTTGCGCATGAAGCGCACGTGCGGCTGCACTGGGGAGAACGCTCCCCACTGCAGCCGCAAGCTGCTCGGGTTCGTCGAGCAGGTGCGTAACTCGTGAAAGCTCCGAAATTTCGCGACCGACCAGCAACTGGCGAAGCGTTTCCATGCGAGGATCGGCGGTCGGGATTCCGTCGAGACGCGCACGATAGTCCGGATCAACGTTCCGGGCAATTTCGATCAAAAGGCGAGCCAGAGCCTCGCGATCAATCTCTGTATCGTTCGAAGCTGTTCTTTGAGGAAGGCTGATTGGGTCGACGGTTGACGTCAAGTTCCGATCAACTCACTTTCCAGCTACGCTCCGAGTTGCTCTTGCTGCCGACGGGATCCTGATTTAAGCATTTTGCAACCTCGACAAACAGGCCAGCCAAAAGATTTCGGTCGGTCTTGACATTGCCGAGATCGGAAAACATTTTCTCCATCAGCATCTGAATGCTTTCATTCTTTTGCTTGATTTCCTCACGCAGCAAATGGTCGTTTCGATTTATCCGGTCCGCAACTTCGCGCTCAAGCTCGCTCAACTGATCCGACAACGCGCGCACCTGCTTTTCAAGCGCCTGATTTTGCTCGCGAAGATTCCGGTCAATCTCCTTGTCGGCGTCGGCTCGCGCGTCTTTTTCGTTCCGCAATTGTGCCGCAAGCGAGTCGACCTGCTTCTTTGCATTTGACTCGTACATTTCAAGATTGCGCTTGGCCTCGGATTCGACATCCTTGAAGCGCTGCAAGACCCGTTCTTCAAGCTTGGAAAAGCGGCGGTCATAGTCCTGCATCTGGTTGCCGAACAGCAGATCACGTATCTTGTCGACACCTACAGCGTCGCTGGGGGCCCCGCTCTCGCGAGCCTGGCCCGCCATGAAGGTCAGCCCGTTTCCGTCTGCATTACTTATCAGATTTGCGTCCGCTTTATTTGCCGAAGAAGCGGTACTCGAAGATTCCTTGGCCATCCCATGCCCCTTCTTTTGAACATTGTCACAGCGCTAATTTAGCAACTGATAAACATGTCAGCAAAATAGCCAACCCGCAAGCCGGAATCTTCTCGGCTTAAGTCGGTTCGTGCGTCCCCATTCGGGTAGATTTCGACATGGGGGTCGATCCGGATCAGCTTACGCTCCCGTCTCGCCCGCGATCATCTTTTTGCAGATGAAATGCGCGAAAGGAAATGCCCCAGCGCATCGGCCTCAGTTCTAAGCCGTCGGGCATGCGCGCTTGCCATTCGGCCTGTCTTCAAGTCTTTTTCGCCTGCCTCTAATTCGCCCCGATCTTGACAGGGCAGTGCTGCCAGCCGATGCCGTCATCCGGTTTTGACATTCGCCGACTCTTGCCGAAGAAAACGAAAGCTCGATGATCCAGGACAATGCTACCGCAAGGCGGTGTGGTACCGAGGGTCAATGCCGAGCAAACCGTCGGCGCAGCGCTCGCCGGCATCCGCCGGCAGACCTACCAGATACTGGATATAGTCGTGGTAGACGATGGGTCGACGGACTGATTGGCGTCGATTGTGACGGCCTACGCCGAGAAAGATCGACGCATCTTGTGCTACCTTCGAACCAGGCGCGGGTAAGACGGCGTGGCGCATAATCCCTTGGTTTCAATCGTGGTTCCTGCGCACAACGCGGAGGTAACGCTGGCGCGCGCACTCGATTGCCTTCTCGATCAGGAAATTGTGGATTGGGAGGCGATCATCGTCGACGACGCCTCCACGGACCGCACCCCCGCGATCATCGCCGGTTATGTGCAGCACGATGCCCGATTTCGGATGTTGAGCTCATGCGCGCATAGCGCCGCCGGCGCGCGCAATAGCGGGATGGCGACAGCACGCGGCCACTGGCTCATGTTTCTGGATGCGGACGATTGGGTGGATGCCAGCTTCCTTGCTAAAATGCTGGCCGCACTTGAAGCCGCGCCCGATGCGGTCGCCGCCTATTGCGGTTCCCGGCGCGTGATGCCCGATGGCGAACTCACCCCGTCGAGCATCACAACGGACGTTGCGATCCACCCCTTCGAGACATTCGCCCGCCGGTGTGCCATCGCCATTCACGCGCTGCTGGTCGACCGGGAGACAATTGTCGAGTTGGGCGGTTTCGATGTGTCGCTGCGCACCTGCGAGGACTGGGATCTGTGGCAGCGCCTCGCACGTCTAGGCAAAAATTGGGTGATGGTCGACGAGCCGCTCGCTTTCCGTCGGATCAGCCCCAACTCGCTCAGCCGCAATTCGACGCAGATGCTGGCGGATGCGGAAATCGTGATCACCCGCGGTTTTTCTGCTGATCCCAGGGTCAAACACCCAGCATCGGCTCACGCCAATGGAGCGATCGAGGCGAACGGCCGCACCGCTTCCGAAGCACTCGCATGGTTCGCGTTGTGGAACGCCGCGTCGGATTGCGGCTGCGGCTCGGCCTCGATCAACCCGCAGTCCCTGCGCGCGCTCCCGCCAGGACGTAAGTGGGCGCGTGAGATCGCCAAGGTGGTCTTCGATGGCCTTATGGCAGGAAGCCTGTCGGTGCCAGCGCAATTGGCTGCCAGGTGGGACAGGTTCGGCGGCTCCCTCACCGAATTGATCATCGAACTCGGCAAGGTCGGGGACGATCCCGTAGCGGGTCGCCGCGTCCAGTATCACCTTGAGCAAATGCTTCTCGACTTCGACGACCTTGCCGCACCGCGCAGACTGGCGCGGACACTCGGAATTCGCGTCGACGCTCGAAATCCGACCTCGATCGAACTTCCGGAAGGAATCGATCAAATTTATGCCTATCTGATGATGGATGGCCAGATCGAGGCTTTCGTACAGTTCGGCGTACTCGGGAAAGTGACAAGGCGTCATTGGACTGAATTGATCCTGAATTTCGTGCCCCCTGAGCGGCTTATGCACAGTGCCGCGCCGCTTGCGAGGCGATCGCCTATGCATGCACCGCAAAAGGGCGTCGGTGCCGACAAGTCAGACATATTTGCAGCCGAGGCATTGTTGTCCATAGCGGGACGCGGGTCTGATCGGGACAGCCATTTCGGCAAACTCGCGGGATTGGCCGCGGAAGCGCAGGCGCTGGTTGGGTCGAGCGCCGAAACTAAAGAGCCTCTTGCAGCGCCGCGCCGTGCACGGGCCGCGGATGGGCACGACAATGATCGCACGTCTTTCTGGAATCGCCATTTCGCGACCGAGGATCCCTGGAACTACGGCTCGCCCTATGAGCAGGAAAAATATGAGCGGCAGCTCGAAATTTTGCCTGCCGGTCCCATCGGACGGGCGCTTGAGCTGGGCTGCGCGGAGGGCCACTTCACGCGTCAGCTGGCGCCGCGGGTGGGCCATTTGACCGCAACTGACATCTCCGCCGTAGCCATCGGGCGGGCGCGCGCGCGATGCGGCGATCAGCCGAACGTTGAGTTCGGCGTACTGGATTTCTCCGCCGACACGCTGCCGGGTGAGATGGATCTGATCGTCTGTTCGGAAGTGCTCTACTACCTGGATGATCTCGCCGAGTTGCGGCGCATCGCCAAAAAACTCGTTGAGGCGTTGGCGCCTGGCGGCAGTTTCATCAGCGCACACGCGTTCGTGCTACGTGACAATATCGAAAGGACGGGCTTCGACTGGAACACATTCGGTGCACAAGCGATCTCAGAGACGCTGGCAGCGACCGACGGCCTCGTCCTCGAGCAATCGATCCAGACCGAGCTCTACCGCATAGACCGCTTCCGCCGCCTGTCACCAGGCGACGTGGCGACGGAACCGATGATTGATCACGTGCCAATCCGCGCGCCCGTCGAAATCGGGGTCGCGCGGAAAATCGTCTGGGGCGGGGCGCGGGCCTTGCGCCGCGACGTCGCACGTAGCGAGCGGCGACAGCGTATCCCTGTCCTCATGTATCACAGCGTCTCCGATGAAGGTCCAGCCGCGCTCGCCCGTTTTCGGCTCACCCCCGCCGCATTCGCCAGCCAGATGGCATGGCTGCGCGCCAATGGCTTTCACGCGATTAGGTCCGAGCAGCTGGAATGGTTCATCGCCAACCGTCAGCCTTTCGTTGGCCGCCCAGTGCTCATCACCTTCGATGACGGCTTCCAGAACTTTGCCGACCATGCCTGGCCGACCTTGCGCGCGAACGACCTGACCGCGGAAGTGTTCCTGGTGACGGACCTGGTGGGTGAAAGTGCACAGTGGGACGCCTACAGTGGCCCGCCGACGCAGCTTATGGACGCCAGGACAGTGCGACGCCTCGCCGGCGAAGGTGCGTTCTTCGGAAGCCATCTGGCGACGCATCGCGCGATCGATGGTCTGTCGAGCTCTGACTTGGCCGCCGAACTCCTGCGCTCTCGTATGTTCATCGAACGGTGGACCGGTCGGCCAACCACGGCGTTCGCGGCACCCTTCTCGGTCACCGACCGACGGCTTGGCAGGCTGGCCAAGGAGTGCGGCTATCGGATCGGCTTCGGCGGCAGACACGGGCCGGCGGACCTCGATTGCGATCCCATCGACCTTCCGCGGATCGAGATTCGCGGGGATCGCTCGCTCGATTACTTTGTTGCCCGTATCGAGGCCGTGCTCGAATGAACGGTGAGCTTGTCAGTGTCATCATTCCCGCTCACAATGCGCAAGATACAATCGACGAGACGCTCCGCAGCTGCGCGCTCTTTCGAGATTGTTGTTGTTGACGACAGCGTTCTGACGGTTGGAAGGGGTGCTGTCGCAGCCACCCCACGATACAGGAGCCATCCACAGAGGACATCGCTAGTCCAGAGGCGACAGAAAGCATTGCCAGGACCGTACATTCTGGCTCGTCGAGGCCAATGTTAGATTTGTAACAAATTGGTTCCGCTTTTGTTCAGTGCCGCGCCCGTTTACCTCGTTCGCAAGTCTATTGGGCCACTTGGGACACGGCTGACATCAGCTCCTGCGGGCTTGGCGCCCCAAACATGTATCGCCCGCCCTCTGGAACCTCCGTGAAGCTCCAGCGGACGATCCCCTGCCGATCCAGTAGGAACTGACCGACCAGTTGTCCGTGTCCCGTTGCCATCATCTGCTCGTCGGCTTCGGTCAGTTCGTAATGGTCCCTCTTATTAAGGATTTCGCTGGCCGCAATGGGGTCCATAGGACCGGGCAACTCGCCTGGTATATCGACCCGCATATCCTTTGCCGCTGCCATCGAGACCTTGTACGGCCAGTTCGTCTCGTTTTGGGTGAATTCGAGATTGGGCAGTCCAAAAGCACGATGTGAAGCGCGTTCAGGGTCGGAGGCCGCAAGCAGATTCGGCATCGGATGGTAGCGGAAATAGAGACGCGCCCGTTCGATTGGCGTGTTGACCACCGTCAGGCTCTCCACGCCCTTTTCGCGCAGCTCCGGATCAAGCCGCGCCTGGGCGGCGATATGGCGCCGGCAAAACGCACAATGCAGACCTCGAAACAGGCCGACCAGCACCGGCTTTTGGCCGCGAAAGTCGTCAAGCGCGATCTTGCCTTCCTGGGTAATGGCGTCGAGTATCAAGTTCGGCGCACGGTCGCCCGGTTGAAGCGGTACCAAGTCACTACGCGCGGACATTTTCCACCTCCAACCCCGGCTAGTCGAGAAAAGGCAGCACCACAAGCGCTTCCGGGTCGAGCCCGTGCTGGGCGCATATACCCTGCGCCAGGGAAAAGTAGCGTTCGGCCTCGGCCAGATTGTCGAGGTCGAGATTAAGCGTTGCAAGACCATCATAGCACGGAAACAGCAGTTGGGGTTCGCCCGTTTCGCGGGCTACGTCCAGTGCTTCGTGGAACAAGCCAACCGCCAGCTCCGGACGCCCGTTGCACTGGTGGATCTGCCCAAGCACGATCAACGGCACCGGCAGGTGCTCGCGCTGGTCGAGCGCCCGGTCGATCTCGATGGCCTTCTCGGCAGCAGGTACGCCCTCCGTTGGACAGCGATCCGTGAAAGTACAACAAGCGACCGCCAGATTGGCGAGGAGGCGCGCCTGGAAACCCAAATCACCAATATGGCGCGCCACTTCAAGACCGCGCCGACAGACCTCCATCGCGTGCGCCGGATCGATGGTCGTGTAAAGCACGCCGAGATTGGTGTAGCCGCGGCAGGCCGCGCCCAGTAGACCGGCGGCTTCGGCCAATTCAATGCTATGCTCAACCTGACGCACGGCCTCACGGTTTCGCCCAAGGCGAGCCAGCGCAACAGCCTTGGTATTGAGTGCCTCGGCGGTCACAAGGGTGGCATCACGCCCTACCTCGGAGACATGCTCCGTTGTCAGAGTGCGTACGCAATCCAGCGCCGCGTCTGCCCATTTTGCCGCGAGAGCGTGATCTCCGCTACGGAACGCCTGTCGGCCACGTTCTTGCCAGAGATGCGCCTGCTCGATCGGGGCATCCGCTCCATCGAGGAGCGCTGCCGCTTCAGCATAGCGGGATTCTGCGTCGTCCCGCTTGCCGACGTCCCAGAGCAGCCGACCGATCTTGCGTAAAACTCGCGCCGACGCGACGCGATTGGCCGACTCGCGGTATACCTGCAACACCGTTTCGTAATGGTGGTGCGCGATCTCGCGGCGGCCTGCCGGGCCGCTCAAATCGGCAATGCGCTCTGCAATTGCCAGTTTGAGCGGTGTTTGCCCGATCGCGCCCAACGCAGTCAGTGCTCGCTCGTAGAAACGAAGGGCGTCGTCGTTGGCGTATATCATGCGAGCGCGATCGCCCGCCGCCTGCAGGTAATGCGCGCCCTTCTCCCGCTCGGCGCTCTGTGCGAAATGATGACCGAGCACGGTCAAATCCTCGAGCCGCTCCGGCTTGTCGCCGAACAGTTGCTCCAAGGCAGCTCCGACCCGCCCGTGGATGTCGGTCCGCCGTTGCAGGAGTAGATTCTGGTAGATCACGTCCTGCAGCAATGTTTGCGTAAAGCGGTAGCTTTGCGACGAGACCGAGCCTGATCCGGCAACTTCCTCGATGATTTCCGCATCGCAAAGCAGTTCGCAGCCGGCTTCGAGCCGGCCGGGGTCGGTTGTCACAGTTTTCAGAAGTGTGGCATCGAAGCGCGGGCCGATTACCGCGGCCTCCTGGGCCAACCGGCGCACCTCTTGGGGCAGCCGGTCGACGCGGGCAAGCAACATTGCCTGGATAGTGGCGGGGATGCCGGTTGCGACTTCGCCTGCCACAGTCCGCCATCGCTGGCCCTCTCGCATCAGTACACCGCGATCGATAAGGCCGCGAACGATCTCCTCTAAAAAAAGGGGGTTGCCGCCCGCGCGCTCGAGAATCTGGTCGAGAAGCCCTCCTGCGGAGTTTACCCAGCTCTCGCCGAAAAGCGCCGCCAGCAGGCTGCGTCCGTCATCACTGCTGAGCGGCGGAAGCCTGAGCGCTGTGTGACTGACCCGACTTGAGTCGAGCTGGTCGTTATCCGGCGCCGGACGATGCGTGACCAGCAACATCAACCGCGTGCGCTCCAACCTGTCCATCACGAAACGTAGTGCCTCAAGCGACACGGCGTCGGCCCAGTGCAGGTCTTCGACGACAATCAACAGCGGCGACAACGCAAGCCGCCGTTCGATGATTGTGCGGACTGCGTAGAGAATTTGCCGCCGCAGCTGCTCGGGTTCGACATGCTGCAAGGTGGCATCGGGGTCGCCAAGGCCGAGCACATGGTAGAGCAAAGGCATCAGCCGCTTCGCCTCCTCGCCCTGCAGGCCGAGATCGGTAAGCAAGCCTGCGAGCTTCCCCCGCATTTCGTCCCCATTGTCGTTTTGCATCATCCCGGCAGCGCTGCGCACCACTGCGCCCAAGGCGCCAAATGATTGTTCGCCCAGCGGTGAGCACGTGGCCAGCCGCACGGCGACGTTGCGAAAACGATCCTCGTCGCCGACGCGGGCGACGAACTCCTTCACCAGCCGCGATTTCCCGATGCCGGCTTCTCCGACGAGGCGGACAAGTTGGGCCGAGCCGCTGCACGCCTGGTCAAGGCTCGCCATCATTCTACTGAGCTCCGCACCACGACCTATCATCGGGGCACTGAGGCCGAGCGCCTCGAGCCCGCGCGCTGCACGCGGCGTCGCAAGCGGTGCGTCCAGTCGATGGACGAGCACGCTGCCAGCCTTGCCGCGAAACACGACATCGCCCAGCGACTCGTAAGAGAAGGCATGCCGGGTCAGCCTGTGAGTGAGCTCGCCTACCAGCACCTCACCCGGTGCGGCCAGCGATTGCAGGCGTTGCGCCGTATTCACTGTGTCGCCGGTCACCGAATAGGATCTGGCGGTGCCGATGCCCAATCCGCCAGTAACGACCGGACCGGTGTTTATGCCGATGTGGAGTAACAGAGGCGAGCCGGAGTGGGGGGTACTTTCGCCGAGCCGCGCCGTCCGGGCGATCATGTCGAGAGCGGCGCGAAGCGCACGTTCCGGATCGTCCTCATGCGCGACCGGCGCACCGAACAAAGCGAGCAGTGCATCGCCGATGAATTTGTCGACGAAACCACCAAAGTTTCGCACGGCCGACGTCAATTCCTTGAACAGTCTGTTCTGCAGCGCTTGCATGACCTCGGGGTCGAGCTGCTCGCTGAGTGTCGTAAAGCCGCAAAGGTCGGCGAACAGGACCGTTACCGTCCGGCGATCGGCGTCAGAGACGGGATGCAGCCCTTCTTCGCTTTCGATGTCCGGAAGCAGCGACGGAGTTCGAGAAGGCGGCACAATGGTCCGGCTTGGTGTCGGAGCAGGCCGTTCGACGGCTTTTGCGGACGCACCGACGCTTGCCCCACATTTCGGACAGAACTCGAAATCAGGTGCGCAGGGGTAGCCGCAACTGGCGCATGGCACGGGCTGGCGCCTGCCACACCTCGGACAGAAGGCGTAACCGCCCTCAATCTCGAAACCGCAGCCCGAGCAGTCCATCGAACAAGACCTCACTAGAGGCCGTGACGGCGTGATCTCGCCCGCACTTCACGGCCTGGCTATTCACAAGGATGCACCGATAGCCGTCGACGGGCAAGCGGCAGCGCAAATGGGCATCGAGCGATCCGTGCGGGTCCGGTGGCAGAGCGCTACCGATTCGGGCGGCTGCGTGGCCGTCCTTTGCGTCGAAGGAGCGTTGACAGCCCTGTTCGAGGATATCAGCAAGCCATCCGCTATCGTTCTTCCCTGACCACAAGCGGACTTACTGCTTACGCCCAAAACAAGACGCTCATTGTCTGGCGCTGAGCGTCGGCAGTCGGCGCTACTTGCTCGTTCCCATCGACCCGACAAACGGCACCATTCAACCCCGTTGCGGACGCTCGTTCGCAGAAGGCGTACGGTGAAGTTTGACCCGATGCTGGGCGAATGAGAACATTCGACCCCTTTGCGGACGGTCGTTCGCAGAAGGCGTACGATGAAGTTTGACCCAGTCACGACGCTCACTCCGGTCAGTGGCAACGTCCGGATTTGGCGCGCGATTCCGACCTCAGCGAACGAAGTTATAACACGCCACTCCAGTGTACGATTGCTTCGCCAAATTGGGTGTGCGCTGCAATAGCAACCGAGATAGTCGCGCTTGCCGAAGGGGCTGTCGGCTCTGACGGGATTGGCGTAAGCTACAGTTAAGGGGGTGCACACATGCACCGCATCATCGCCATAGCGATCTTAGTTCTCGCGGCCGTGTTCAGTTCCGCGCGGGCGGAGGTGCTGATCGGCGTCTCGGCTGCGATGACGGGCCGGCTCGCCTGGATCGGCGAGCAGGGACAGCGCGGCGCGGAGATGGCAGTGGCCGACGTCAACACGGCGGGCGGCGTGCTCGGCCAGAAGGTGAGGCTCATCTCGGTCGACGACTTCTGCGATCCCGAGCAAGCTGTGGCGGCCGCCAAGAAGCTGGTGGCTGACGGGGTCGTGCTCGTCGTCGGGCATTATTGCTCCGGGGCCTCGATCCCCGCATCAAAAGTGTACGAGGAGGCGGGCGTCGTTGAGATATCCCCAGGCTCGACCAATCCGCAGCTGACCAAACAGGGCCGTGCCAATGTCTTTCGCACCATTGGCCGCGACGACGCGCAAGGTTTCGTCGCCGGCAACTACCTTGCCGATCGCTGGGGCAACAAGAAGATTGCGATCTTCCACGACAACTCGACCTATGGGAAGGGTCTCGCCGACGAGACCAGGAAGCAGCTGAACAAGCGGGGCGTGACTGAGGCCGTTTACGACGCATACCTTCCCGGGAAGGAAGACTATTCGGCCGAGGTCGCTGCGTTGCAGACCGCCGGCGTCTCCGCCTTATATGTGGGTGGGTATCATGCCGAGGTTGCGCTGATTGCTCGCGCTGCGCACGACACAGGCTACACGGTTCAGCTCATATCCGGAGACGCTTTGGCGACCGAGGAATTTGCCCTGATCGCCGGCCCCGCGGCGGAGGGGACCCTCTTCACGTTCCCGGCGGACCCGAGGCGAGGCCCCGAAGCGGCCGCGGTCGTTGAGCAGTTCCGTGCGGAGAACTTCGAACCCGCGGGCTACACGCTGTTGAGCTACTGCGCGGTCCAGGTCTGGGCTCAGGCCGTCTCGAAGGCAGGTTTGCTGGAGCCGAAGGCCGTCATTGCGGCATTGCACGAACAGGAATTCGACACCGTCATCGGCCGGGTCGATTTCGACGACAAGGGCGACCTCACGAAGCAGAGCTGGGTTTGGTACGTCTGGCGCGGCGGAGAGTACGTGCCGGTTGAATAGGGTTCGTTGATCGCCGGCGTGCCGGCTGAGACGTCTAGTCTGATGCAGACCAGTGTGGCCGAACTGTTCCGACTCGCCGAGATGCTTGAACGCCTCGGCATACGCGGCCGGCTGTTGCTCGCCTTTTTCGGGATCAGCACCCTTGCGGTGCTGGCAACCGCTGCGGCGCTTTATGCCTTCCTCCAGGTTGGCGACGTCGTCGACCGAATTACCACGGATCGAGTGCCGTCGGCGCTCGCCTCCCTCCAGCTGTCGCGCCAGGCCGAACGGGTCGCTGCCGCCGCGCCATCGGTGCTGGCAGCGACAAGCAGGGCTCAGCACAGCGAGGTCTCGGCTGCCGTCGCGCTCGAGATGTCCCGCCTCGAGGCCCTGCGCACGGACCTCCGGGATGCCACGTTGGGCATAGTGCCTTTGGCCGAGATCGAGGAAGCCGCGATTGTTCTGAGGCGCAACCTGAAGGAGCTCGACTCCCTTGTTGTCGCCCGGCTCGACGTGGTGGCCCGCAAGGAGGAGCTCCTGAACCGCCTCGCCGCGACGACGACCGGAAGCCAGCGCCTTGTCGCCACCGGCATCCTAGTGATGGATTCCAGGCTCCCGCAATGGCGGGCGGTCGCGGCCGACACGTCGCTGTCGCCCGATCGACGCGCAGCGGCGATGGCCGACCTGGTCCAGGCGATTGCGGCCTACATCCCCCAGCAGAAGGCGCAACTGGAGATCTCGGCGGTCAACGACGCCCTGGTGAAGGTCGCGAACGCGCCGACGCCGGGCGACCTGGCGTTGATCCTTTTTCCGCTACGCCGTTCGCTCACTGCTCTTGAAAAGGTTTCCACGGAGATCGACGAAAAGCTGCGGACCCGCTTCCGGCAGCGTGTCGACGAATTCAAGGGTTTGACCGACGGCGAGGACAGCATCCCCAAGGCGCGGGAGGACGAGTTTGCTGTCCTGGCACAGGGCGAAAGGCTTCTGGCCGAGAACAATCGACTGTCGCGCAATCTCACCGCTGGCGTCGATCGCCTAGTCGCCACGGCAGACCAGGAGATCGCTGCGTCAGGTCGCGAAGCCGCGCTCGTCCAGCGCTACGGCACCGCGGTTGTGCTCGGCTCCGCCTTCCTCAGCCTCCTGAGTTCGGTTCTGGTTGTCTGGCTCTATGTCGACCGCAGCCTTCTCGCCCGACTGGGGGCTGTGAGCCAGGGCATGCTCGCGATTGCGGGGGGTAACCTTCGTGCGCCGCTGCCAGCCGCGGGCCGCGACGAAATCGGGCGCATGGCCGAAGCGCTGAGACTCTTCCGGGATACTGCTGTCGAGGTCGAGGAAAAGAACCTGCGCGACGTTGCGGAAGCTCGTCAGCGGCTTGTCGATGCCATCGAAAGCATCTCCGAAGGATTCGCTCTGTACGACGGGGAGGACCGGCTCGTCCTCAGCAACAGCCGCTACCGCGAATTGCTCTACACCGGTCTGGAGACTGAACTGACGCCCGGCACGACATTCGAGCAAATCATCCGCCGATCCGCTGAGCGCGGCTACATCAGGGACGCCGAGGGGCGGCTCGAGGAGTGGGTTGCCGAGCGCCTCTCCCGGCACCGCAACCCTGGCGAACCGTGGGTGCAGCGGCGAGGGGATGGGCGATGGGTCATGATCAGCGAGCGGCGGATCAGCGCCGGCGGCACGGTCGCCGTCTATTCGGACATCACTGAGCTGAAGCAAAGGGAGGAGAACCTCGCCGAGAAATCCGTGGTTCTGGAGGCGCTTTCCAGCAAGCTGGCGAAGTATCTGGCGCCCCAAGTGTATCGCTCGATATTCACCGGCCGCCAGGAGGTCAGGATCGCCAGCCAGCGGAAGAAACTGACAATATGCTTCTCCGATATCGCCGGCTTTACCGAGACCACTGACAAAATGGAATCCGAGGATCTCACCCAACTCCTCAATCATTATCTGACGGAAATGTCGAAAATTGCTTCGGATCACGGTGCGACGATCGACAAATATGTCGGCGACGCGATCCTGATGTTTTTTGGCGATCCCGAGACGCGCGGCGTCAAGGAGGACGCGCTGGCTTGCGCGCAGATGGCACTTGCGATGCAAAAGCGGATTAGCGAGCTTGCCGAAGTCTGGCGGGACATGGGGATCGAAACACCGCTGCGCTGTCGCATCGGCATCCATACCGACTATTGCACCGTCGGTAACTTCGGCAGCGAAGACCGAATGGACTACACGATAATCGGCGGCGCCGTGAATCTCGCCTCGCGCCTGGAGCAGGAGGCGCCGCCGGGGGCCATCCTCATTTCCTACGAGACGTTTGCGCAAGTGAAGGACTCAATCGACTGTGAGGAGCTGGGGCACGTCCAGGTCAAGGGGATCGCCTATCCCGTCGCCACCTACCGCGTCATCGATCTGAAGGCCAATCTAGCCGGCGCTTGTCGCGCCGTTCGAACCGAGCTGCCGCACTTCAGGCTGGAACTTGAACCGGAGCTGATGTCCGCTGACGAGCGTGACGATGCCGCCACTGCGCTTCGAGACGCGCTGGATCGGCTTTCCCACAAGCCCGGGCAGTAGGGCTTGGTTCACAACGACCCTCCCATGGACGCAAGGAGTAGGATGTGGGACGCAGCTTATTGGCGCTGTCGATGCGAAGGCCACAGAACGGTCGCGGTCAGTCTTTGAACTCGGGCGGAACGTCCGCATCGGAGCCGAGACTTAACATTCACGGCATCACTGGCAAGGTCCGGATATGGCGCAAGTTGCCCGTTCCGGGGCGCCGCCTTAAACGGCAAAGTTTGACCCAGAGCGGCCGCTCGGCGTGACAGTGTCGAACGTCCGAAAGCATGATAGAGCAGTCATTGCCGATTTCGAACTCGCTGTGGACGGGTTCCGCAAGGCCGGTGTCGTGCAATGACAGGTGAGGCCATGTCAGGTCAGGCCTTGAACTGCAGACGGCTCTCAGGCAAGCCATATGACTGTCGAGGCGGAAGCCGTCGTCGAAATCCCAAAACGCATCAGCGTCAAAGAAGCGGCCGGACCAGACGCCAGAGGCTCACCGATAGATCGCTGTCGCTTGCAGTTGCTCACCAGAAAATCAACCTGAAATAAGGCTTGAAGTGAGGCTCAGGTCGCCTTGATCTTTGCCTGGCCGATCTTGCGCCATCTGGCGTTTTCGCGAACCAGTTTCAGGTCGTCGGTCGTCTCGGCAAATGTCCGCAATCGGTATTGCCGGAGCAGGTCCGGGAAAAGCGCTCCTTCCGGCAGCCCGGCAAGCTGCTCGCGGACCGATATCTTTTCATCGATGACCCGCATGCCCCAGGCATTTTCCCGAACCTGCAGCTCCGCGGCCAGATCGCGCTCTTCCGGCCTGTTTTCGTCTAGCACGGCCAGAAGGATCGAGTGGAAAAGTGTTACATAGCCAATCTGTCTCAGGCCCCCCACGACCCGCACGCGCGGCAATATGGCAAGGACGAGGAATGTCAGGAACAAGTTCGGCAGCAGCACGCCGTCCAGCAGCGCCTGCCTGAGATACGGCCGCTCGAACGGGATGGAAAGACCTTGCGGCCTGTCAGGCTCGATCAGGTGCCCGTTCTCGAGAACGAGCTTGCGCACGCGCTCCTCGCGGATGCCCCAGAAATAGTCCGTGGCATTGGGCAGGAATCTGCCAAACGGGCTCGATGCGGCCTCTTGCAAGGCATGTTCGAGACGCTGGCGTCTTGCGGGTTCAATGAGCAGCCTGGAAAGAAGGCTGCCGTCATGTTCTAGATGCCGTGCCATGGCAGCCGCGGCGAGCCGATCATCGATGAAAACCGGCAGGGCCATGCCGGCACGATCCCAATTGGCGACCAGATCCTCGTTGAGGGCTGTCAGCGCATCGGCGGCGGTTCCAAACACCTTGTCCTGGCTGGCAAGCAGTGTGCCCAGCCAGCGGCTGGCATCCGTTTCATCGCCCACCGCCTCAAGCGCGCGCTTGTTGAGGGAAACGGGACCGGCCACGCAGGCGCTTTTGCGGCACAGTTTGTGGCGCCCGATGCCAAACAGGTTGACCTTGTCGTCGCCGACATCGAGCCATCCCGGCCCCTCCCGGCCAATTGTCTCCATGGTCATCGTCGTTCCCATGAAGCCGAAGAAGGCCGACAGCCCGTTTTCGACCGCGCCGAGCCAGGCAAGCAGGAGGGCATCGAAGGTGATCCGGTCCATCAGAAGCAGGCAGTGCAGGCCGGACTGAATCACCGGTCTGTACTCGAACTCGTCGAGGGTCTTGCCGATCTCGTCAGGCTGCATCATCACACCAAGGCGCTGATGCAAGACTTCGCGCAGGATCGATCGGGCAGCGATCGCCGGGGCCGATGCAGGCCTTGCCACCGGCCGCCACAGATGGCGGGCGTAATCGGAAACCGGTGCATTCCAGTTCTGCTCGATGTCGCGCACGACCTCCGGGCAGAGCAGCGACAGCACAGCCAGAATTTCCACCGGAGGCGTAGGCGTTGGGTCAAGGACGGCGGTCATTGGTCCCGTCTAGCCGCTTGCGGTGCAAACGCCAAGGGAGACCAGACTTGCTGGATGCGGCCGGCCCACACATAGATCGTCAACTCGATCAAGATGGTGTGAGCCGAAATGACCGTCTCCTACGGAGTTCTCCATAAGCAACCGCCTGTTCGCCGACTCGGCACGAATTGTTAGGTTGGCTAAACAGTTAAGGCCAAACCAGCGGATCTTAAAACCGCAGGCGGGCCATGCTCAGGAGGTCGTGGTACTGCCCGTCGGTAAAGCCGGCCTTCACATGCCGGCCTTCGACCTCAAAGCCGTGGCTTTTGTAGAGACGGAGGGCGGGTTCGTTGTCGGCATAGACGGTCAATTCGACCCGCTTCAGGGCGCGCCAGTTGTCGGCTACGTCAAGCAGCGCGCCAAGTATGGCGGAGCCGATACCTTTGCCGACAAAGGCATCGTCAAGGCCGATATTGATCTCGCCGATATGCGAACGGCGCGGCGAACCCTGCACGACCAGGCTGCCATGGCCGACGACCTTGCCGTCCAGCTCGGCAACGATCCAGGTGGTTTCCTGGCCGGACTTGGCGATACGCCGCGCCACCTGCTCCACCATCTCGAAAGGCATCCTGAGCGTGCCCCAGCGGAAGCCCGGCATGTTGAAGATAGCGCAAAGCGCCTCCGCATCGCTTGGCCGGACGGACCGGAGCTGCGGCTGGATTTTCTCGGAGGGTGGCGAGGTCGTGCTGGTCATGGCGTTCCCGGCGAAGGCAATCGGCCCGGTACGATGCACCGGACGTCACCTGAAAATCCAGCCGTCTCTGCAACCTATGATGCCGATTGCGAGCTAAAATACCGGGAGGCGGCGTAGAGTTTGAAGACGCCGCTGATGCCGATCCAGCCGAAAAGGACGAGCCAGCACAATGTCCCGGTCGCCGTCCAGTCGATCCGGTGCACCGCAGCGTCGGTGATGGCGACGCCGAGGATGGCAAGCAGGCCAACCAGAAACTGCGCCAAGCCGAGCACCAGCAGTTCCTCGCGCGGCGCGCTTCTCCAGACCAGATATATACCGCCCGCACCGGCGAGGAAGATGGCGCTGTAGACCTGCGCGTGGAAGGCATCGATCGGCCATGGCCAGATGCCACTGAATGTCAGGGGAAACAGCAACAGGCCGACGCCATAGAGCCCAAGGATCGCGGATTCCGCCGGCATGTAGCCGCGCCATGCGGGATTTAAGGTCACGCCTTTTGCAGAAGGACGGGCCCTGGCCCGCCACAGGAACAGCCCGGATACCGCGACCGAAGCAAGATAGACCAAAAACCACAGCCAGGGCGCTTTGCGCTCGAAGTTGAAATAACCGAGATTGATGAACGAAGCCACCGACACGATGACGGTGAAGATGAAGGCCATGACGAGCACGAGCCTGCCGGGCGACCAGCGATTCCAGACCAGCAGCGCCGCCATCACGACCATTTCGGCGGTGTAGAAGCCACCGAGGAAGCGCGCATTGAACGGCGTGACGGCCCAAGGCCAGCCCGGTTTGACCAGAACAGGCACGAAAAACAGGCCGGCGCCTACGATCAGGACGATGATGACAACCGCAGAGAAAAGGCGCAGGGCGCCGGGAAATGGCGGGTTGTTGGATGTCGGCATGGGAGAAAATCCCAAAGATGAATGCTCCATGGACCATCATAGTGCGGCTTGCGGCCGGTGAAAATCCGCCGAATGGAAATTGGACGGTCACCAGGCTTATCCATTCGAATGGCCGTACGGTCTGTTTCGAAGTAAGATGGAGCACGCGGACCAAAGACCGGTCCGGTCAACACGCCTCGGGGCGCATTTTCCGGAGCCTGCACGATGAGCGAAGCTCAGGATCTGTTCTCACTTTTGCGACAATCGGCCGATGTCGATCCGCAGGCGATCGACGCGATCAAGCGAACCATCGCCGAGGGTGAGGACCGCGAACTTTGCCGCATCAATGCGCCAGCCTTCGCCAGCAAGCATGGCCTCGACGAGGAGCGCGCCATAAGCGCCTTTCTCCATGCGGCGCGGGTGGGCATCTTCGACATTTCCTGGAACGTTCTGTGCCCCGGCTGTGGCGGCGTGCTCGACACCAACGCCACGCTGAAAACCCTGCAGAAGGACGAATACACCTGCGGGCTGTGCTCCGAGGGCTATTCGCCGACCCTCGACGAGATGGTCGAGGTGACATTCACCGTCAGTCCGCGCGTGCGCAGGATTGCCGCCCACAATCCGCACGAACTGCCGGTGGCGGAATATTTCCGGCAGATCTACTGGGCCTCCGGCGTCGATCTGCCGGAAGAGGATTTCGCGGAAAAAATGGAAGCGTTCTCGCTGGAGGATATCGAGCTTGCGCCCGGTGAAAAGGCGGTTCTGCCCATACAGCTTCCGTCCGAATTCATCATCGTCTTCGAGCCGGTCACCCATTCAGCGCAGTTCATCGACGGGAAGGGCGAACCAACAAAGGAGCGCCGGAGCCTCTCTTTGGCCTTCGACCGCGACCATGTCCAGAACCAGACGCTGGAGATGCAACCCGGCCCGTTGCGCATTTCGCTGGAAAACAGGACCGACACCCGCGTGCTGCCGACGGTCTTCATAGCCGGCCAGGCATTGCATGATTTCCTGGGTAGACGCCGGCCCTTCCTGACCGCCAAGCGCCTGCTCACCAACCAGACATTCCGCGATCTCTATCGCACGGATACACTCGACATCAACCAGCGCCTGAAGATCACCAGCCTGACGTTCCTGTTCACCGACCTGCGCGGATCGACCGAGCTTTACGAGCGGGTGGGCGACCTTTCAGCCTTCGATCTCGTGCGCGAGCATTTCCAGGTTCTGCACGAGATCGTCACGGCGGAGGCAGGCGCGGTGGTGAAGACGATCGGTGATGCGGTGATGGCGACCTTCGCGACGCCCGATCGTGCGATTGCTGCAGCCCTCAGGATGCGCGATGCCATGCGTACGCTCAACGACAAGAGCGGGCGCGAGGATCTGCTGCTCAAGATCGGAGTCCACGCCGGCCCCTGCATCGCCGTGTCTATGAATGAGCGACAGGACTATTTCGGCCAGACGGTCAACATTGCTTCGCGGGTCCAGAACCTTGCCAACGCACAGGCGATCTTCGCCACTCGGGCGGTGGTCGACGACAATCTCACCGCCGATCTGTTGCACAGGAACGCGCTGACGCCCGTGCCCCACGAGGTCTCGCTGCGCGGCATTGACCGGGAGATAGCGGTATATACGATCCCCTGAAGACTTGGCCCCTGGAGACTTGGCCCCCGAAAATCTGGCTCGTCCCGGCCCCTCACACGCGCCTATAGATAAAATAACGATCGACGGGCACCGAAGGCGGCGGCGGGAGGCGTTGCAACTGCGGGTGATCGAGCGGCGTGCCGCTGACCGCGATGCCGCCGACGCGAAGCAGGCGCGCGGCTAGATCGGGAAGCCAGGTAGAGGTCACTGCATCGCGATCTTCATAGCCGGTGCCGATGTCGGCATGAACAAGAGCGGCGTCGATGCCAATGAACCTGCTCGCCGTCTCGCGTATTTCGCCGAGCACGAGGTTTTCAGCTTCGGGAATTGAGCTCGCGTGTGCGGCAAGTGCGCGGTCGAACGCTACGATCCGGCGTCCGGGCAGGCGCTCGCGCAGATGGTGGAACGTCCGGCCATTGCCGAGGCCGAGCTCGAGCACGGGCCCCTCCATTTTCGCCACCTCGGCGCAGACATGATCGAGTATGTCGCGCTGTGCGGTCATCCTCCGGATGAAACTGTCGAGGCGACTCATGTGCGATTGTATGTCCTGAACCAGTCCACGAAATCAACTGCCCCCGACCAGAGCGTTTCGCGACGAGTCTTGCCGCGAGTAGAGGAGAACGATGAACACTGCAACAGGCGAACAGGCTGCCGACAAGGATCATACCGGGTGGAGTCGGCGGCGCTGCGCGCGGCGGAACAGCGATCTCACTTGTAGGGGTCCGCAGCGTCCCGCAACCCGTCGCCGAGGAAGTTGAACGCCAAGATGACGAGAACGACGGGGAGCATCGGCAAAAGCAGCCATGGATAGAACGCGATCACGCTGACGCTGCGCGCCTCGGTGAGCAGGATGCCCCAGCTGGTTATCGGTGCCCTCAGGCCGAGCCCGAGGAAGCTCAGCGCCGTCTCGCCCAGGATCATGCCGGGTATGGAGATCGTCGCCGTCGCGATCAGATGCGACATGAAGCCGGGAATGAGATGCCGCCCGATAATGCGGCTGCTTCTGGCGCCCATCAATTGCGCGGCCAGAACGTAATCCTCCTCGCGCAAGGCTAGAAGCTTTGAACGCACGGCCCGCGCCAGTCCGGTCCAGTCGAGCAGCCCGAGGATTACGGTGATGCCGAAATAGATCAGGATCGGACTCCAGGTTATCGGCATGATCGCCGCCAGAGCCAGCCATAGCGGAATGCTGGGAATCGATTGCAGAACTTCGATTATCCGTTGGACGATCAGGTCGAAGATACCGCCGTGATAGCCGGCCAGTCCGCCGATGAGAATGCCGAGCAGGAAGCTGAAACTGATGCCGACGAGGCCGATTGTCAGTGAAATGCGGGCGCCATAGATGATGCGCGAGAGCACATCGCGCCCCAGCCTGTCAGTGCCGGCCAGAAAGAGCTGGCCGTTTTCGGCGGGGCAGACAAAATGCCTGTCACCTTCGATCAGGCCCCAGAACCGGTACTTATCGCCCTTGCAGAAGAAACGGATCCGCTGAACATCATCCTGTTTCTCGATGTAGTTCCGCTTGAGCGTGTCCATATCCAGCGTCATCTGGCGGCCATAGACGAACGGCCCGACGAACTCGCCGTTGTGGAACAGGTGCACCCGCTGCGGCGGCGAATAGATGTAGTCCATGTTGCGCGTGTGCAGATCGTAGGGCGCCAGGAACTCGCAGATCAGTATCCCGAAATAAAGCGCTGCCAGGAATATGCCGGATACAAGGGCAAGCCGGTGCCGACGGAATTTCCACCACATCAGCCGCAACTGCGACGCCTGAAAGACCTTCTCCTGCTCCGGCGTCATCGCCTCGACCGACTGCAGGTCAAAGGGCTCGATGGAGACGTAGTGTTGCAGTGGGGCACCCGGAGCGGGCAGCGGCGATTGCGTGTTCATTTGGTGCTGCCGCCTTGCAAACGAATTCGCGGATCAAGTAGCGCCAGCGCCAGGTCGGAAATCAGGACGCCGATGACCGTCAGGAAGGCGAGGAACATCAGGAACGACCCTGCCAGATACATGTCCTGGCTTTGCAGCGCCTTGATCAGCATCGGCCCGGTCGTTTCCAAAGACAGCACGATCGCCGTGATTTCGGCGCCGGAGATGATGGCCGGCAGGATAGAGCCGATGTCTGAAATAAAGAAATTGAGCGCCATGCGCAGCGGATATTTGACCAGCGCCCTGAAGGGATGAAGGCCTTTGGCGCGCGCGGTCACGACATATTGCTTATGCAGCTCATCGAGCAGATTGGCGCGCAGCCGCCGGATCATACTTGCCGTGCCCCCGGTGCCGATGATCAAGACCGGGATCCAGAGATGGGCGAGGATCGACTTCGCCTTGGCCCAGCTCATCGGCTCGCCGAGATATTGCTGGTCCATGAGATGGCCGATGGACGTGCCGAACCAGATGTTGGCGAAATACATCAGGATCAGCGCCAGCATGAAGTTCGGAATGGCAAGCCCGAGAAGGCCGAACAAAGTCAGGCCGTAGTCGCCCCAGCTGTATTGATGCGTGGCGGAGTACATGCCGATCGGAAAGGCTATGAGCCAGGTAAAGATGATCGTGACGAAGGAAACCAGCACGGTCAGCCACATTCGGTCCCCGACGACGTCGCGAACCGGCAGCTCATATTCGAAGGAATAGCCGAAATCGCCGTGCAGCATCCCGCCGACCCAGTAGAAGTAGCGAATGACCGGTGGCTGGTCGAAACCATATTCCTTGCGCATCATCTCGATGCGATCGGAATCCACCGCTTCGCCCTGAGCCCGAAGCTCGGCAACATAGCTGTCGAAATAGTCGCCTGGTGGAAGTTCGATGATCGTGAACACCAGTGCCGATATGACCAGCAGCGTTGGAACCATCACGGCGATGCGCCAGACAAAATATCGAAGCACGCTCAGGACTCTCCAAGCCAGAATGTATCCGGCATGTAGACACCGAAATAGGCGGTCGGGTCGTAGCCGTAGAGCGCCTTGTCAGGCAGATTGCGCAGCCGCGAGGACGCCAGAATCGGCTGATGCGTTCCGTTCACCGTGCCGATCGAAAACACCTGATCGGTATAGATCGACAGCATTGAATTCCAGATTTCGGCGCGCTCCGTGGCTTCGGTCGATGCGTTCCAGCGCTTGAGTAAAGCCATCAACTCGACCACAGGCGGAAGATCGGGCGCTTCACCGACCTTGCCATGAGACAAGTAGTGAGCACCCCAGAGCGGCCATTGCAGCTGGTCGTCGACGGTGGGGGCCAGTTGGTACGGGTTCATGTCGGCGGTCGGCACGCCATTGTCGATGCCCGACCACATCGACATCACGATCTGGCCACCAAGCGCGCGGCTGCGGAAGATGTCGCGCTGCGAAGTCCGGATGAACAGCGCGATGCCGATCTTGCGCCAGTGATCGGTGATGAGCTCGAGCGCGTCGGTTTCCAGCGTGCTTTCGCCGGCCGTTTCCACTACGAGCTGCGCCGGGCGTCCGTCGGGAAGTATCCGCAGGCCGTCATCGTCACGCGCCTGAAGCCCGACCTCGTCGAGCAGGGCATTGGCCTGGTCGGGATCATGGGCGACCCAGGCTTTCGCGAATTCCGGCCGGTAGAGCGGGCTCTCCGGCAGGACCGTATCGGCACTTTCCTGCGCCAATCCGTAGAACACAGCCAAATTGATCTCGCGCCTGTCCACAGCGAGCGAAAGTGCGCGGCGCACTCGCACGTCACGAAAAAGGCCACGCCACACCTGGTCGGCACAATTCAGATTGGGCAGCAGCGCCAGCCGCGAACCCTGTGTGCGTTTCCAGAGATGCATCTTCACCGGGTAGCGCTTCTCCGCGTCTTTCAGGAAGGAGTAATCGCTGAAGTCAATTCCCATGCATTGCAGGTCGCTCTCGCCCGCACCGGTCTTGGCGGAGATGATCGCCGACGAGCTGACATTCATGACGATCCGGTCAACATAGGGCAGTTGCCGGCCATTCTCGTCTATTCGATGAAAGAACGGGTTGCGCTCGAAGACGAATTGCTCGGCCGGCGGCTTGGTCTGGTTCTGCCAGGGATCGAGCGTCGGCAGTTCCGGGTTCTCCGGGCGATACTGCCGCGACATGCGGATATGCAGGAGCGTCCATTTCTGGGCCCGGTTCTCCTTCATTAGGCCGGCGAGCCGGAATGGATCCTGGTATTTCTTGTGGAACTGCTTGAGATAGGCGGCTGGCAGAACAAGCGATATCGGCGAAGCAGCGGCGAGCTTGGGCAGGAAGTCGGGATTGGGCGCATCCCAACTATAGCGGACCGTCGACGGATCGACGATCTCGAAGCGTGGCGGCTTGCCGTCCGCCAGCAGGGCCGGGGCGAGCCCGCCTTGCGAAAGCTCATCGTTCAGCCAGACATCTTCCCAGCAATAGCGAAAATCCTCCGGCGTCAGCAGGCTACCGTCAGACCATTTATGTCCTTCCCGTATCTTGAAAGTGAAGACACGATCATCCGCTACATCGAAACTTTCGAGAATGTCGGCTTGCAAGTTAAGCTTTTCGTCATAGCCGACCAGGCGAGCGTACCCGTAGATCGTCATCATCCGGATATCTTTCTGGCTGCCGATGATCGTGCGCAGCGTGCCGCCATACTGGCCGGGCTGCCGGCCCATCGCAGCGAGATTCAACGCGCGCGGGCGCTTGGGCAGGCGTTCGGCGAGTGCCGGCAGCGCCCTGGCCTTCAGCTGCGGCTGAAGAAATTCGGGCTCCAGATCGCCGGCGCGCAACGTGCCGGGCAGAAATGCCGAAGCCATGAGCCCAAGGACGGTGCGCCGGCTGATCAATGGCGTAGCTCGCTGACATCGGCCGAACGTCGGGCCAGCACGAGGTGGCCGCCGCCAAGATCGAGCGGCAACAGCATATCCTCGTCGCCCTCGTCGCGGAATTGCGGTCCCCATGCGCTGGTGTCGGAAGCGCCGCTGAGCTTCAGCGTCTTGAAATCCATCGGCCTGTCGAGATCGGGGAAAGGTACTGCGGCGACCAGTGAGCGCGTGTAGGGGTGGATAGGTTTCCTAAGCAGAATTTCGCGGGGCGCGAGCTCGACGATACGCCCGCCGCACATCACCGCGATGCGGTCTGCCATGTAGTCCACCACCGCCAGGTTGTGGGATATGAACAGGTAGGTCAGGCCCAGTTCCTTCTGCAGGTCCTTCAGAAGGTTCAGAATCTGCGCCTGGACAGAGACATCGAGTGCCGAAACCGGCTCGTCGCAGATCAGGAGTTCAGGTCCCAGCGCCAACGCGCGCGCGATGCCGATACGCTGACGCTGCCCGCCGGAGAAACTGTGCGGATAACGCTTTATGAAGCGCGGATCGACCCCGATTGCCTGCATCAGGCTCTTGACCGTGGCGAGTCGGGACGCGGCATTGCCACGTTGATGGATTTCCAGCGGCTCGCTCAAGATGTTCTCCACCGTCATGCGAGGTGAAAGCGACGAAACCGGATCCTGGAAGACCATCTGGATTTTTGCGCGCAGCAGGCGCAGGGCGTCTCCCTCGGCTTCCAAGACGTCGATCGGACCATCGCGGCCGTTGAAGATCACAGAGCCGCCGCTAGGGGTGACCGCCCGCATGAGGATCTTGCTGACCGTGGTTTTGCCGGAGCCGCTTTCGCCGACAAGACCCAGGCACTCACCCCGCCTGATATCGAAGCTCACGCCGTCCACGGCGCGAACAGGGGTTTGATGATCTCCGCCGAACCATCCGGACTTGCGGATCGTGAAGGTCTTTGTCAGATCCCTGACCGACAGCAGGATGTCGTCCGGCCCCTTCGATGCCAGCGCCGTCTGCTTGCCGAGCAGGTTCCCGACATTCACCGGCACCTCGCGGAGCGCCTTTAGCCTTTCGCCAGGCTTCAGGTCGAAATGCGGAACGGCTGCCATCAGGCCCTTCAGGTAAGGGTGACCTGGCCGGCGGAATATCGCCTCCACAGGTCCCGCTTCCATGATCTCGCCATGGTACATGACCACCACCTCGTCGGCGACATTGGCGACCACGCCAAGGTCGTGCGTGATCAGCAGCATCGCCATGTTCAGCTTCGTCTGAAGCTCGCGCAGCAATTGCAGGATTTGCGCCTGGATGGTGACGTCCAACGCCGTCGTCGGCTCGTCGGCGATCAACAGGGCGGGCCGGCAGATAAGCGCCATGGCGATCATTGCGCGTTGACGCAATCCTCCCGAAAGTTCAAAGGGATACATGTCATAGGCGCGCTTGGGGTTGGGAAAGCCGACAAGGCCGAGCATTTCCTTCGCCAGCGCCTTGCGCTCCACCCGAGCCATGGGCGTATGAATCTGCAGGGATTCGCTGACCTGATTGCCAATCGTGTGCAGCGGCGACAGCGATGTCATCGGCTCCTGAAATATCTTGCCGATGCGGCTGCCTCTCAACGCCCGGATTTCGGGTCCGTCACGCGGCATTTGCAGGATATCCTGCGTCGTGCCGGGCTTTTCAGGATCAGAAAACAGGATACGGCCGCGAACATGGGCTGTGTTCGGCAAAATGCCCATCACTGCCTGGCTGAGAACCGATTTTCCGGAACCGGACTCGCCCACAAGCGCGGTAACCTTGCCGGGCAGGACGCGAAGATTTGCACGCCTGACGGCATGCAACGGTCCCCCTATAATGGCAAAAGAGATGCCAACATCCTCGATCCGCAGCAGATCAACGCTCGAATTCATTCTCACACCAGCCCCACTCTGGCGGCCTGCCGGTCGGCAGGCCCAGAAAGCGAGACTAGCGCATTGCCAGCCTAGAGCAACTTGGATTCGAAACGGTCGCCAGTTCCCCGGCGGAACCGGCGACCGGACTGCATACCAAAGGCGTTCGGATCAGATCGTGACGGTTACTGGAGCTTCCTCGGGTCGCCCGTCGACAGCCGCGCGGCATCGCGATGAAGCAGCATGACCTGCTCGGCGTCCGATATTCGGTCGTAAATCGGCTCCAGCGCACCGTCTTCATCGAGTGCAAGAGCACCCGACAAATCGGGTGAAAGCACCGTCAGCTTCTGCTTGATGCCCGCCAGTTCCTCCTTGCCGAGCGTCAGCCAGTTGTTGGCGCTGCAATAGCCGGCGAAATCTTCGCTGGCGAGAACGCTGTGCGAATATTTCTTGGTCAGGGTCTGAAGGCGCTGGACCTCGTTTACAGCCGAGCCGAAGACAGAGAATGTGAGCCGGTCGGAAAGCCCGACATTGCCGAACATCACATTGCCGACATGCAGGCCGATGCCGAATTTAATGTCGCCCAACCGCTGCTCCTTTCTGCGCAGATTGAGATCCATCATGCGCGCGGTGGCCTTGTGCGCTGCCGCAAGGGCAGCCCGGCAGGCGATCTCGGACTGCGCACGGTGCCTTTCGCAAGGGTAGACAGCAATGAAGCCATCCCCCAGGAAACTCATGATCTGCCCGCCTCTGCGATTGAAAGGTGCAGCAATGGCATCGAAAAACTGGTTCAGCGTATCGATATAGATTTCGCGGCCGGAGGTTTCGGCAAGCCTTGTCGACCCGCGCATATCGGCCATGACCAGTGCAGCCCGGATTGTGTCGCCCTCGCCGCGCTTGATCTGGCCGTCCAGCACCCGCCTGCCGGCGTCGCCGCCGAGATAAGTGGTCATCATGTTGTCAGCGAGCTTGGTGAGCACCGCCATCTTGGTTGCGATAGCGAGATGGTTCTGGATCCGCAGCAGCGCCGAAATCATGTTGTCACTGAAGCCTGCAGCACTGTCGGTGGACCAAGACCCGATCATGCCCTGACTGGTGTTGCCGCTGAAGGGATGGACGAAAGCCATGTAATCGGTGACGCCCATAAGCTTGAGGTCATCGAAAACAGGAAATTCAGACGGCACCGACGGGTCGAGCCGGCGCCGCAGATGGTCGAGTTTGTGGCTGAGCAGATGGTAGTATGGGCTGGTCAGGAATCTGTCGGAAGGAACGCCGTCGTCATGACGGAAGCCTTCTACTTCCAAGCCCTGGCCGCGGAGCCAGGTGAAGCCAAGCGCGTCATAAAGCGGATGAAGCATCGAAAAGCTCAAATGCACCCGCCTCAACGGCAGGCCGGCAGCAGCCAGCCGTTCACAAAAGCCCTTTACCAATGTTTCCAGGTCGTCGCCCGCCAGCGCCGATTGGGTCAGCCAATCGGCAACCTTATCCATGAGAATGGCAGAAATTTCTGCTTGCGCTGTGCTCATGCTATCTCGAAATCTCCTTGATCCGCCACAAATTCGCCGGCTCGGACGCTGTCAGGCCTTCACCACCGTCTCTCGGGTTAGCCCGAGGCGGCCAAAAACATTGCGTGTGTCGACGATCAGAAGAGCGTGATCCGCGATCGCCTGATAGTCAATCGCGTCGTGGTCGGTTGCAACGACGACAGCATCGAAATCCTTCAAGGCCGCCTCGGTCAATTCGACCGAGCGACGCCCCTTGATCGCCATATGCTCCCGTGTGGTCGGGATCTCCGTAACATGCGGATCGTGGAATTCCGCCTTGCCGCCCCATTCCTCGATGAGTTCAATGAGCCGCAATGAGGGGCTTTCGCGGATGTCGGGCACATTCTTCTTATAGGCGAGCCCGATGATGAGAATGCGCGAGCGGCTGAGCGCCTTGCCGCAGCGCCGGTCCAGCGCCTTCGCCAGTTCATCGACCACATGACGCGGCATCGCCGTGTTGATCTCTGCCGCCAGCTCGATGAAGCGGGTCGGCAGTTCATATTCGCGCGCCTTCCACGTCAGGTAGAAGGGATCGATCGGAACGCAGTGGCCGCCAAGTCCGGGGCCGGGATAGAAAGGCATGTAGCCGAAGGGCTTGCTCTTTGCCGCCTCGATCACCTCCCAGATGTCTATGCCCATCGCACCGAGCACGACCTTCAACTCGTTGACCAGGGCTATGTTGACCGAGCGGAAGATGTTTTCCGTCAGCTTGACCGCCTCGGCGGTCGCCGTGGTGGAAACCGGAACAACGGTCTTGACCACGCCCTGGTAGAAAGCCTGAACGAGTGTCGCCGCTTCAATGCCGTCGCCTGCCACGATCTTGGGGATCGTCGCGACTTCAAAGCTTCGGTTGCCGGGATCCTCGCGTTCGGGCGAGAAGCCGAGGAAGAAATCTATCTTCGACCGCAAGCCGGTTTCTTCCAGTATGGGCTTGATCACGTCGTCGGTGGTGCCGGGATAGGTGGTCGATTCCAGCACGATCAGCTGGCCGAGACGCAGATGCTTCGCGATGGTGCCTGCCGTGTTCCTGACAAAGGAGAGGTCCGGCTCACGGTTTTTCGTCAGCGGTGTCGGAACGCAGATGATGATGACATCGCAGACGGCCAGTTCAGCAAAATCCGCAGTGGCGCGGAACCGTCCGCTCGCCACCTGGCCGGCAAGGGCTGTCGAGGTCACCGCCTCGATATAGGATTGGCCGTTGTTCAGGCTCTCGACCTTCTGGGCTTCGACGTCGAAGCCGGAAACCGGGAAGCCGGCGCGTGCGATCGCAACCGCCAGCGGCAGCCCGACATACCCCAGTCCGATCACGCCGACTTGCGCGGCGCGCGTCGAAATCCGGTTCAGAAGACGGTCATATGTCGATCGTGAGGCGTCCAAAAATCTGCTTTCCCTTAATTCGGACAGACCGTCCGCTTCCATGGCGAGGCTCACTTGGTCCCAAGAACCCCGAGGCATATTGCGGAAAATCGATGTCCGCAAGCTGTCAGACCGGCACCTTCGCCTTCAGGCTTGCTGCAGCCATCGCATAGCCGCCGGCGGCGCCATCGATGAAATGAACGTGATCGCGCTGCAGCGGCGAGGCGACGAGGCATGTCATCAAGGCCGATTTCTGGCGGTGCAGGCCATAGTTGCAGATGCCCGCCTCTTCCGCCTGTTTCAGCCGGTTCTCGATCCGTTGCAACACATCCGCGTCAACGTCGATGGTCATCTTCAAGCCGTCGTCGAACTTCCGGAAATCCGAATTGCTGGCCACGTCGCGTTTGTAGATCTTCGGATCGAATTTGCCGATCGTCCAGCCATATCTATCGGTAACAGCCGTAAGCGTCATCAGGAACACTATCCACAGCTTCGACAGCCATCGCCGTCCTGCCGGCGCCGTGGCGCGCGCCTCGATATCGAGGCCGGCGGGCAGCAAACTGTAGTCCGGTCCGTTCACCGGCACCGGGTGGCCATCGCGTTCCTGCCTGCCGGCAAGGGCGATGATGTCGGAAACCAGAAACTGAAAATCGCGCACGTCGCGCGACGCCCCCGGTATGGCTATGATCGAGACGATTTCGCCATGCCGGGCTTCGATCGGGTTCCAGCGGCACGAGAGGCCGGTCAGATCCGGCCGCGCGCCGGCCGGCGCAGGATCGATGCGGTAGCGCCCCGCTTTCATCTCGGCTTCCGCCCAACTGCCGCCACCGCCGGCGAACATGGCATAGAAGACCGCTTCGGAGGCCTGGAACCTCGCCACGCGAACGTCGAGGCCTTGCGCTCTGATATCCTTTATCGGCACGATTGCGGCACGCAAGGTCAGGTCGAGTTCGTCCGCCACCCATCTCTGGACAGCCGCCAGCGCGTTGCGGGTGATCTCCAGCGCCGAGCCGGGAAATGCCACGAGCGCGCCGTCGCCGCCGAAGACAAAGGGAAGATCTTGCCGACCCAGCGCATTGAGCAGCGCCGAAATGACGCTGGCACCGGCCATATTGACGGTTTTATAGCGCCCAGCCCCGATCGCCTTGGTCGAGCCGACGATGTCGGCGGTGGCCAGCGCCCAGCCATCGGGGAGAGGCCGATAGTTATCGATCTCGGCAACGCTTTCGAACTTTGCGAAGACCGGCAGGGAAGCGACAAACGGATCGGACGCGGCAGCTGTTTCCATGAGCATCAGATAGCACATTCCACTGCTTGAAGGTGAAGTCGATCATGCTTCGAAATTGACTTGCGCAGGCTTTCCGATGATAGGGTCCGGCGATGCGAATTGCCTTCTACGCGCCGCTGAAGTCGCCCAATCATCCCGTTGCCTCCGGCGACCGCCAGATGGCACGGATGCTGGTCAAGGCGCTGGAGCATGGAGGGCATAGCGTCGAACTAGCATCCGAATTACGCTTCTATCTACGCGAACCGGATTCGAAAAGTTTCGACGCGCTCAAGATCGAGGCCCGGGAGGAAGCCGCGCGGCTGGCAAGGCTGTGGGATCGTGACGGCAAGCCCGGTCTGTGGTTCACCTATCATCCCTATTACAAGGCGCCCGACCTGATCGGGCCCGAGCTGGCGTTGGCCTTTGGTGTCCCCTATGTGACAGCGGAAGCCTCCTATTCGAGGCGGCACAACACCGGTTTGTGGGCCGATACGCAAGCGTTGGTGGCGCGAGCCGTCGAACAGGCAGCGCTGAACATCTGCTTCACGCAAAGGGATCGTCAGGGACTGGCAGATGCGATTCCCGACGCCGCTTTCGGCATGCTTTCGCCCTTCATCGACACATCGGTATTCCGGGAAACGCCGGCACGGAGTTGTCCGACGCGCCTCGTTACCGTCGCCATGATGCGCCCGGGCGACAAAGTCGAAAGCTATCGCATGCTGGCGCAAGCGCTCGGTCCGATCGGCCATCTGCCCTGGACCATGTCGGTCGTCGGGGATGGGCCTGCCCGTGACGAGGTCAAAGCGCAATTCGCCGGCTTGCCCGCCGACCGTATCGAATGGCTTGGCGCGATTGAGCCAGCCGCCGTGCCGGATGTCCTCTACAGTGGGGGAATTTACGTCTGGCCGGGTTGCGGCGAGGCCTATGGCGTTGCCTATCTTGAAGCACAGGCCGCCGGCCTTCCGGTGGTGGCTCAGGACATCGCCGGCGTGCCGGAGGTCGTGCGGGATGGCCAGACCGGGTTTCTCACCCCGCCGGGCGATGTGGCGGCGTTCGCTTCTGCCATTGAAAGGCTTCTGGCCCGTAACGACGAAAGAACCATCATGGGCGCGGAAGCCAGACGTTTCATCCTCGAAGAACGTTCCCTCGGTGCTGCAGTGGCGCGGCTGGCCGAACTCCTTGCGAAGATCCCGGTTTCATGACACCCGATCAGATCTGGCAGCCCTTGGTGGAAGAACTGGCGTGCCGGCAACGGGCAGACCGCAAGGCAGAGTTCTGGCTGCGCGACGATGACGCCGTGGGTCCGACGCCTGCGCTTGATCGGCTGCTCGACCTCACCGGTGAATTCGCGGTTCCGGTGACTCTGGCCGTCATTCCGGCCCTGACTGATGAGAAGCTTGCCGTCCGGCTTGACGAGGCGCCGCATGCCACGGTCGCCATCCATGGCTGGGCGCACCGAAATCATGCGCCCGAGGACCAGAAAAAGCAGGAGCTCGGCGCGCATCGGCCACGCGAGGCGGTGCTCAATGATCTGGCTCGCGGGCTGTCGCACGTAACCGGCCTGCACGGCGCACGTACCGTTCCGATGCTGGTGCCACCCTGGAACAGGATTGACGCCGGCTTGGTATCCGACCTTGGATCGATAGGATTTGCGGCATTGTCGGTCTATGGGCCGCCGAGGCGCGCTTCACTGGCGGTCATCAACAGCAATGTCGACATCATGGATTGGCATGGCACGCGCGGCTGCCGCGATCACGGCCTATTGGTTCAAGCTATCATCGCGCAATTGCAGCATGCATTCGATGGCGGCGAACCGGTCGGTCTGCTCACCCACCATCTCGTACATGATGAATCGGCCTGGCTTTTCCTCGAACGGCTGTTCACCGTCACCGCACGGACTGAAGCCTGCGCATGGCTTCCGATCAGGACATTGATCGAGCGCAGCGCCGGTAGAGCAATTCCAGGAAAAGTGTGAACGGTTGTCCGTCCGGAATTGCGTCAAAACAAAGAGATAGAGCGCTTCGCCGTTTCTGTGAAACGGTGAAGCGCTCTAGAGGAAAATAGCTCAGCGCTTTTTGCGCAATGAGACTGGAAGTTTGAGCGTCTGGCCATCCCGCGCGGCAAAAGCGCCGGTAAACCTGTCCTTGGCCAGTTTCTCGATCTTGTCCAGTTCCTTGTCGGTGCGTGTCGGATCGTGGTGAAACAGCGCAAGCCCCCGCGCACCGGCCGCCTCACAGAGCTTGACGCCCTGTTGCCATGTCGAGTGCCCGTAACCGCGGCGGCGTTCCATTTCCTCCTCGGTGTAGGTGCAATCGTAAATGACGAGGTCGGCATCTTCGATCAGGCCGAGCACCGTCTGATCGAGTTTGTCCGGCTCGTGCTCAGTGTCTGTGATCACCGCCACGACGCGGCCGCCCCATTCGACCCGGTAGCCTATGCAGCCGCCCGGATGGATAAGACTGCCGGTTCGGACCACCACCCCTTCGCGCGGGCGAAGCACGTCTCCGGATACGAAATCGCGATAGTCGAGGCTTGCCTTGCTGATCTCCAGTTTCACCGGAAACCACGGCGGCCGCATGAACTCATCGACCATCTGCCGGGTCGTCATCTGTCCTGCAAGATGCCCGGACCAAAGCGTAACCTTGGCGCCCCGGTCATAGATCGGCGCAAAAGACGGCAGCCCGATGATGTGATCGTAATGGGAATGGGTGAAAAGCAGGTCGAAATCGGTGACGCCCAACGCCTGAAGCGCCGCGCCGGCAGGCCGTAGGCCAGAGCCTGCGTCGAACAGAAGCGTATGCTTACCGCATCGCATCTCGACGCAGATTGAGTTGCCGCCATAGCGAGAGAATTCTGGCCCTGATACCGAAATGCTGCCGCGGACACCCCAAAACCTGACCAGGAAAACGTTGTCGTCCATGCTACCCCTTCGCCCATCATATCCAAACAACTGCTGCTAGGCGAGACAGGCTTTCTCCGGGTGATCTTCTCAGCGAGAGGACAGTGCCGTCACGACGGCGAGGATCGAGCGCACGTCCTTCGTTATTTGGCGCTTCGTGCGTCGATCAGATCCGCGGTTGTATGGCTTAGGCGATCGGCAAGAACCCGCAATATCTCGATGGTCATTTCCGGGAACTCCCTCATAAGCCTCAGAAAATGATCCTTGCGGATTCTCAGGACTTCCAGCGGACTTGCCGCTCTGACGGTGGCAGTGCGGGAGCTGTTGCACAATATGGCGATCTCGCCAACGATCGAATTTGGCTCCAGTTCGGCAACTTTTATCGGTCCGCTGTCGGAATCGACAAGAATATCCGCCCTGCCTGAAAGGATGACATAGGCGGCGTCTCCCTCGTCGCCCTGCCGGAAAAGGATCTGGCCGGCGCTGTAGCTCACACGATCGGATGTGAACGCAAGCAGCTTGAGCTTTGTCGGCTCGATGGCAGAGAACAAGGGAACGCGTTGCAGCATTCCAACTTCATCCTTGAGCAGCATTGTCGCAAACCTTCCAAAATTCGCGTTTGCCAGACTAGAGCAACGGACGCCCAGATGGAATCAATTCTCTTTTCGAGACGGCGAGACAAACCACGCGAAAGGTGGCGAGCCCGATGTCGTGCACCGGCAGAATGATCCCATCTGAATGTCCGTTGCTCTATGACAACAGTTCCTTGAAGATACCGTTCCCTGCCAAAAGTGTCTCGTGTGTTCCGTCTTCCGCCAATTGACCCGAGTCGAAGACGATAACGCGATCGAACATCATCGCCATTGCCGGATTCGTCACGACCCACACAATTGCCGGCGAATGGCCGTCGCGCCTGGCTTCCTCGAGCACGTTTCGCAGCACCTTATCCTGCATGCGCTGGTCGAGCGCGGAAAGTGGCCGGTTGAGAATGAGAAAATCGGGACGCTTGAGCAGGGCCCGGGCAACATCGAGCTTCTGTCGCTGTCCACCGGTCAGCCGCCTGCCGCCGGAGCCGACGTTGAAGTCCAGGCCGACATCCAGAAGTTCGGCATAAAGCCCCAGTTCGTCAAGAATGTCATAGACGATGGAGCGTATGCGGTCCGGTGCGTCGGGATGGTTGTTGCCCACACGCCCGAACAGGACGTTATCCATGACGGTGGCCGCGGCAATGTATTTGGCAGGGTCATACCGTTCGACCGCATTTTGCAGTTCGGGCGGCAGGTTTTCATAGAACCGGCTGCGTGCAGCGACGATCTTGCTCATCAGCTCGTCGCTCAGCAGGCCGAAGCGATGCCGGGGCTCGATGTAGGCAAAGCTCAAGGTGACGATCATGGCGCGATCGTTCTCTGAAACCGCCTCGTGAGGACGGTTCTTGAGCCGTTGTAGCAAGGTTTCGTAGGCGGGTATCTCCTCGGCGCTCATGAAGGCGAGCTGCTGGAAGAACTGGTGATCGGGCGGCAGGTCGGCAAACAGCTCGATCGCCTGTTTGGCGATCTCCAAGCCCATTTCGTAGAGCGTGCGGTCGAGGCCGGCTTGCCTCAGCACAGAAGCAAAATAGGGATTGGCCGCCAGGGCCCTGTCGGCCAGTTCGGGGCCGGCGGCAGCGCCGAAGAGCAGGTTTTGGCCGATCGTTGCTTCCTTGTTGTAGGCGCCCGGTTCGAAAGGAACCACCAGTCCGCTCAGCCCCTCTTGTTCCAGCCGGGTTCGCAGCGCCGCACGCAGTTCAACGATCCGCCTGGCAAGCTCCGTGTGACGCGTGAGGTCGGCCGAAGAGCGCAAGCCAAGATCCAGAATGTCGCGCGACAGAACAACCGCGTCGAGCACCCGGCGCACGGCTTCAAAGAGGTCGTGCGGGCCGGTAGCCCCGGCGGAAGCATAGTTGATCCAGTCGCTGTGGATATCGAGATCCGGATTGCCCGACCGGCGCGCCTCGTGGATATTCCAGCGGTGCTGGTCTGCCGCGGCACCGTCATAAGGCACCGATGTCAGCGGCGCATGCTTCAACCCGTAGAGCAGGTTGTCGCGGAGGCTTGCCTGGAACAGGAAAACATCCGACGAGGCATAGGACATGCGCCGGCCGGTCACTGCCTCGGGAAGTTCAAGCAGGTCGTCGGTGCCCGAAGCGACCCTTCCGCTGTCCGGCCAGTTCAGCCGCGCGAAGGTTTCTGCAAGCGCCTCCGCTCCACCTGTTGCGGTACTGACCAGCGCCACCGTCTCACCCGGCTTGACCTGGAGGGAGATACGGTTGAGGAGCATTGCACCGCCATCGTCTGCTATAGACAGATTGATCGCCGATAGGGGATTGGTCATCGGATCAGGATCGTCGATCGTCAATGCCCCGATTTTCGGCGCGATGAGACCCTCGACGGTGAACTGTTCAACGACCTGCTGATATTTGACCTGGACATCCTGCCGATCCTGATCCCAGTCGATCAGTTCCTTCATCGGTCCGGGCAGGTCCTTGTAGGCGCCGATCACGGCCACGAGCTGGCCGACGTCCAGCCTCCCCTGGATGACCAGATACCCGCCGATCATATAGAACAGAAAGGGCGTGAGCTGCGCGAGAAAATTGTTGAGGAACTTCACCATGAATTTCCATTGGTAAAGATCGAAGCGGATCTTGAAGATGAGCCCGAGCCGGGCAGCTATGTCGGCGCGCTCGTAGTTTGATGTATCGTGGACGTGAACCGCGCCGATGCCGTCGACGATTTCGCCAACCCGGCCCGAAAGCGCGCGCGCCGTCAACTGCCGTTGGCGCCCGAGCACGATCAGCCGCCGCCGCATTCGCGGGATGAGTACGATCTGGATCACCACGATCACGACCGCTATCATTCCGAGCCAGACGTTCTGGATCATGATGAACAGCATGGCCGTCAGCGCCTGGCCGCCGAGCAGTACCGGCTGCAGGAAGGCGTCGCCGATGAAGCCGCCCAGCGGCTCTACCTCGTCCTTCACCATGGTCGCCACTTCGGCGGATTTCACCCGCTTGAAGTAGACCGGCGGAAAACGCAGCACACGGTCCACCAGATCGAAGCGGATACGTCGCAGCATGCGTTCGCCGAGGCGGCCCTTGTAGGTGTTGATGTAGAATTTGAACAGGCCGTTGATGACGACTAGCAAGAGGAACACAAGGCTCAGGGCAAACAGGGTCTCCTTGCGGTCGAGCTGAAAACCGGAGAAGAACTGGACCTCTCCAATGAACGGCAGGTTATAGTGTAGCCTCATGAATGGCTGGGTCGCGCCCGGTTGCTCGAAGCCCCTACCTTGGATCGGGCCGTTGACGATCAGCTTCGGTAGGTCGAAGGACATGAAATACGGGACCATCGAAAGCACGACGATCATCAATATCCAGAGCTGCTGCTTCTTGGTGTGCGTCCAGATATAGCGGGCTAGGCTGGGTTCCATATGCGACTGCGGACCCTTCAGTTGAAAGGATGCAGGATGTAAACGCACCTGCTGGCGAATGGCGTATCGGCAATTTCTTCGTCGCCAACGACAAAGTCGAAGCTGCAGTGCACGGACATTGTCCTGCGCTCAACGATGCAAGGAACCTGCGAGGCGGCGCGATCCAGTTCCGGCGCATGGTCGATGACAACGACATGGGCATTGTTGATCAGCGAAGAAGGCAGCTGGCCAGACGGTTCGCGGCTTCCGCAGGGCGTTGGCGAATAGCCGAGCAGCACGAGGCCGCAGCTGGGCGGCTGGTGCTGGCGGATGGACGCCGATGATCCGGACAGATGCAACAGGCTCTCTCCGGCACCGGGCAATAGCCAAGCGGCTTGCAGCATAATCACGTCCGCGGAATCAAACAGTCTTGCGGGAGGCAAGATTGCGTTGTGTCGCCCGAAATCCCAACATACAAGACAAATATGATGGATGTCACGCAACCACGCAATGCCGGTATGGACTGGCACGAGCAAGCCTTGGACCTCACGCGGGGAATTGCTGCTTATGTCAACTGCCCTCTCGTGGCAGGGCTGGCGCGCGTCGTCACCAAGCATCCGAAGGCCGATATCGCCAACGCCTTCAACCACAAGCAGGTCGCCTGCAAGATGTGGGCGCTCGACAGGCTGTTCGAAAGCTGCGGCGGCCGGTTCGGGCGCATATGGGTTCTGGGTGGATGGTACGGCGTATTGCCGGCAATGCTTTTCAACGACGCCCGCTTCGACATCGCGGCGGTCGATAGCATCGACATCGATCCCGAAGTCGCGCCGGTCGCCCGGACCCTCAACCGGGAAGCCGGCGACCGGTTCCGGGCGCTAACGGCAGATATGTACGCACTCGACTATGCGGCCGTCCGGCCCGACCTGATAGTCAATACGAGCTGCGAACACATAGCCGATCTGCGCGCCTGGCTTGCTCTGCTTCCGCGGGGCACGAATGTACTGCTGCAATCGAACGATTATTTCAGCGAGCCGACGCACATCAACTGCGTGGCTTCACTTGCAACCTTCGAAGCAATGGCGGCGCTACGGGAGGTGCGGTTCTCCGGCGAACTGCCGACAAAAAATTATACGCGCTTCATGCTGATTGGAACTGTTTAATGTATTTCGCCCAAAAGTGCGTAGCGGTTTTCGGACAACGACATGCATAAAACAGGACTTGAAGCGCGTCGCACGAAACTCACCAGACGCGACGTGCGTTAGTCCTACTGAGTCAGTAACGCAGTAGGACTAGGATCTATCGTCTGTTTGATCATGAGCTTTTCCGAAACCGGGCTCCACTTTTAGGGACCATGTTCGATACCGCTCGTGCAGGATTTGCGCGGAGCGACGCGCGCCTTCCAGATCGAGACGATGCGCGGATGGCGTCGGTCTCACAAGCGCCTGTTCGATCGCTTGCGCCAAACCTTCAGGCGTTAGGTCCTTTTCCATCAGCACCGTTGCAAGACCGAGTTCTTCGAGCATCAGGGCGCGAACCGTCTGTTCGGTTTCCCCGCCGGCTGCAAATGGAACGAGCAGGGAGCGACAACCCGCGCGCAGGACATCGCAGACCGTGTTGTAACCCGCCTGCGAGACTGACAGGCGGGCGCCTGTCAGCAGGCTGGCGAAATCCTCGCGGAACCGGAAGATGGACAGGCCCGGCGTGGCATCGCGTGCGATCGCGTCAAATTCGTCTTTCGGCAGGTTTGGGCCGGTGATCAAACACCATTTCCGAGCGTTGTTGGCATTCCGCGCCGCTGCGATGGTGGAGCTGACAAGGCTCTTTCCGGCAGCCCCGCCGCCAACCGACACCAGAACGTCGAAGCGCTCGGAGGCCGCGGGCGAGGGCGGCGCGGCAACGAGCCCAGTGTAGGTGACCTCGGCCCTGATCGTCCCAGCCAGCGGAAATGTCTTGTCGATGGTTGCGAAAGCCGGATCGCCGTGGACCATAACAAGGTCGAAATGCCTGTTGATGAGATCGACCGTTTCCTCGTTTCGGCCCGGCTTGACGCGCTCCTGAAGGATGTCACGGACGGACGTCGCCAGCAGCGGTCTGGGCGACGTCGCGTCGATGGCCTCGATCAGCGGCAAGAGTTCGAAACGCATCTGTCGGCGTCCAAATGGAAACGCCTCGAGAATGACGATATCAGGCCTGCAATCCCGGAATGCCTGCAGCAGCATCTCTGAACGCCATTTCTTGAAATCATCGTCGATCGGGTTGCCCTCCAGGTCGACAAGTCCGGAAAATCCTTCATCACCGGAGGTGACAGGTGGCAGGATTACAGATTTTACACCGAGTCCCGGAAACCCGGCGATCGGCGCTCCGCCGGTCACGACGGTCACGTCAAACCCGTCATCGACCAGAGCCGCCGCAATGCGGCTGGCGCGCGCAAGATGGCCGATGCCGAGCAGGTGCTGGACATAGAAGAAAGCGCGCAGCCGCTTCATTCGGCGGCCCGCCACTCCCGCTCGAACAGTTCCTTGAGCTGTCCAATGCTTGCCATATGATCGAAATTGCCGCGCACGCGCCGCTCTGCGGCGTCGCCGAGGCGGGCGCGCAGTACGGGATCACGGATCAGGCGCTCCAGCGCCTGTGCCAGGGCAATTGGGTTCTCCGTCGGAACCAGCAGCCCGGTTTCATCCGGCGATAAAAGCTCCGGCACGCCGGAAATATCGGTCGACACGCAGGCAAGCCGCTGGCTGGCCGCCTCCACCAGAACATTCGGCAGACCGTCACGATCGCCATTTGCGGTGATCCTGCAGGCCAGGGCGAAGATGTCGGCGCGGCGGTAGTGCTCAAGCACTTCCTCCTGCGCAAGCGCGCCTTTCCAAGAGACGCGACCATCCAGTCCGAGCTTTTGCGCCAGCGCCTTGAACCGCTCCAGTTCCTCGCCGCCGCCGATATGCTCGAAACGCCACGCCAAATCACCGGACAACAGGGCAAGGGCCTGCAGCAACGTATCGTAACCTTTCTTTTCAACGGCGCGCCCGACACTCAGAACGACAACCGGTTCGTCCGGCGCCGAGCCGTCATGCTGCTTTCGCGCCTCGCCGAAACTGCCGAAGCGATCAAGGTCGAGCCCATGATAGCTCAGATGTATAGACGAGTTGCCGTTAGCGAGTTTTTTCAGACGGTCGAAGCCGGTTTTCGTGCAGGTGACGGTCCAGCGCGCCGAGGAAAGCTTGCCGGCCAGATCCCAGTCCGCCGAAGTCCAGATGTCCTTGGCATGGGCCGAGCAGGTCCAGGGCAGGCCACGAAGCTGGCTGGCATAGCGCGTCACCGATGCCGGTGTGTGCGCGAAATGTGCATGCAGCCAGCCCGCGTCTTCCGGCCATTCGGCCGCCAGCACGAGCGCTTGCCCGAAGCGGCGCGCGCGATTGCGCGTAAAGTCGTGGGGGAGATCGGCAGCCAGCGATCCGAGCGTGCGCCAGAAGCACGGCCGCAGCAGATAGGCAAACAGCGAGCGAAGCACGCGCAGCGGCTCTTCATGCAGATATTCCGGCAGATAATGGACCGGCGCTTTGATCTCGTCATGCACGGGGTGGCGTTTTTCGTCGGTCGGCCGCCTGAGCGCGACGAGTATCAGGTCGAACCCTGCACGCTCCAGACCGAGCAATTCCTGCGCGATGAAGGTTTCGGACAGCCGCGGATAGCCCTTCAGAACCACGACGATCTTGCGATGTTGCAACTCAGGTCATTCCTTCAATGACCGAAAGGTGATGGCCGGCCCGCCGGTCGAGCAGTTCCGCGACGATTTCGGAAATATGAGGCAGCCCTTCCAGCGTCAGATGCGGATTGCTCTGTGATGGGTGGGGCCGGTCCGGCAGCGCCACCAGTGCATCGGCAAACCGCTGGGAATCCTTGGCTTCCTCCGGCAAAAGCATCTCGATGAGGCCAAGTTCGGCTGCGCGCCGAGCGCGGATCAGTTGTTCCTGGCGGGGCTCGACGCGCGGCACGATCAGCGCCGGCTTGTCGAAAGACAGTATCTCGCAATAGGTGTTGTAACCGCCCATCGCCACTACCGCCTTGGCGCCGGCAATCAGGTCTTCCATGCGGTTGTCGAACTCGATGATCTTGATGTAGGGGATCTTGGACCCCTTCTTGAGCAGCTTGTTGCGCTTGCGCGCCGGCATGTAAGGCCCAAGCACGATCAGGGCCCTATGCTGCAATTGCGGATCCTGCTGATAGGCATCGATGACGTCGTGGATCAGTTCGGCGCCGTCACCGCCGCCACCGGTAGTAACGAGGATATAGTCGCCCTCGGGCCGGTGGCCGGGCAACTCGTTCCGCTGCAGGCTCCGTTGCAGGAAACCGACGAACCTCATCTTTGCCCTGATAGCCGGCGGCACATCCAAGCCGGTCAACGGATCGTAGAAATCCGGCGGGCCATAGGCCCAGACCTTGTCGTAGAACAGGCCTATCTTGCGCATCACATCCCTGCGTGCCCACTCTGCTTCGAGCAGATGCGGCGCATCCATTACCTCGCGCAGGCCAAGCACGAGAGTGGTGCCCCGCGTCTTGAGGTAGGACAGCGTGTCCTCGATCTCACCGCGCAGGCCGAGCGGTTCCTTGTCGACGATGAAGATATCCGGCCGGAAGGTCTCAGCTGTATGGCGGATGATCGACTGGCGCATCCTTAGCGTCTCATGCAGATCGATGTCCTTTTCCAGCGAGGTGTATTCGCCGTTGCGCAGCTTGATGACGCTGGGGATCTTCACGAAGTCGACACGGGCGCGGTAGTCGAAGGCGCCAGCGATAGTCGCACCCGAAATGATAAGCACCTGAAGTCCGCGGAAATCCTCGACCAGCGAATGCGCGATAGTCCGGCAGCGCTGCAAATGGCCGAGCCCGAACGTGTCGTGGCTGTACATGAGAATTCGAGCGTTTTCTGCGTGCTGGGTCATTGTTGAACGTCTCTTAGAATTCTCGCTTTGAGGACCGTGAGCGACCCGCCGGCTTCGAAACCATCCTGGTTTTGAAACATGAGGCCGCGATTTTCAATTTGTATTACTTCTGTGGAATGCCTGTCAGATAACTTTCTGATTGCCTGAGTCCGAAACTAGATGGATTGGCGAATATCGCCTCGGCGGGAGCGGGTCGAGACTCCCTGTTGTTGTTTTGGGATGGATCGAAGGGGAAAGCGGTGTCCAAAAGATCGGCAGAAGTCATCGCTCTTGATTCCAATAAGGCCTCTCCGAACTTGATTGGTTTCCGAGCGGTGAAAGCGAATTCCGCTATCCTGCGCATATAGTCAATTGCTTGATCGGTATACGAAAGGACAGGGTCACCGGGCGTCGCACGGCGCATGTTGTTGTAGAACTCATTTCGCGCGCCATTGCTCTCGGTCTTGGGGGACCAAAAGTGCTGCCCATCAATCTCTTGACGGGCGGTCTGATTATGATTCACCGACCAGAACTGAGCCATCTATCGCCCAAGCTAGCCGGAATTTCGGCAGGAATCGAGTGGACGCCAGCGCTCACAACACACCGCCTGCGGCAGAGTGTGTGCAACACCGGTTACTTGTCGATCGCTATGGCCTCTGGCTAATGCCTTAGCTGTGAGCTTTCAGAGGGTTGTCCATTCGGACCGCACCGAGGAGACTGGAGTTACCAAGCTTCAGCATCCATCGGAGGGTCCGAATGAACATCCATAAGAATGCCCGTCTGACGCCGCTGCGTCGAGAGGAGATGGCGCTGTCGGTCATTGAGGGGCGTCTTTCCCAAGCCCATGCGGCGCGCGTCTACGGCGTGTCGGCCAAGATCGTGGCGCGCTGGGTCGAGCGCTACAAGGCCGAAGGGCGGGTCGGCATGGTCGATCGTTCCTCGCGGCCCGCCCATATGCCACAGGCCACCGCAGCGTCGACCGCCGAGCGCATTGTGGCGCTCCGGCGGCAGCGTTGGACCGGCAGTCACATCGCCCATGAGGTCGGCGTCTCGCCCGCCACCGTCAGCCGGGTTCTCAAGCGTGCCGGGCTGTCGCGGCTGAGCGACATCGAGCCGGCCGAACCGATCCGACGCTACGAGCGCGAGCACCCCGGCGAGATGATCCGTATCGATATCAAGAAGCTCGGCCGCTTCAGGCAGGTCGGCCATCGCATCACCGGCGATCCGCAAAAGGGCAAGTCGCGCGGCGCCGGCTGGGAGTTCGTCCATGTCTGCATCGACGACGCTTCCCGCATCGCCTTCTCGCAGATCCTGGCCGACGAGAAAAAGGAGAGCGCCATCGCCTTCCTCGAGGCGGCGGCGGCCTACTACGCCAGTCTCGGCGTCGCGATAGCGCGCGTCATGACCGACAACGGCTCCTGCTACAGATCGAAGGCTTTCGCCAAGGCCTGCCGCGATCTCGGCCTCAAGCATGTCAGGACAAGGCCCTATACGCCCAAGACCAATGGCAAGGCCGAGCGCTTCATCCAGACGGCGCTGCGCGAATGGGCTTACGCCATCGCTTACCCGACATCGACTCATCGCGCCGCAGAACTGCCTGTCTGGCTGCACAGATACAATTGGCATCGCCCCCACGGCAGCCTAAAGTCAAAAACACCTATCAGTCGCCTCGCTCTAACCGAGGACAACCTGTTGAGGCTCCACACTTAGCTGGGGCGGTGACGGTCCTTTTTGAGACGACCTGAGCGCGTCGCCGAACGTCGCGAGGTGCGAAAATCACTCGATTGGTCCCGATAGTTGGCGAAACCTCAATGAGTTTGATGATTGGCCTCGTAGGTTCACAGAGGGCGGCGACGATCTCGTCGGGGTTCTCTTCCGCCTAGTTGAAGATCCAGGCTGCCGACCGGGAGATCGACGACTTCATCACCGTCGCACGCTCGCGCCTAGCGTGACGAGAAGCTCGTCCAGTTGCTCGAACGTCTCGCCCATCGCATCCGCCGCCCCGGTGCCGGCAGCGTCGAGAGCTTCCTTTGAGGGATAGAGCTCGTGCATGACCAGCAGCGTCTTGCCACCTTTTTCCTCGAAGGTCACCGTGGTGATGGGTCCACCGTCACCACCTTCGTCATTGGTCCAGACGAGGCGCGAGTGCGGTGTCACTTCGATATACCTACCGAAGAACTCGTCAGGGTTTGAGGCATCGTGGCCGAATACCAAACGGTACCTGCCCCCGACACGAACATCCATCTCGCAGGAACGCAGGAACATGCCCATCGACTTCGGTGCCCACCACCGCATGAACAGCTCGGGCTTGGTCCAAGCCTCGAACACGGTGCGCGCCGGCGCGTCAAAGGTTCGCGTAACGACCAGCTCCCGGTCGGACTTCCGTTCCACCATCGTGCGGTTCTGCATGGGGGTGGGCTCACTAGCTCTTGTTTCGTCCATCGACTTTCTCCTTCCGTTTCAATTCCTCGACAACCTTGTCCAACTCGTTGAAGCGTGCGTCCCAGAGCTGGCGGTGCCTCTCGATCCATGCCGCCTCTTCCTCCAGTGCGCGTAGGCCAAGCTTGCAGGTCCGCACGCGCCCAACCTTCTCCGTGGTGACGAGCCCCGCCTTCTCCAAGACGCCGACGTGCTTCTTCATGCCCGTGAGGGTCATGTGGAACTTTTCGGCAAGGTCCGTGATCGAGGCGTCTGCTCGTCCGAGTTGCTCCAAAACGCCGCGCCGGGTGGCGTCCGAGAGCGCGGCGAATGAGGCATCGAGGTGGGGCATTAAATACTGAACCATATGGTTCAGTATTTAACAGGCGGGCTGGCGGCGTGCAAGAGGAGACCGAGTGGGCTGCGTTGCCGGCCGCCCCTTCTGGTAAATCGCAAGCGATTAGCGGATGTTCAAGTCGGAGCAGGGTCGGTGAGGAAGGGCATGATGTCCACGCCGTCTCCTGGGAAGACGGTGAAATGCGGGTGGTTCTCGAACAGGCGGGCGGCGGCATCGATGGTATCGGCCTCGACGACAATATAGCCGCAGAAAGGGTTCACGGAGTCGGCGATGCCGTCCCTGGTAACGCGCCTCGTCTTACCGACCATGCCGCCGCGATCGGGGAAAAATGCGGCATTTCTCTCCTCCCAGTCCGCCCACAGCTGTAAGCCGACGGCATCAATCGTATCCTGCTCGGGCTTAGGCAGGCTGCGAAAGCGGGCGAGGTCTTCGGGCTTCATGGTGTAGACGGCAAGAAAGCGGGGCATGCGGCGGTTTTTTCTTCGTGCTGGCAGAAGCATGCTAGCTTAGACTCCTGGAGGGCCCAAGTCACTGCGCATTACCACCCTTTGGCGCTCCGTATCTTTCAGTCCGAAATGATGACCCGAGGCTAAGGTTGGCCATCTATTTTGAACGCTGACCTGGGCGGGCGGAACTGCTCCACCACCAGATCAACACGCACATCAAGCGTCATCCTCGCTGTTAAGCGCAGGCCGAAAGTAGTGTCGACGCCACAAACTCGCGATTCTCTGATGTGCTCGCGATTCTCTAAAGAACAGAATCACCGAGCAGCAGGCGCGACCCGACCTTCACGATAGACCTGATAGCCGGCAGCAGCTCCTGCCCCAACGAGGTCAGCTCATATTCCACCGTCGGCGGCGAGGTCGCCATCACGTTGCGACCGAGGACGCCGCGCTCCTCGAGATCCCGCAGTCTGCTGGTCAGTACCTTCGCCGAAACGGCTGGGATATCGCGGCGGAGTTCCGAGAACCGACGCGGGCCTTCGCTCAGGGACCAGAGCACCTCGGGTGTCCAGCAGCCGCCAAGCAGCGCCATGCATCTCGACATGGGGCAGCCGGGGGGAGCCTCCACCTTCTTTCGCGCCTTGAGAACCATCGCACACCCTTCTCGAGGAGTTTCCAGTTGGTTACCGGAAAATGGCGGTAACCGCAAGATACGTGGTTTCCAATGGTAACGATGGCCGCTATTCGAAGGCTCTCCAATCACACAACCACGAAATGGACTGAACGATGTATGCAATAACTGGAGCAACAGGACAGCTTGGCCGTCTCGTGATCGAGGCACTGCTGAAGACCATTCCCGCCGACCGGATCGTCGCGGCGGTTCGCAATCCGGCAAAGGCCAGCGATCTGGCGGAGCTCGGTGTGATCGTAAGGGAGGCGGACTACGACCGTCCCGACACGCTCGCCCCGGCCTTCGCCGGCGTCCAGAAACTGCTACTGATTTCGTCGACCGAGGTCAGCGGCCGCCTGCCGCAGCATCGGGCGGTGATCGAGGCAACCCAACGCGCCGGAGTTTCGCTGATCGCTTACACCAGCATGCTGCATGCCGACACGTCTTCCGCAACGCTCGCAATCGAGCACCGGCAGACGGAGGAGGTCATCGCGGACTCGGGCGTTCCCGCCGACATCCTGCGCAATGGCTGGTACACCGAGAACCATCTGCTGGCGCTTCCGGCGGCTCTGGAGCACGGCGCCTTCGTCGGCGCCGCGAAAGACGGGCGTTTCTCGTCCGCAGCGCGGCGGGCCTATGCCGAGGCCGCAGCCGTGGTGCTGACGACCGACGACCATGCGGGAAAGACGTACGAGCTCGCCGCAGACCAAGCCTTTACGCTCGCCGAGCTTGCGGCGGAGGTCTCGCGGCAGTCGGGCAAGGCTATCGCCTACAACGATTTTTCCCAAGCCGCCTATCAGGATGTGTTGGCGGGGGCCGGGCTGCCGGCCGACCTCGCTGCGCTTCTGGCCGATACCGACGCCGCAGCCTCACGCGGAGCGTTGTTCGATGACGGAGGCGCCCTCGGGCGGCTGATCGGTCGTCCGACCACTTCGATGCAAAGCCTCGTCGCGGCCGCATTGCGCGGTTGAAGGCTGGGCTCAGCGACTTGAGGATGCGGTCTTTCTCGTAATGAGACCAATCAGCTTATCGATTTTCTCGGCCGGGTTCTCCTTTCGTCGCGCCGAGGCGGTTAAGCAGATTAAACGTGATCCTGCCGACATCGTTCATGGCGCCTGCGGCTGGCAGCGCGCCGCACCAGGCAACCGAGCTTGCCGAAAAGATCAAGCCGCCTGCTGCGAGCTTTCGCAGGGTCATTTCGGCGCAGCGGCGGGCGATGCGTTGCGTATCCCCGCCCTCGCACCAGCGCGTCGGATCCTGGAAGAAGCTGTCGGGAAATCCCGTCGCACGCGCGATCACGACGGTGTCCGCGGATGTGCCGAGGGCTGGATCCGTCGCATCCACTTCGTAGCCCGCGGCACCGCCCAGCACGATGCCGTCCGAACCGAAGGTCGCATTTTCAACGCCTTCGAACAGCCATGCGCATCCTGCTTCATGGCTTTCGTCAGTGCGCGTGAAGGGGCGTGCGCCTTCGAATCCCATCAGTGAGATCGCGCCACCGATCAGCGAGAATTCGCCGCGGCCACGGGAGCGGAGATAGCCGCCTGGTTCGTTGGTGATCGACAGCGCTTGTTCGGCGACCGGGCCGTCCCACGTGCGGCCGGCCTCCAGCGGCGAGCGCCGCAGCTCCATCAGATCGTCCTTGAAAGCCACAGTGGCGGCGAAGCCGTTTCCGCCGAGATAGGCGATGCTGCCGCCTTCGGCCACAAACTGCCGCAGCGCCTGCTCCATCTCGATCGACATATATTCGGGATGACTGCCGGTGACGACCGCTTGGTGTCCACGCAGACCGTCTATACCGCATTCGTGCAAATCATGATCGGTCATGACGTCAAACACGATTCCATTGTCGTGGCAGAATCGGAGGAAGTGCAGATCGACCGGCAAATTGTGTGGGCAGCCGCAGAGGGGATAATCGTAATCGTCCCTGAGCGTCACTTTCGGCTTTTTGTAGGAGCAGATAGAAACGCCGCTAAGGTCGGAGTGGTAGTCGTAAAGAGACTTCAGATTGTTGGCGACCGCGAAGCGATGTCCCCGGTCGTCGCTTTTCCATTCATAAAGATGATCTGGGAGATATTCGTCCGCATAAGCGAGATAGGTGGCCGTCGGCACGAGATACAACAGCGGCGACGAAACCTGTGATGAGGTGACGAAGAACACCACGCGTTCGTAGCTATCCTCCCATTCGATCTGGAACGCGTAGACGCCTGGGCGTGCGTTTTCAGGGATTGTCACGCAGTGCGATGCCGGCCACTCAAGCGGGCCGATGTCGTCGTCGTGGCAATGGATAGCGTCGTAGTGCGACGGCACGAAGCGAGGTTCGAAGCTCGATCCGTCCCAGCGTGCCGAAGTCATGCAGAAGGCTGGCTGATTGATCACATCGAGGAGCAGCGGATCTGCTCTGCCCGACGACAGGATCGGCTGCGTTGGTAACAGCGTCGGGAAATCCCAGGCAATGGTCCCCTGCGGTGTCTCGAGCCGGATCGCGGCAAATTTCGCGTTGAGGGTAGGTTCGTGGTGAGTAGCACTTGCGCCGAAATGGATGCCGTGCGCTTGAAGGTTCCGCGCAGGGCTGCCAAAACCTTCACGAAGTTCGTAAGGCGCGAGGAGATCATGCGATTTGATCCGCAGACGCGGCTGCTCCTGCCGCAGATCCAACTCGACAGTGAGCCACACACCAGTTGGCGCCTTCCTCTCGACAAAGGTTTCGCCGCCGATTTCCAGGGCAAATGCGCCGTCGCGGAGGCGCAGCCCGAGGGCGCCTGCTTCCAGGATCGTACGCGCACCTCCGTTGCGCGTGAGGAACAGCTCAAAACGAATGCCGTGGACGGCTTGTACTTTGGCCAGTTCGCCGGCTCGCACGAACAGGAACGACCCTTGGTCGAAATGCCGATGCCGTGGTTCACCCACCGCTTCGATGGGCCAGGCCAGAAATTCCGGAGCCAGCTTGTCGACTCGGCAAATTCGTGTGGCCTTTATCGGCCGATCGCATGACAGGCTGAGGTTGATCTGCTGGCCTGCTTTGGCACTCCAGGGGGTGGTATAACCAACCACGCTCATCGCGTCGTGGTCTACTGCGCGCTTCATCTATCCTCCCGATGAACTCCAGATGGGCTGCGGCGAACCGCGCAGACCGGTACGATGCCGGCCAATACGCTGCCGCTCTGACAAGCAACGTTCCGCATGGCGCACTACCGCCATATGTACATGCTTGTATAGATAAGCTGCATTCGGATAGTCTCGACGCGATCGGTCCAAGCGCGACATTACCAAGGAGGATGACATGCGCAACGCATCTCTCTTCGACCTGTCAGGCAGGAAGGCGCTTGTAACCGGCGCAAGCCGTGGCATCGGGCGCAGCATCGCCGAGGCGCTCAGCGCAGCCGGCGCCGACGTCGCGATCACGGCGCGCAGCGTGGCCTCGCTCGAGGAGACGGTGGCCGCCATCCGCACTGCCGGCGGGGCCGCGCATGCCATCGCCCTGGACGTCACCGATGTCGACCAATGCCGGGCGGCGACAGCCGAGGCCGGCAGCCTGCTCGGAGGTCTCGATATTCTCGTCAACAATGCGGGTGTGGAAGAGGTCCGGCCCTCGCTCGATGTCGACGAGGCCTTGTGGGACAGGATTGTCGATACGAATCTCAAAGGCGCCTTCTTCTGCGCCCAAGCCGCCGCGCGGCAGATGAGAGACGCCGGACGGCCCGGCGTCATTATCAATCTCTGCTCGTTGACCTCCGAGGTCGGGATTCCCACGGCGGTGCCTTACGGCTCGTCGAAATCAGGCCTCCTCGGCATGACGCGGGCGCTTGCGGCGGAGTGGGCCGATCTCGGGATCCGGGTCAACGCCATCGCGCCTGGCTATTTCAGGACAGCGATGACAGACGTGTTCTACAGCAACGAGGCATGGCAGCAATCGATGCTCGCCAAGATTCCGCAGCGCCGTTTTGGTGATCTCTCGGACCTGCACGGAATCGCGGTGTTCCTCGCTTCGGATGCGGCAGCCTACATAACGGGCCAGTCCATTCCCGTGGATGGAGGCTTTCTCGCATCGATTTGAAGGCTTCAGGGACTGGAGACGTGTCCCAGAAGTGATCGACAAGCGCTAACCGTGATTGCGTACTAAGAAAAGGAGCCGCCATGTCTGACGTCAGCTTCCACCGCCTGTCATCCCTCAGTGTCGATCAGCGCGCCAATTTACTTAAACGCGCCGAAGGAGATCTGTCTTCCTTCATCGAAAAGGTCCGTCCAATCATCCAGGCCGTCAAGAATGAAGGTGACGCCGCCTTGCTCCGGTTTGCGCGCGAGCTCGACAAAGCCGATGTTGCCGACGGTGGACTGAAAGCTTCGGAAGCGGAGTTCGATGCGGCATTCGACAAGGTCGACAAGGATGTCGTGGAGAGTATCCGGTTTGGCATCGAGAACATAAGGCATTTCCACGAGGAGCAGCGCCCGGAGACGATGTGGCTCAAGGAAGTTCGGCCTGGCGCCTATGCGGGTGACCGATACACACCGATCGCTTCGGTTGCGCTTTATGTTCCGCGCGGCAAAGGCGCCTTCCCCTCGGTGACGATGATGACCTCGGTTCCGGCGGTGATTGCCGGGGTTCCGCAGATCGCGATCGTGACGCCTGCGACTTCGGATGGTTCCGTCGATGCCGCGACGCTGGTTGCCGCCCGCCTCGCCGGCGTGGAGACCGTGTACAAGTGCGGCGGCGCCCATGCGGTTGCCGCTGTCGCCTATGGAACCGAGACTGTGAAGCCCGCCGTCAAGATCGTCGGACCGGGGAGCCCGTGGGTAGTGGCGGCAAAGAGCGTGTTGTCCCCGATCGTCAACACGGGTCTCCCCGCCGGTCCGTCCGAAGCGATCATCTTTGCCGATGACAGCATCGACGGCGGCCTGGCCGCTCTTGACCTGTTGATCGAGGCCGAGCACGGGCCGGATTCGTCCGCCTATCTGGTGACGCACAGCCGCAAGGTCGCCGAAGCCGCGTTGATTGCGATACCGGAACACTGGTCCCGGATGACCGAACAGCGCGTGGAGTTCTCGCGCGCCGTGCTCACCGGAAAACGCGGCGGTATTGTGCTGACCGAATCGCTGGAGGACAGCTACCGCTTCATCAACGACTATGCGCCGGAGCATCTCGAGATTCTGTCAACGGAGCCATTTGCGCATCTCGGACGTATCACAGAAGCCGCCGAGATCCTCATGGGGCCGCATACCCCGGTGACCCTCGCCAACTTCGTCCTCGGGCCCAATGCGGTGCTGCCGACCAGCCGGTGGGCGCGAACCTTCGGACCGCTTTCTGTGACGGATTTCGTCAAGAGATCATCAGTCGGCTATGTGACCTCGGCCGCCTATCCGGAACTCGCACTGCATGCCCGCAGGCTCGCCCGTTACGAAGGGTTCAGCTCGCACGAGAACGCGGTTTCGGAGATCCGCGATCGCTATCTCGCCGGCTGAGCGGAAACGATGATGATGAGGGCGGCACGACTCCATGGACCCGGCGACTTGCGCGTCGAGAATATCGCCGCGCCAGGCGCTCCCGAGGTGGGCTGGGTGAAGCTGAGGGTCGATGCCGCAGGCATCTGCGGTTCCGATCTCCACAACTTCCGCACGGGCCAGTGGATAAGCCGGTCGCCTTCGACGGCAGGCCATGAACTGACAGGCACGGTGATCGCCATCGGCGAGGGCGTGGACACCGTCGCTGTTGGCGACCGAGTGGTCGCCGATTCCCGCTTCTGGTGCGGAGAGTGCGCGCAATGCCATGCAGGCAGGCGGCATCTTTGCACGTCGCTGGGCTTTGTTGGCGAAATATGCGACGGCGGATTTGCCGAACAAGCGGTTCTGCCCGCACGCCTGCTGCACGTCGTCGATACCGCGCTTGACGAACGGGTCGCGGCGATGGCCGAGCCGCTGGCTGTAGCGTTGCATGCAGTGCGGCGTCTGCCGAAAACGGTCGGCTCCGTTCTTGTCGTCGGCTGCGGCACCATTGGCGGTCTTGCCGCGCTGCTGCTCTCTCGAACCTTCGCAGGTACCGTGCTCGTCGCCGATCGCAACCCTGGCCGATGCGCCCGGGTGGCGCGGGTGACAGACGCCAGCATCGTCGACTTGAACCGGGACGCCATTGCCGCGGCGACCGCGGACGCCCCCTTGCTCGCTGCCGTCGAAGCGACCGGCAGTATCGCAGCACTCTGCCAGCTGCTGGGCGTTCTCGATGCCGGCGGCACCGTTGCGATGGTCGGCATATTCCATGGGCGCCTCGATATCGATCCCAACATCCTGGTTGAACGCGAAATCACATTGCTGGGATGCCACGCCTTTGCAGATGAGCTTCCCGACGCCATCCGGATGCTCGGCGAATTGACCGAGCCCATGGTCGAACTGATCGACCGCGAGATCGGTCTGGATGATGTTCCCGCAGCCTATGAGCGGCTGTTGGCGGGGCAGGGCGATGGCTTGAAAACAATCATCCGGATGCGGTCTGCCGGGCGCGTGTGATTTCCGAACGTTGCCGGAAAGGATTTTTGAAATGATCACTTTGCCCGACACCGCCAGCCCTCTTTACGAGAAGGTCAAGGACTACATCCTGACGAACATCGGAACGGGGCGATGGAGCAAGGATCGGAAGCTGCCGTCCGAAAATGAATTCGTGGCGACACTCGGCGTGTCTCGGATGACGGTCCATCGTGCCTTGCGGGAGTTGACCTCTGCGGGTTTTCTGATCCGGCTCCAGGGCGTCGGCACATTCATCGCGCCACCTCGACCGCAATCCGCACTGATCGAAATCAACAACATCGCAGCGGAAATTGTCGCGCGGGGAAACAGGCATCGCTCCGCGGTTATCGTCCTCGAAGAGATCATGCCGACAAAGGAACTCGCGCTTTCGTTCGAGTTCGCAAAGCGCGCGTCGGTCTATCATTCCATCGTCGTCAACTTCGAGAACGACCTGCCTGTGCAACTGGAAGAGCGCTTCGTCAACCCGGGCCTGATACCCCACTATGACAAGCAGGATTTTTCAAGGACGGCGACCTACGACTATCTCATGCAGAAAACCCCGGTGACGGAGGTCGAGCACATCATCTCGGCGACCCCTGCCGATGCCGAGACGGCGCGGTATCTGGGCATCGATGTCGGCAGCTGCTGCCTGCTTCTGCATCGCCGGACATGGACGGGCGCCGTCGTTGCCACGATCAGCAAGCTGACTTACGTTGGAAGCCGCTACTCGCTTGGCAGTCGGTATTCTCCGTCCAAAAAAACCTGATCGCAGTGAAGCGATTCAGAGAGGTCTGACTTGTATATGCATGTATGTATTTAGCCTTGACATCCGCTGTTGCTGACGTTGAAGTGTCGTCGCACTTCGGTTGAACTGACGCTAAGATGCCGAGGCACGGTGCCGCAAGAGCAGAAGCCCGCATTCTCACCAGGCCGGATGTTTGGTTCAAAAAAAGCGGCCTGATCATCAAGGGGAACAAGACGATGCGTAACCTAGCAGGACAATTTCGGGCACTCGTTATGGCTGCTGCCGTCGGGTTCGCCCCGGCGGCCTACGCGGCCGATACAACCATTCCGGCGACGCCTGAGGCAGGAACATTCAAGATCGGCATCGAGCCATGGCTTGGCTACGGCCAGTGGCACGTCGCCGAAGCCAAGGGTCTGTTCAAGGCAAACGGGCTGTCCGACGTACAGATCGTGAACTTCGCCGAGGACAAGGACATCAACGCCGCCTTGGCCAGCGGCCAGCTCGATGCCGCCAATATCGCGACCCACACGGCCATGGGCATGGTTGCGGCCGGCCTGCCGGTGAAGATCGTGCTTCTGCTCGACGTCAGCATGACGGCGGACGCCATGATCGCCGGCAAGGACATCGCGTCCGTCGCTGACCTCAAGGGAAAGCAGGTCGCTTTCGAGGAAGGCACGACCAGCGACATCCTGCTCAAATACGCGCTGGCCAAGAACGGCATGTCCATCGCCGATGTCCAGCCGGTTCCGATGCCGGCGGCGGATGCCGGCAGTGCGTTGATCGCTGGCCAAGTGCCGGTCGCGGTTACCTATGAGCCCTATCTCACCGCGGCCAGGGCGCAGAACAAGGATGTCAAGCTGCTCTTCACCGCGGGCGAAGATCCCGGCCTGATCAGCGACGTGTTCGTGGTGCGCGATGAGGTGATCGAGTCGCGTCCCGGCCAGGTGCTTGCCATGATCAAGACCTGGGATGCGGCCCTGAAGGCCTACAACGCCGACACGCCCGACGGCCGGGCGATCATCTCCAAGGCGGTCGGTTCGAGCGTCGAAGACCTCAACACCGCCTTTGATGGCGTGCGTTACTATACTCTCGCCGAAAACAAGGATGCGCTGACGGGCGAATTTTCCACCAAGACATTCGCCGATGTCGAGGCGGCCGCCAAGAACGCCGGGCTGCTTCAGGCGGACGTGACGCCGGAGCAGATGATCGACCCGTCATTCGTCAAGGCCGCGAAATGACGAGGGCCGGCTCGCGGTGGTGACGCAAATGTCCGAGCAGCGTGCGACCAAGCCAAGCCCGTCTCACGCAGCACCGGGGCCGGTGACCAAACAGCCGATGCGCCGTCGCCGATCCTCCGGGATCGGCGCGCCTATCGCACGCTCGCGCTTCCTGATGATAGCGGTGGCCGTCTTTGCCGGCCTCGGCCTCGCCTGGTGGGCGGCAACGGGGCTGGGGCTGGTAAAGCCGATTTTCCTGCCCTCGCCGGGAAGCGTGGTGACCCAACTCGGCAAGCTCGCGGGTGACGGCACGCTGTGGCTGGATCTCAGGACCTCGATATACCGTATTTCCATTGGCTTCCTCATCGCCTCGGCATTGGCGATTCCGATTGGCGTGCTGATCGGCAGTTTCAGGACCTGGGAAGCCGCCATCGAGCCGCTTGTGGATTTCATCCGTTACATGCCGGTGGTCGCTTTCGTGCCCCTCTCCATCCTGTGGTCAGGGACGGGCGATGCCCAGAAGTTCCTGATCATCTTCATCGGCACCTTCTTTCAGCAAGTGCTGATGATCATGGACAATGTGAAGCGGGTTCCCGCTGATTTCATTGGTCTTGGCAGGACGCTCGGGCTGCCGGATCGCAAGATCCTGACGCGCATCGTGGTTCCCAGCGCCTTGCCAGGCATCTGGGATACGTTGCGCATCAGTCTCGGCTGGGCCTGGACCTGGCTGGTGTTGGCGGAACTTGTCGCGGCGACATCGGGCCTCGGCTACCGCATCACCGTGTCCCAGCGTTATTTCCAGACAAACACCATCATCGGCTACATCCTGCTGCTGGGCGTGCTTGGTCTCATCACCGACCAGGTCATGAAGGCACTGGGAAAAGTGCTGTTTCGGCAGGAAGGCCACGTGCAATGAGGCCGGGCCGATGAATTTGCCCAAGCTGCGGATCAAAGGTCTCCACAAGAGCTTCGGCACGGGCGCGCGGCGCACGGAGGTGCTGCGCGATATCAATCTCGATCTTGCCGACAACGAGTTCGTCTCGCTGGTGGGCACGTCGGGTTGCGGCAAGAGCACGCTGCTGTCGATCGTTGCCGGACTGCAGGATTTTGACGCGGGAGATCTTGCCATCGATGGCGCGCCGATCCTGCAGCCGGGCCTCGACCGCGGCGTCGTTTTCCAGTCCTACACCCTGCTTCCCTGGCTGACGGCGCAGCAGAACATCGAGTTCGCCCTCAAGGCCGCGGGTCATGATCGCGCGACATGTCGCAGGATAGCGCGCGAGCATCTCGATCTGGTCAAGCTCCCGCACAGCGCCAATCGCTATCCGTCTGAGCTTTCGGGCGGCATGAAGCAACGTGTGGCCATAGCGCGTGCTCTTTCCTATCGACCCAAAATGCTTCTGATGGACGAGCCCTTTGGCGCGCTCGATGCCTTGACCAGGCATCAGATGCAGGAACTCCTGACGCAGATCTGGGAGGAGCACAGGCTCACCGTGCTCTTCGTCACCCATGATGTGGAAGAGGCGGTCTACCTGTCGGACCGCATCGTTGTGATGGGGATCGGCCCGGGACGCATCATGCAGACCTTCAATGTCGACATCGAGCGCCCGCGCCGGGAAGAGGTCATGGAAACCCCGGCTTTCATGGATTTGCAGCGCAGCGTGCACAAGGCGATCCGCGAGGCTTCAAAACGTCCCGAAATGGTTTAGGCGGGTCACTCATGCGTGTCAGGTCCAAGAGCAGCGCAACGAACGCGGCTGGGCGCGGGGATCGTCTCGGAAGACGGAGTTTCAGCCGGATGACGCCTGATGCCGCTACGGATTGCCGATCACAAGCCGGTTCACAGGTTCATTCGCGGCCGTCTGAAGGGTAGCAGGAGCTTCGCCCGATCAAGGCGTTCATGAAACTCGTGTTCGAGCTTGTGACTCGGGCGCCCGTCAAGCGCCCAATCTCAATATCGCACCGTCGCGATTCCTGACCCGGAAGCGGCCATTGGCGTCCCGCGCCTCAACCGTCGAAAAAAATTTGCAGGACAATGTCGATTTCCTAAACTCCGTTCGTCGTTCCGATGCCGGCCTATGAGGCCGGCTCAAACAAGGAGACAGACGATGCGTGTGATGGTGCTCGTGAAGGCTACCGAGGACAGCGAAAAGGGCTTTCTCCCCACGCCCGAGGCTAAGGAGGCGATGGAGGCGATGGGCAGATTTAATGATGAGCTGCGCAATGCCGGCATCTTGCTCGACGCCGACGGCCTCAAGCCCTCCTCGCAGGGCAAGCGCGTTGCGTTTGATGGTTCCCGCCGCACCGTCATCGACGGGCCTTTCGCCGAGACCCGCGAGCTGGTCGCCGGCTTTTGGCTTTGGGAAGTCAAGGATATGGACGAGGCGGTCGCCTGGGTGAAGCGCTGCCCCAATCCCATGCCGGGACCGAGCGAGATCGAAATCCGGCCGCTGTACGAGATGGCTGATTGGCAATGAAAATCTGATGCCGGAGGTCACGGAAATCCATGACCGAACGCGCGAGAAGCTCAGCGGCAACCGAGACTGTCGGCCGCAATCTGCTTGCCTCCGTTATGGCTTTGGCCGACAAGGCAGCATGACTGCAGGCGAGACGCACCAGGCGATCGAAGCGATTTTTCGCATTGAACGGGCCCGACTCATCGCGGGTCTGGTCCGCCTCGTGCGCAATGTCGACCTTGCAGAGGAACTGGTGCAAGACGCCCTGGTCATAGCCCTGTCCGAATGGTCCAAGGCCGGCGTGCCGGCCAATCCCGGCGCTTGGCTGATGACGGCCGCCAAACGCCGCGCCATCGACGCGATCCGTCGCGACAAGATGCGCGGGCGCAAGCATGAGGAGATCGCGCGGGAGCTTGACGGCGAGTGCAACGGCGCGGCCGAGGTGATCGAAATGGCTATCAACGACGATCTTGGCGACGAGCTGCTGGGCCTCATCTTCACAGCCTGCCACCCTGTACTTTCGGCCGACGCCCGCGCGGCGCTCACGCTGCGTGTCATCGGCGGTCTGACGACGGACGAGATCGCCCGTGCTTTCCTGTCGAGCGAGGTGACGATCGCCCAGCGCATCGTCCGCGCAAAGAAGACGATCGGAAAGGCCGGGCTCAGCTTTGAGGTGCCGCGCGGCGCCGAGCGTGCGGCGCGTCTGTCCTCGGTGCTGGAGGTCATCTATCTCATCTTCAATGAAGGCTATGCTGCCACGGCCGGCGACGACCTTGTCCGGCCGGGCCTGTGCCTGGAGGCACAACGGCTGGGCCGTATGCTGGCGGGGCTGATGCCCGAGGATGCCGAAGTGTTCGGCCTGCTGGCTCTGATGGAAATCCAGGCATCGCGCCTGCCCGCACGCATCGGGCCGGACGGCGCGCTCTTGACCCTGACCGAGCAAAACCGCGCACGCTGGGACCAACTGCTGATCCGCCGAGGCCTTGACGCGCTGGCCCGCGCCGAAGCTCTCGGGGGCGATGGCCCCTATGCGTTACAAGCCGCGCTTGCAGTCTGCCATGCGCGGGCGCGCAGTCCGGCCGATACCGATTGGCCCCGCATCGCAGCGCTCTACGACCGGCTGCGAGCAGTGATGCCCTCGCCGGTGGTCGATCTCAATCGAGCGGTCGCCCACAGCATGGCCTTCGGGCCTGAGGCGGGCCTGCGGCTGGTAGACGAGATTGCCGGCGCCGCCGCCCTGCGCAACTATGCGCCATTGCCGGCAGCGAGGGGCGACTTTCTGTTTCGGGCCGGCCGGCTGGCCGAGGCCCGCGCCGAATTCGAGGCGGCGGCCAAGCTCACCCGCAACGTACGTGAAGCGGCCTTTCTCCTCGCCCGCGCCGACGCTTGTGGTTGAAGCATCGCTCTCCGTGCCTGAAGCGCCGCTCGGTATCACCGAAAGTAGCCAGTGCGCTCGCGGCGAGCTCCTTCAATAAGCCGATCAGCTCGCAACGCGAAAGGGATTAACGATGCGCAAGCCATCGTCGAGCGCCATTCCGTGCTGCATATCCTCTGACAAAAGTGTATCGCAGCCAGCGTGAATCGCCGCGGACGCGATCATCGCGTCATAGGTGGAAAGGCTGTACCGCTCGGCGAGCCTCAATCCTGTTTCGTGGGTCTCGAGCGTGAGCGGATGAACCGTCAACAGGCCGCGCAGCATGGTCAGCAGCGCATGCGTGTCGGTCCATGACATTTGCATCTTCCGACGCGCGACGTTGGCGAGTTCGTTGAGAACCTGCACGCTGATCGCCCCGCCAGCAGCGATGGCCGCCTCGGCCCGATCAGCCTTCGCCGTATCGCTTGACGCGATATAAAGTAGGACATTGGTATCAAAAAAACTAACGGGCATTCGCCTTGTCCCGATCGAATTTGAAGTCAGCGGGGAGCCGACCACGGAAGGCGCGGAGACGCTTCAGCAACTCCTCGCGCCCGGGCTTCCGCGCCACGCCAAGCTGGCGGGCGTCAGCGACATGGATTTCGATCTCATCGCCTTCCCTGAGTTCAAGCGCTTCGACCACAGCGGCGGGAAGGCGGACCGCAAGACTGTTTCCCCATTTGGCGACCTGCATGCCACTTCCTCTCCTAGATATACGCCAGGAGAAATGTATATCCAGAAGTGGTCGAGATCAAGGCAACTCGGGATATATGCATTTGAAGGAGGAGCCTTGATCATGCCAGCAACTGCGTCGGCACGCCGAGTATCGGCCCTGCCTCGGCGAGCCGCTGGTCGAGGGTTCGCACCGTGGCGCCATGCTCGGATGCCGTCGCGAGGTGCAGGGCGTCGCCAGCACGAAGCCCGAGCGTATGCTGATCGGCGAATTTCGCGGCGACCCGAAAATGCCCGCCCGTCACCGGCAGCACGGTGAAGCTCTCGGCGACCAGCTTGTTGAACATCGCGAGCGCTGCTGCGCGCTGCTCCAGGTCAATCTGTCCAGTCCGAAGCTTGATCGCCATGGCGGAGGACATCTCGGTGATGGTCCAGTCGCTGATCACAAGTTGCGCTGGGTCCTGCTCCGCCAGCCAGCCCTGAACGCGCGCGGTCATGGCTTCGTTGGATAGCGCTGCTACGATCAGCGAAGTGTCGAGATAAAGCATCAATAGCGATCGCCATCTCGCATCGATCGCACCAGATCGGCGGCGGCCTGAGCCTGCAGAGGCATGGTTGCGGTCAGGGATTGGAGCAGGACGGCGTCGATCCGCCTGCGGGGGCGGGCCACAGCCGTGAGTCGGGCGACCCGCTTGCCACGCCGGGTGATGTCGATCGAGTCTCCAGCCTCGACCCGGTCGACGAGCTCGCTCAGATGTGCCTTGGCGTCCGCCAGATTGACCACGCCCATGTCACGCTCCTGACCATGTAGATGGTCATATAGCGCATCACGCTTAACGATTCCAGCGCAGAGTACGGCGAATGAGCAACTGGCTGCGTGAGCGAAGCAGGTGATCGCTCCTGCAACGAGAATTATGCCGCTTTCCGCTTGACTAATACATATCCCGATGGTTATACATCGATCAATAGCCGAAGGGTTATCGATCCCAATGCCAAACGCTCACGATGTACTCTTCAGAACGCTTGCCGATCCGACTCGGCGCGCTATTTTTGAGCGACTGTGTCGCGAAGGAGAGCAGACGGTCGGGGCTCTGACGGCTCAGGCGGGGATCTCGCAACCGGCCGTGTCGAAGCATCTCGGGGTTTTGAGGCAGGCGGGGCTGGTGCGCGACCGCCATGCAGGACGACAGACCCACTATAGCGCGCAGCTTGCTGCGCTTGCCCCCCTGATCGACTGGACAAGCCAGATGACCGGGTTCTGGCAGAGCCGGTTCGACGACCTCGAAGACCTGCTCAAAAGGATGGACCAGTGAACGAAATGGCGACCGAAACACTCTCCGTCATTGTCGAAAGGGAGATCGCTTATCCGCCTGAGAAGATCTGGCGCGCGCTCACGCAACCACACTTGATCGAGGAGTGGCTCATGAAAAACGACTTCAAGCCTGTCGCGGACCACCGTTTTAATCTTCACGCAGCCTGGGGCTCCGTCGAATGTCAGGTCCAGACGGTCGAGCCGAACAGAACGCTGACTTACACGTGGGATACCAAGGATCTCAAGAGTGTCGTCTCCTGGACCCTCACCCCCACGAGTACCGGGGTCCGCTTGCGCATGGAGCAGTCGGGCTTCCGGCCGGATCAGCAGCCTTACTTCCGGGGTGCCAAAGTCGGCTGGCCGAGGTTCTTTGACGATCTGGAGCAGGTTCTGGCGCGGACGGATTGAGGTCCGCGGGCGCTATTCAAGCAGGGGCTCTGTTACAGACCGGCAGATGGCGGGGCGATAATGGAGGCAAGCCAATGAAGATCAAGTTGACCAAAGTATACGTGGATGACCAGGAAAAGGCTCTGGGCTTTTACACCGAAACGCTCGGCTTTACGAAGAAGGCCGATTTCAGCAATGGGCCGTTTCGCTGGCTGACCGTCGCATCACCCGACGAGCCGGACGGTGCCGAGCTGCAACTCGCGCTCAATGACAACCCGGCCGCAAAGACCTACCAGAAAGCCATGTTCCAGCAGGGCCAGCCCGCGGTCATGTTCTTCAGCGACAACATCATGGGCGACTACGAGCGTATCAAAGCGCGCGGCGCCGAATTCACCATGCCGCCGACCGAAGTAACCGGCTCGACCATCGCCCAGCTGAACGACGGCTGCGGTAATCTCGTTCAAATCACCCAGCTGGCGCGCTGGTAAGGCACGCGTTCAGTGGCGTGGCTGCCCGGCGGGAGTCGCCAAACGGGCCGCCGATCCGCTTCGGTTCGTCTTCAGAGGAGGTCTCAATGGATTGGAACAAATGGGTTCGGCAGATCCACCGCTGGCTGTCGATTATCTTTGCGGCGGTCGTCGCCGCTATCTTCATCAGCCTGGGGGCAGGCAAGGAACCCGCCTACTGGGTATACCTCTTGCCGCTGTTTCCGCTCGGCTTGCTCCTGCTTACCGGTCTGTACATGTTCGTGCTGCCTTACGCTCCCAAGTGGCGCAACGCAGGGGGCACCGGCGCATTGGAGTGAACGCATGGCCAACAAGACGTCCATCAAGTCATTGGCGGTCGCGAAGAAGCCCGCCGCCAACCCTGCCGCTGCCAAGCCGGTCCTCCTCGCAGGCGGCAACCCGCAGATAGCGAAGGCCGATGGCGACGCCCCTGTGCAAGCCTACATCGCGGCCATGCCGGGCTGGAAACGCGACGTCGGGCGCCGCCTCGACGCGCTCATCGTGCGCAGCGTGCCCAACGTGCGCAAGGCCGTCAAATGGAACTCGCCCTTGTATGGCGTAGAGGGTCAAGGCTGGTTCCTCAACTTCCATTGCTTCACAAAGTACATCAAGCTGGCTTTCTTCCGCGGCGCGTCGCTGCATCCTGTCCCTCCAGGCGAGTCCAAGCACAAGGACGTGCGCTACCTCGATATCCGCGAGGACGACCAGCTGGACGAAGCTCAACTCGCCGCCTGGGTGAAGCAAGCCAGCCAATTGCCAGGCGAGCGAATGTGAGTGGGAATGCCAGTCATTCCCGCAAACCCCGTGCCGATTAACGGTATTCATGTGACCGGCGAGCGGCAACAACCCTAGGGAAAGCGACAATGATGATGAAGAGTGGCTCGATGGAAGGAAATGCAGGCAACTCTCCCTCTCAGCTGATAGATGCGAGGATCAGCGAGCTGCGCGATTGGCGAGGCAAGACGCTTTCGCATGTCCGCGCTCTCGTCAAGCAGGCCGACCCGGAAGTGGTCGAGGAGTGGAAGTGGCGAGGCGTTCCGGTGTGGTCGCACGCCGGAATAATCTGCACTGGCGAGACCTACAAGAACGTCGTGAAAGTGACCTTCGCAAAGGGCGCCTCGCTGCAGGACCCTTCAGGCCTGTTCAACTCCAGCCTCGAAGGCAACACCAGGCGCGCCATCGATATCCGTGAGGGCGAGGCTATAGATGAGAATGCGTTCAAGGCGCTGATACGCGCTGCTGCCGCCCTGAACGCTGCCCGATAGTCAGCTCCGGCCGATATGGTCGGCCAGCGGGCCGAGAGCGGCGAGCAAAGCTTCGCCGCTGGTCTGCGTTGCATTCTCGTGCGGCGCGCGCAGGTTCAGCCAGCGCCTGTCGCCCGATCGTGCTGACAGGACCGCCTTCATCGCAGCGATGAGGCCGGCATCCTGGATGATTTTGCGGAACGCCTTGATGCCGGCCTCCGCGTCAGTAATGTCCTCTCCCGCCAGCGTTGCGTCATAGAGGGCCCGGATCGCTGCCGCATTCAGATTGACCGTCGCCGAGATGCACCCCGCAGCACCGTTGGCGAGGCCTTTCGTCAGCTGTGCTTCCGAGCTCGGAAACACCGCGACCTTTGGGGCTGCCGCAATGACCGCCGCGGTGTTGTTCCAGTCACCGGCACTGTCCTTGTAGGCCACCACGACATCGGGAAACGCTTCGCTCAGCCGGGCGGTCAGCGCCGGGCTCACCGGTACGCCGGAATTCTGCGGGATGTGGTAGAGGATCATCCTCATCGCCGGGTTCGCCACCCGTTCGATCAGCTCGCTGTAGTAGCGGGCCTGTCCGTTGTCGCCGGCGGCCGTATAGAAGAACGACGGCAGCACCATCACCCCGGCACAGCCGAGACCGACCGCATGCGCCGTCAGCTCGACGGTTTCGGCAAGTGCTGTGACACCGGTGCCGGGCATCAGATGGCTTGGCGAAATGCCGGCCTCGACCAGCCACTCCAGCGCTTGCATGCGCTCGCGCAACGAGACGGACAACGCCTCGCCCGTGGTACCGAACGGCGACAGGAAATGCGCTCCCTGATCCAGCACCCACTTGGCGTGTGATATCCAGAGGTCGCGGGCAATGCGGCCGTCGTTTTCGAACGGCGTCAGGATCGGTGCGATGGTTCCTTGTGGGCGGATCATGTGCGTCCTTCTACCGGTGAAAATCGGTGCAGTGCTCAACGCCGGCATCAAGAATGTCGAGCAAGCTACATGAAGCAGTGTTGCTGAGTACCGGGCGTTCGACCTCGAAAGCAAGCGGCTCGCGCATAGGCGCGCGATTGTGATCGGGCCGCGGTTCTGAGGCTCTCGAGGTAAATCCTTTTCACGGGACAACATCGCCTGGCCGAAAAGGGGGTGACAAACGAGTTCTGCTGTTTCATCAATGCCGCCTTTTGAGGAGAAGCCCATGCGGAGGATCGGTGTCGGCATCATTGGCTGCGGCAACATTTCAGACGCCTATCTGAAGGCGTCGCCACAATTCCCGGTGCTCGACATTGTCGGCGTCACCGACATCAACCGGACGGCAGCTGAGGCCAAGGCAGCGGCCTACGGCCTGGCTGCCATGCCGATCGAGGCGCTGTTAGCCGATCCCCGCGTCGAGATCGTGCTCAACCTGACCACGCCGCAGCATCACGTGCCGGTCGGTTTGCAGGCTGTCGGGCAAGGCAAGCACGTCTACTCCGAGAAGCCGCTAGCAACGACGCTCAGCGACGCGGAGCGGCTCGTCGCGGCCGCACGCGAAAAGGGCGTGCGTATCGGCTGCGCACCCGACACCTTTCTTAGCGGCTCCCACCAGACGGCGCGGCGGCTGGTCGATGAGGACACCGTTGGAAGCATTGTCGCCGGCTCTGCCTTCATGCAGGTGCCCGGCCACGAGCTCTGGCATCCCAATCCAGATTTCTACTATCAGCCCGGCGGTGGGCCGATGCTCGACATGGGACCTTACTATCTGACCTGCCTGGTCAATCTCCTAGGCCCGGTAAAGTCGGTGACCGGGCAGGCGAAGTCATCCTATGCCACTCGTACCATCGGTTCTGGACCGCGCCAGGGCGAACCCATCCAGGTCGAGGTGCCGACCCATATTTCCGGCCTGCTCGCATTCGAGAACGGGGCGGCGGTTTCGATCACCACCAGCTTCGACGTCTGGAAGCATGAACACAATCACATCGAACTCTACGGAACCACGGGCTCGATGATCGTCTCCGATCCTAATCAGTTCCAGGGCGACATCAGGACCAGCCAGCGCAAGGGCGACTGGAAGGTGGCCGATCAGATCCATTCCTATGGCGACGGCAATTACCGGGGCCTCGGCCTTGCCGACATGGCGCAGGCGATCGTCTCCGGCAGGCAACACCGCGCCAGTCTCGAGCTTTCCCTCCATGTCCTGGAAATCATGGAATCGATCATCTCTTCAGCAGAGATAGGGCAGCGTATCGACCTCAGATATGGCTGCGCCCGGCCGGCGCCGATGCGCGCCGACCTGCCTTTCGGAATTCTGGAATAGGGAATAATGCGATGAGCAAGACGGCATTGATTTTCTGGGGCGGCTGGGAAGGTCACACCCCGGCCCGAAGCGCCGAAATCGTCAAGGAGATGCTGGCCGGCAACGGCTTCGACGTGCAGCTGGAACAGGGGACTTCGGCGCTTGCCGATCCGCAGTTGGGCAAGCTCGATCTCATTGTCCCGGTGATCACCATGTCGACGATCGAAAAGCCGGAGCTGCAAAACCTGACCAGCGCCGTCGGGGCCGGCACCGGCCTTGCGGGCTTTCACGGCACGATGTGCGACAGCTTCCGCAACGAGCCGGAATACCAGTTCATGACCGGCGGCCAGTGGGTCGCCCATCCCGGCAACATCATCGACTATCACGTCGATATCACCAGGCCAGACGATCCGATCGTGCAAGGCATCGATAGTTTCGCCTACCGTTCTGAGCAGTATTACATGCATGTCGATCCGACCAACGCGGTGCTGGCGACAACGACGTTTACCGGCGAGCATCTCGACTTCATCGCCGGCGTCGTCATGCCGGTCGTCTGGAAGCGCCGCTACGGCAAGGGCCGCGTCTTCTATAGCGCGCTCGGCCACACCGCCGATGAGTTCGCCGTGCCGCAAATGCGCACGATGTTCGAACGCGGCGCGATTTGGGCCAGCCGAAACTCGGACCTTGCGTAGCCGTTCGATCTGAACGCCAGGTGTCGTTGCAGTCTTTTCAAGGAGCAAAGCCGCCCCCGACGGTATCTCGCAGGGTCCCCGAACTGCAATCGATTGACTGCCATGGTAGCATCCAATACACCACCGGTCATCGGGGAATTCCGCAGTTGGGGGTCGAATGGAGCAGACGTGGCGATGGTTTGGCCCGGGCGATGCGGCAACGCTTGCCCATGCCAGGCAGGCCGGCGCGACCGGCATCGTGACGGCACTGCACGACATCCCTTACGGCGAAGTCTGGCCGATCGACGCCATCAGGCACCGCCAGGCGCTGATCGAGGCGGATCCGGCGATGGGCCTGAAATGGAGCGTCGTCGAGAGCGTCCCCGTGCACGAAGACATCAAGCTCGGCCGCGGCGATCTTGACCGGCTCTACGACAATTTCAGGCAGACCTTGCGCAATCTCGGCGCCTGCGGCGTGCGCACGGTCTGCTACAACTTCATGCTGATCCTCGACTGGACCCGCACAGACCTGGCTGCGCCGCTGCCGGGCGGCGGACGGGCGCTCCGCATGAACATGCACGAGCTTGCCGCATTCGATTGCTACATGCTGCAGCGCAAGGGATCGGAGCGCGACTATGCGTCCGATGTTCTCCAGCGGGCAAGCGAATGGTTCGAGACGACGCCGGACACGGCAAAAGAGCGTCTGCTCGCCAACATCATGGCCGGCCTGCCGGGCGCCTTCAAGCGCTACGACATAGCGGAATTGCGCGAAGTGGTGGCCGAGCAGTCGAGCCTGTCGCATGAGCGGCTGCGCGAGAACCTCGTCCGTTTTCTCGAAAACGTGTTGCCGGCCGCCGAAGAGGCGGGCGGCACGCTGGCGATCCACCCGGACGACCCGCCGCGCGATCTCGTCGGCCTGTGCCGGATCGTCAAGAACGCCGACGACATCGCCCTTATCCTGGACGCGGTGCCATCGGCCCATAGCGGCCTCACCTTGTGCACGGGGTCGCTGGGCGCCAACCCGGCCAATGACCTGCCCGCCATCGCCAGGCGCTTTGCGCACAAGATAAACTTCGTGCATCTCCGCAACGTCAGCAAGGACCCGGACGGCTCGTTCATGGAATCGGAGCATCTGAGCGGCGATGTCGACATGGTCTCGGTGGTCTCGATCTTGCTCGACGAGCAGCAACGCCGCCGCGACGCCGGCGAACCGGCGGCGCTGCTGCCGTTTCGCCCGGATCATGGCCACGAGCTGATCGATGACGCCGCGCGGCACACCCATCCCGGCTACCCCGTGATCGGCCGTCTTCGCGGCCTTGCCGAACTGAGAGGCGTGATGACGGCGATTGCCCATCAGCGCGGCTACCGGCTGCAATGACGGCGCCCCGCCTGCTTTGTGTCGGCGCGCTCACCTACGACACGATCTTGCGCCTCGATGTCCTGCCCTCCGGCGCCGGCAAGTTCCTGCCAAGCGAGGCCGTGCAGATCGCGGCCGGCATGGCGGCCAGCGCCGCCGCGTCGGCCAGCCGCCAGGGCGGACACGTCTGGCTATGGGCAAGCGTCGGCGACGATGCCGTCGGCCGCGATGTCATTGGCCAGATGGAGGCGGAGCGGGTCGACTGTTCGCTGGTGCGCAGGGTCGAGGGCGGCCGCTCGGCCATTGCTACGATCCTGGTCGACGCCGCCGGCGAACGTATGATCGTGCCCTTCTACGATGCCGTCACGCAAGCCGATCCGGACCGCCTTCCACCCGCGGATTTTTCCCAGTTCGACGCCGTGCTGGTCGATGTCCGCTGGCCCGGAGCCGCCGCCCTGGCGCTGGCGAAAGCTCGTGAATACGGCATTCCGGCGGTCCTTGACGCAGATGTCGCGTCGCGACCGGTGCTCGACCGGCTGCTGCCGATCGCCTCGCATGTCGTTGCTTCGCTGCCGGCGGCACGCATCCTTTGCGGTCCGGAGATATCCGCCGGTTCTGCCGTTGCTATCCTCGGCGAACGGACCGGCGCCTTCGTGGCCGTCACCGATGGGGCGAACGGCACCGCGTTCCAGCACCCGGGTGGCAATGATGTCCGTCACCTGCCGTCGCCGCGGGTCGAAGCCGTCGACACCCTGGCGGCAGGCGACGTGTTTCACGGCACCTTCGCCCTCGGTCTGGCCGAAGGTTGGGACGAAGAGCGGGCCATAGCAGTGGCCAGCGCCGCCGCCGCCCTGAAATGCCTGCGCTTTGGCGGACGTGTTGGCGCACCGACGCGCGCGGAAACGCTGGCTTTCATGCAAGGATCGGCATGATGCCGGACACGCTTGGGCCGGCTCCGCGGAAAAGAGCGCGTCAAATTGCGCCGATCGACTACCATGGTAATCGATCGGCAACTGTTCTTGGAGGATAAATGGCTGAATTCAGAAAACGCGCACTGGTCACCGGGGCAGCCATGGGCATCGGCCGTGCTGTCGCCGAAAGGCTGGCCGAGCAAGGCGTCGACCTTATCCTGTTCGACCGGGCGGGCGATCAGCTGGATGAGGTCGCGGCGCAGCTTTCGGCGCGCGGCGTGACCGTGCGCACCGTGCTTGGCTCAACCGCCGACACAGAAGCCTGCGGCCGCGCCGTCGAGCTTGCCCGGTCCGTGTTCGGCGGGCTCGACATGCTCTCCCACAATGCCGGCATCCAGCGTTACGGAACAGTGGAGACTACGGACGAGGCGCTTTGGGACGAGGTGATGAACGTCAACCTCAAGGCTGCCTACCTGTTGTCGCGTGCGGCGATGCCGCTGCTGCGCCAAAGCCGCGGTGCCATCGTCCATATGAGCTCGGTGCAGGGCCTGGCCAGCCAGGAAGGGGTTCTGGCCTACAGCACGGCCAAGCACGGCCTGATCGGCCTCGTCAAATCGATGGCCGTCGACTACGCGCCCCTCGGCGTGCGCGTCAATGCCGTCGCTCCGGGCGCCGTCGACACGCCGATGCTGCGGGATGCGGTCAAGCTCAACGACAACCCCGACGAGATACTGCGCATCCTCGACAACATGCATCCGCTCGGCCGTACCGCCCAGCCGCAAGAGATTGCCGCAGTCGTTGCCTTCCTGCTGTCCGACGATGCCTCCTTCGTCACTGGCGAGGTCGTGCGCGTCGATGGCGGGCTGCTGGCGCGCATCGGCGGTTCTCCGCGCACGGAGTAACGCCGGGCTGCTGCTTGCGCAGGCATTTCATGAACGGCTTGAAACTGCAGAGCCTTTAAGGGGATTGCCGATGGCAGGGCTTTTGGGAATGCGGACCATCACCGAGGGGCGGTTGGGCGAATCCGGCCCCGGCGCGTCGGTCGCGGCGAGGACGTTCGAGGTTCTGCTCGACCAGATCCTGACCTTCCGCCTGAAGCCGCATGAAGGGATCTCGGAAAAGGCGATGTCGGAAGCCCTTGGGGTGAGCCGCACGCCGGTCAGGGAGGCGCTCGCCCGGCTGGCCGGTCTTGGCCTGATCGACATCTATCCGCAGCGCGGCAGCATGGTGGCGCCGCTCCGTATTGCCAATCTCGAGAAGTCGCAGTTCCTGCGCGAATCGCTCGAAGTCGGCCTGATCAAGCGCGCCGTCGAGAGCCCGCACCGTGCCGACCTGCTTGCCATGCTCAAAGGCGAACTGGCGGTCCAGGAGACGTTCGCCTCCATCGCGGACGACAGGCGCTTCTTCAAGTCGGACGAGCTGTTCCACCAGCATATCGCCAGTCATGCCGGGTTTCCCGGAATCTGGGCCGACATCAGCGCGGCGAAGCTGCACATGGACCGGTTCCGCTTCCTGTCTTTTCCGCGCCTCGACAGCATGTCGGTGGTCCTCGGCCAGCATCGGCGGATTGTCGATGCGCTCGAGCAGGCCGACGCGCTTGCGGCGGAAGAAGCAATGCGAATGCATCTTCGCCACATCTTCGAGGTGCTCGAAATCGTCCAGCAGCGCTATCCCTATTATTTCGAGGCAAACGGCAGCGTGAGCCCGCCGTCAGCCGGCTCAATCCAAGCCTGAGCCTTTCTTGCGCGCTTCCGAAGGCGTCTTGGTCTTGCTGCCGGATTTGTCGGAAGCTGGCTCGGCTTTGCGATTTTGACCCTCGCCGCCTTGCTCCTTGCGGAGCTGCTTTTCCACTGTCGATCGCGATCCTTCGGCAGGGTCCTGTTCAGGATGAGTATCGGTTCCCGCCATGTCAGCTCCTATCCATTCTGATCTATTGCATGCGGCGTGGGCTGAGCTCCGCCACTGGTTCTGTCGCGTCCGATCATCAGCCAGGCGGCGAACAGCACGACCAGTACGACCACGATCCAGGCGACGAGACGAGGCATTGGACCTCACTTCCCCCGCCGCTTGCTGCCGCGCGCCTCTGGATTGGAGCCGGCCCCGACCGTTGGATCAGGCACGACCGGACCGCGTTCGGCCTCGGAACCCTCAGCTTCGATCTCCTGCACGGCCTGATCCCAATGCTCGCGCTCGCGTCCTTGCGGACGGCCTTCGCGCTCCCAGATCTCATTGGCTCGCTGCCTGATACGCTGTTCCCTGTCCATGGCCTTTGCCTCCTCATCACCTAATCCGGCGATCGCTGGTTTGTTCCGCGCTGCCAGCGCCGTTCATCCGGTTCAGTTGACGTGATTACCGGGCGCTCTAGATCAAACTTCACGCCGAAGTCGCTTGGTGCGGGGAGAACAATCGTGTGGCAGCAACGCTACAAGCACGTGTTGTAAATGCCGTTACAGCCGTCGGTCTTCGACCAGACCGCCTGTGCTTGCTGCTGATGATATCTGTACTGACGGCATGCACGTCTTCCGACCAGGTCGAGCAGCAGTCGAAAATCGCGGCTTCCGCCACACAGACCGCATCACTGGTCCTGGAGGCTTGGGTCGCTGGGGCAGCCCCTTCGAAATACACGTCGCGCACGTTGCAATCGGTCGGCAAGGCGCTCGCCGATGCCGGTGCGCAAATCCAGTCCGCCAAGTCGCCTGAGCCCAGCGAGCAAGCCGGTCTGACGACGGCGGTCGGACAGCTTTCGGCGGCGGTAACACGCGCAGCGACCGCAGTGCAGAACGGCAACCGTTCGGACGTGGAACACGCGCAACAGGATCTGCGGGCCGCCGCCGCCGATCTGAGCGCGTCCTACGCCAGATATTTCGCGCCGAAATCATGAAGAAGCTACTCGAAATATCGCTCGGCGTCGTCACCAGCGTTGGCGGCTTTCTCGAGGTCGGATCGATGGCGACCGCAGCTCAGGCCGGCGCGGCGTTCAGGTTCCAGCTGATATGGGCCGTCGTCCTGGGCACGATCTGCATCATCTTCCTGGTCGAAATGGCCGGACGCTTCGCCGCCGTTAGCCATCACACCATCGTCGACGGGATCCGGGAACGGTTTGGCTTCAACGCCTTTCTGTGGCCGCTGCTTGCGACTTTGCTGGTCAACTTCCTGGTCATGGCAGCCGAAATCGGCGGTGTTGCCATTGCGCTCGAGCTCGCCACCGGCATCGGCTTTCAGTGGTGGGCGCTGCCGGTCGCTTTTCTGGCATGGCTGTTCCTTTGGAAAGGCACGTTCGGATTCATCGAAAAAGGTGTCGCGGTCCTCGGGCTGGTCACGCTGTGCTTCGTGGTTGGCGCCGTCATGCTGAAACCCGATTGGGGGCAGGTTGCGGCCGGTGCCGTGCCCACTCTGCCCGAGCACGATGCGGCCAATTACTGGTTCATGGCGGTCAGCATTCTTGGTGCGTCGATCTCGCCCTATCTGTTCATGTTCTATTCGTCGGGAGCAATCGAGGATCAATGGGACAAGAGCTATCTCGGAGCCAATCGGGCCATTGCCGGCTTGGGCATGTGTTTTGGCGGCACAATCTCGATCGGTGTGTTGATTGTGGCGGCGCTCGTGCTGGCAGCGCACGGCATTGAGCAGATCGACGACTACCACCAGCTGCCGCTGATGCTGATTCCGATCTTCGGTTTCTGGGGGTTCGTCCTGTTCGTTGCTTCACTAGGCATCGCTTGCTTCGGTGCCGCGCTCGAAATCGGCCTGCAGCAAGCGTACCTTGTGGCGCAGGGTTTCGGCTGGACCTGGGGCGAGGACCTGAAACCGCGCGACGATCCCGGCTTCAGCACCGTCTATACGATCTCGTTGTTTCTCGCCGCCATTCCGATCGCATTGGGTCTCGATCCGCTGAAGCTCACCATCTTTTCCATGGCTCTGACGGCCGCCAGCCTGCCGCTGACCGTGGTTCCGTTCCTCTTCCTGCTGAACGACGAGCGTTATGTCGGCGAGCACCGCAATGGCCTGATCGCGAATGCCGCGGTCATCTTCATCATAGCGCTCGGTTTCGTGCTCGCAGTCGTGACTATTCCTTTGCAGATATTCGGAGACACTTGATGGATTTGCTGCGCGACATCCTGGACAAGCAAGTGGTCGACCGCGAGCAGGTCAAGATCGGCAAGGTGGACGGGCTGGTGGCCGAACTCGGGCCAGGCAAGCCGCCAAAAATTATTGCGGTCGAGCTCGGTTCGATCACGCTGGCGCGCCGGCTTGGCGAGCGGCCCGGGCGCTGGATGGCGCGGCTTGCGGCAAGGCTCGGCGGCAGGCGCCATGCCGAGCCGCACCGCATCGCCTGGAACAAGGTGCGCGACATCGGCGTCGACATCGAGTTCGATATCGACGTCCGCGAAACGGCGATTTTCGACTGGCAGAACTGGCTCCGCGATCATGTCATTGGGCGTATCCCGGGAGCTGGATGATGGCCACCGTCAATCTTGAGCAATTGGCTGGCAGGAATGTGCTTTCGCAGCGCGGCAAAAGCATCGGCCATATCGAGGAGATACGCGCCGAACCGGATGGCGATGATCTCGTGGTTACCGAGTACCATGTCGGCATCTACGCAGCATTCGAGCGCCTATCCGCTTCTGCCATCGGCACAGCGGTCCTCGACGTCTTTCGAATGCGCAGTCGCGACAGCATGTACCGCATTCCCTGGGACAAGCTCGACATCTCCGACCCGGCGCGGCCGCGGTTGTTATGCACGAAGGAAGAACTTTCCGCTATGAAGGGGAGTATCGAGGGCGATAAGCGGGAATGAACGATACTGTCCCGCCGTCGGAGAATGGGGTCCAGTGTGAAAGTTCTGGTTGCCGGCGCCACCGGCCTGATCGGTGCCTCGGTCGTCGCACGCCTTCTTTCCGAAGGGCATGAGGTGATCGGCTTGGTCCGCAGCCCCGGCGCAAACCGGGCCGGCAATTATCAGTTGCTGGTGCTGGACATGGCGGTGGCGCTGCAGCCCGAAGACTGGTTGCCGCATCTCACGGGCATTGACGCCGTCGTCAATTGTGCCGGCGTTCTGCAGGACAGCCCCCGTGAAAAGACGCGGGAAGTCCATCGCGATGCGGCGGCAGCACTCTTCCTCGCCTGTGCGAGGGCAGGGGTTGCCCGGGTGATCCACTTCTCGGCGATAGGCGTCGATCGGGCGCAACCTTCGACGTTCTCGGCGACGAAACTGGCCGGCGATCAAGCGCTTATGGCGCTTGATCTGGACTGGGTGATCCTGCGCCCGTCCGTGGTGCTCGGGCGGCCGGTGTTTGGAGCCAGCGCATTGTTTCGGGGTCTCGCCTGGCTTCCGGTGCTGCCGTCCATGCCCGACACCGGCCGGCTCCAGGTGGTACAACTCGACGACGTTGTCTCAACCGTCGTCTTCCTTCTCGCGCCCGCCAGTCCGTCTCGCGTCGTGCTGGAACTTGTCGGTCCCGAACAGCTGAGCATGGACGAGGTCGTCGGCAGCTATCGCCGATGGCTCGGCTGGGCTCCGGCAGTTAGCTTTGTCTTGCCGCCGGCTGTTGCAAGGCTTCTCTACCGCCTCGGCGACCTTGCCGCGATGTTCGGCTGGCGCCCACCAATGCGCACCAACGCGGCCAGGGAGATCGCCCGAGGGGCGGTTGGAGATCCCTCCAACTGGGCCGCCTTGACCGGCATACGGCCGCAAACCCTGGCGGGTTTCCTCGCGCTCAATCCGGCAACGGTGCAGGAAAAATGGTTTGCCCGGCTGTATTTCATCAAGCCTGCGATCTTCGTCGTCCTGCCCTTCTTCTGGATCGTGACGGGTATTGTGTCGCTGACCACCGGCTATAACGGTGGCATCGATCTGATGCAAAGCACTGGGGCTGGCATCTTGTCGGCGCCTACCGTGATCGTCGGCGCTCTGGCCGACATCGCCATTGGCGCGCTCATAGCTTGGCGGTCGACGACGCGAAAAGGCCTCTATGGCGGCATCGCGCTCTCGCTCCTCTACTTAGCCGTCGGAAGTTTCCTGCGCCCGGAGCTGTGGAACGAACCGCTTGGGCCGTTCCTCAAAGTGTTGCCGATCCTGGTGCTGCACTTTGTAGCCTTGGCAGTGCTGGAGGAGCGTTGATGGACTATTTCCTGCTGAAATTTCTGCATGTCATCGGCGGAGCCGTGCTGCTTGGCACCGGCGCCGGCATCGCGTTCTTCATGCTGCTCGCCCACAGGACGGGCAATACGGCAACGGTTGCGGCGGTGGCGCGCATGGTTGTCGTAGCCGACTTTCTTTTCACAGCGACGGCCGTCGTCGCGCAGCCGCTGACGGGCGCCGCGCTCGCCTGGCAGGCAGGCTACTCGCTGTCGGAAGGTTGGATCGTGCTTTCGATCACGCTCTATATCTTCACCGGAATGTTCTGGCTCCCGGTCGTCTGGATGCAAATGGAGATGCGCAAGCTGGCCTCGCAAGCCGCCGCTGCAGGCGCGCCGTTGCCGCCACGCTATCATCGGCTCTTCTGGCTGTGGTTCGCCTTCGGCTTCCCCGCCTTCGCTGCCGTACTCGGAATTTTCTGGCTGATGATCGCGCGGCCTGCGATTGAGTGGTAGGTCGCAGGCAGGTCCCACTGCGATAATGCCCAGTCAAAGCACTGCGGAAAAATTCCCGGCCCATGCAGCGCGAATATCTGCCGGAACGGACCTGCGTCTCGACCTGTAAGTCGCACCGGAGTCCGGTCTCGTATCATTTCCAACCGCGCGCTCACCGCCATCGGCACAGGACAAGATCCCGTCTTAAGGCTGGTTAGGCTGCGCTTACCAAAAAAGATGACGTCTGAGGGAACACGGGAAGCACAGGCAAGTTCGGTGCGCAGTGGAGGAGATTGCGCCATGAACAGTGTTATTTATCTCATCGGCCTCGTCGTTGTCGTGCTTGCGATCCTCTCCTTCCTCGGATTCCACTAGGAGATACCATGCAAGACCAGGACGATCAGGGCCGTCAGACGGCCGATTTCGAGGCAGCCAGAAGCGAGCTTTCGGACAGATTACAACGGGAAAAGCAGACCGCGACGGAAGCGCTCCACGACGCTCGGGACGAGGTCACTCGGAAAGCCGCCGATTACGCTTCGGAAGCAAAGCAAGCGTTGTCCAGTAAGGCAGACGCAACGCAGCGCGACGTAAGCGCCAATCTGAAGGCCTTCAGCGGCGCATTGCGCGCGGCAAGCGAGCATCTGGCCAATAATGATCAACGGACCGCTTCGAAGTTCGCCCTCGATGCCGCAGGCGGGCTTGAGCGGCTTTCATCGTCCCTGAAGGATAAACCGTTTGACGAGGTGCTTGGTGAAATCCAGTCCTTCGGCCGCGAAAACTCGGGGGCGCTGATCGCCGGTTCGGTATTGGCAGGCCTGGCGTTGGGGCGGTTCATCAAGAGCTCGCCACCCTCTGCTCAAACCGGAGCACCGGGCCAGTCGGGAACAGGCCGGGCGCCCGAGACGGGTCCTAGCTCGAATGAGTTCGGATGGCGATCGGCAGAGGCAGTTGAGCCGGCCCCGCTAGGATCCGATCAGTCCGGCGATGACTGGGCCAATGCAAGCCTGGAGCGAAACCCATGACTGACAACCAGGACACTCGCAGCCTGACAACCCTTGTCAGCGATCTGGCACAGCAGGTCACAATACTGCTTCAAACCGAAAGCAGGCTGTTGCGGGCTGAAATGTCGGAAAAGGTAAGCAAGGCCGGCGCCGGCGCCGTGGAGGTAATGGGAGGCGCCATTTGCCTGCTCGCCGCCCTGATGGTGCTTTTGCAGGCGCTGGTGATTGCCTTGGCGAGCGCCGGGCTGGGAGCCGGATGGTCCTCGCTGCTCGTCGGCGTCGTGGTGGCAGTACTGGGCGTCATACTCTTGCGCTCGGGCAAGGCAAGCATGGCTCCCTCCGAGTTGACCCCCGACCGGACACAAGACCAACTTAAACGCGACGCACGCGTGATCAAGGAACAGATAAGATGACCGAGAAATCCGCAGCCGAGTTGGAACGCGATGCTGATATTGCGCGCGCCAGAGTGGCAGATACCGCAGACACGATCCGCAGCAAGATGACACCGGGCCAACTGATCGACGAATTCACCGGGATGTTCAGCGGCGAGGGATCCGCCATGCTCAGCAATCTTAAGACTCAGGTCAGGGACAATCCGTTGCCGCTTACATTGGTCGGCGCGGGCCTAGCCTGGCTGATGCTTGGCAAGGGCACGTCGGTAGACAGTTCAGCACTTGATGCCTATTCGACCGGCAGGGAGCCTGACGGCACCCGAAACTTCTCTGACCAGAGGGGCTTGGGCGGGGCCTGGCAGGACTCACGCGGCGATGAGTACGGTGCCGAGGGCGAAGGTTCCGCCGGCTCCATGCTCTCCGATGCCGCTCGTTCGGTTGCGTCCGTGGCAGGCGGTGCGACTGAGGCTGTGGCAGACGTTGCGAGCGGCGCCAAAGAAAGATTGAGAAGCACAGCCGGGCAGGTCGGCTCGGCCGCCACCGATATGACGGGGCGGGTGCGGCAGTCGGCGCAGGACCTGTTCCAGCGCGAACCTCTGGCAATGGCCGCGGTGGGCCTTGCCGTGGGCACAGCCATCGGCGTGATGCTGCCTCACACCGCCGCGGAAGACGCGCAACTCGGCCCTTACCGCGACAAGCTTCGTGACAGTGCCGAAGAAGTCTTTGAAGAAGGCGTGGAGCAAGCCAAGCAGGTTGCCGCCGAAGCATATGAGACTGTAAAGGAAGAGGCTGACCGACAGGGTTCCAGCGGCGACGCCGAGACGTTGGTCGACCGCGTCGAGAAAGTCGTGAAAAAGACGGCAAGCACAACCGAGGAAGCCATTCGCGATCGTTTGCCGGAGACCGACGAGGCTCCCAAATCGACGTCATAGCGCTGCCACCGGTCGTTCCTGGTGATTTCGACCGCGGGTCGCCTTGCGGTGGGAACATCGAAGTCGGCCAGGAGTCCGCAACCTTCCGCAGACAAATGGGATCGCGGCGTTCAAGCCATCAGAACCGGGGCGCTCCGATCCGTTCGGATTCTTAGCTCTGAATCCGGCCGGTTCTTCGGGCTCCAAGGAAGGGTGTCTGGCCGACGCGTGGCGCGCGGTCTTTAGCAGCACTTCCGATCCCAGAAAAACAACCACCCCGTCAATTCGGCTGGGGTGGTTGTCAGGAATTCCTCTTCCCCAGCGGGGCGGCCTAACTCTTGGCGGTCTCTCCCGCCTCACGCAGCCTGGCGTATTGCAAGGTGACGGCGCGAAGGTTCTGCTTCAACCAGTCGGCCATTTTTTCTTCTTCGCTGAGATTCTGCTGAAGAGAGTTGGTTGCCTGACTAAACCCTCCGGCTTCGGCGAGTACGAGCAATGAGTTGTAGGCGGCGATCTCGTAATTTTCGAATGCAAAGTTGGCGAAGCTGTTCTTGAGGATTTCGTCGCCGGCTACGGAATGTCCCATCGCCGCCATGCTGCCGACCATCGACATGGCCGTGTCTTTCAATGTGGAATGGTCCTCGCCGAGGCTATCCAGAATGGATTCCAGCCGGGCGATCTGCCCTTCGGTCTCCGTGATATGCTGCTGCAGGCGATCGGCGACCTGCGGATAGTTCTCGATCCGCTTGACCTGAGGCTTCATGATCGAAAGTGCCTGGTTCTCCATGGCGTGGGCGTTGCGCAGCCCAACAATGAAGATCGAACGGGTTTCGGAGTTGACGTCAGTGTCCATAGGATTTCCTCGCGATTTGATTTGTAGAACCAAACCTCGGCTTCGCCGATTTGTTCCTGGCGAGATTTGATGGACTCGTACCTATCCTTGCTCTTTAAGCAGCGCTGCACAAACATCGCTCACGACCTGCGGCAGGACGTCGAAAGCATAGCCGATGTGAAGCCGCTCAAGCGGCGTGTGGTAGTCTCGTCCCCACGGACCGATATTGATGGTGGGAATGTTGGCTAGCCCACCTGACTTCGGCCAGCGAATGCCGTCCCGCCCATCGGCGTGTTGCGGGCGACGACCTTGAGACCGGACTTGGCCGCCTCGCCAAAGAAGCTCATATCCGAGATGCCGGCGAAATAATCCGCACAGCCGATTGCCGAGCCATAGCGGGCGCTTGCGTCGGCCGCGACGTCCGAAGCGATCGCCCGCAGCCGCGCCGCTGCCGGCCGGTCCGAAAGGTTCGTCGGCAAGTAAGGTATCGATCCGAAGCCGGTGACGATTGCCGGTCCCGGCAAGCGGCTCAATCGCCATGCCTAGTCGGTGACCAGCCGGCATTGCTCCGGCAGTGGAAGATCGCCAGCCGGTCGAAGCGTTCGAGCACCTCATCCGGCGTCCGGCGATAGCTCAGCACGTTGAAGGTGGCGAACGCGGCAGCCGGCGTGGTCACGTCATAGCCGGACTTGCCGTCGCGAATGCTGAGCAGACTCGGCGGTGTACCCGGAAGCGACCGGGAGTCGTCGGTCAGCTCCGATGCCCATTCCACCCGGGCGGCTATGGCCGCGGCAATGGTCGCCGCATTCGGGCCACTCAACGGAAAGCCGCTATGCGCGGGAACGCCGACGACATGGGCTGTCGGAAGCAGCTTGCCGACCGTTCCAAGCGCGATGACGCGACCCTTGCTGCCGTCCCCGTCGTCGGCGATCGCATCGAGATTGATCGCCGCGAAGATGTCCAACTCGTGCTCGCCGGCTATCTCGGTGAGAACCTGTGCCGCTTTGCGCGCACCGGCAGAATTGTTCTCTTCGTCGGGAACCGCGATAAACAGAAAGTTTCCCGCCGCGTTGGTGCTTTCGGCGAATGCGGCGCAAACCGCCAGCCCGGCGGCCAAACCGGCCTTCATGTCGAGCAGCCCGCGGCCGGCGAGAAACTCCTCCGAGGCGAAGTCGTCCCGCGCCCGCCTCACGGCAGGCGCCTCGGCCATGGCCAAAGTTTTTCTTAGCGCTTGGGTGAGTTGTTGCGGCTGGGTGGCCAGATCCTCCAGATCGCCATAGTCGCGCGTCGTGACGGTGTCGTAGTGACCGGTCAGCACGATGGTGGCGCGGCCAGTACCGCGGACCAGCATCGCCACGCAATGGCGGCCATCTTCCGGCTCGACCTCTATGGTCCAGGTTTCCGCGTGGCGAAACGCGGCTTCGCGGCGTAACTCGTCTGCCAGCCACGGGCCGAACGAGGCTTCGCCGCTGGTCCCGGTGACGCTCTTCTCCTCGGTCAATGCAATGGCCCAGCGCATGGCGCGCCCGGACAGGCTGCTTTTCGCCTCACCGTTCATCATTGTGCCCGATACAAGATGCAGGAGAACGAGCTTAGCGCCAGCAGGGCGATTTCCTCAAGAGTTGCGTTGCGCCGGCTTACATCCTCCTGGCTTCGTCAGAAGCCGGTTGTTTCACCGGGGCTTGCTTCTGGTCACAGGTGGCCGGCCGATGCTGTAAGCTTCGCGCGAACATCCGCCACCCCGGTTCCGCTTTCGGTTGATCTGTCTTTTCTTTGACGCGAGCGTCCGACGCCCAATCCGAAAGAGCATCCCTCGCATACCCTGTCGGGAACAAAGCTTGGGCTGCGTGCTTATGGGATTGGCTGCGGTATTTCCAAGGCAGCCAGATCGGAGAAAGACATGAAGAAGAAGACTTGGAAGAAGCCCGTCATGTGCGAAGTCGCGGCGGGAATGGAGATATCGCGCTATTTGCCTGCCGAAATCACCACAAAGAAATGACATTACGCAACCGGCGGGTACGGCATCGGCTGTGCTCGACCGGTTCGCGACATTGCTGGAATAGAGAAACGCGGAGTTTATCACGGCGTGTGGATTAGGATCATCGGCTCCGCCGCGGGTGGCGGTTTTCCTCAGTGGAACGCCAACGACAGGCTGAACAGGGCCGCGCGGGCGGGTAATCCTGGGGTCCGCCCGCGTCTTCAGACGAGTGTTGCGGCATCTCCAGACGGGCGACGCTGGGTGCTTTTCAATGCCTCTCCCGATATCCGCCAGCAGATTGCTGAAAACCCTGAACTCCAACCGCATCCGGAGATGTCGGCACGCGCCACACCGCTGGCAGCCGTCGTCCTGACCGGCGCCGAGATCGACCAGATTTCGGGGCTCCTCAGCTTGCGTGAGCGGCAACCCTTCGCTCTTTATGCAACGGAGCAGGTTCTGGCGGTTATCGCCTCCAATTCGATCTTCGATGTCCTCGATGCTCAGATTGTTTCGCGCCGCTGCCTTCCTCCTGAAGGCTTCATCGATCTTTGCGATGCCGAGGGCGCGGAAATCGGCATCCGCATCGAGGTGTTTTCCGTTCCTGGCAAGGTGGCGCTCTTTCTTGAAGATGGCGGCCGACAGGATCCGAAGCTCCGTTCCGCCGATGGCGGCACGATCGGGGTTCGTCTGATGGAGGGGAGCCGCTCGCTGCTCTTCATTCCCGCTTGTACAGCCGTCGATGAATCGCTGCGGCAACGGATTGCCGGCGCCGACATGGTTCTCCTCGACGGCACAGTGTTCACGGACGACGAGCTGATCACGGCCGGCGTGGGCGTGAAGACCGGCGCGCGCATGGGACACATCGCCATGTCCGGACCGAACGGTGCGATCGCATGTCTGAACCACCTGCCGGTCGACCGCCGGATTTTCATCCATATCAACAACACAAATCCGGTTCTGGACGAGGAATCGCCCGAACACGCGGCGGTGCGCGCAGCTGGATGGGAGATTGCGCAAGACCGGATGGAGCTCATGCTGTGAACGATTTTTCCGACGTGGTCGGCCGCGGCCTCAATGAACAAGATTTGCGCACAGTCCTTCTGCAGGTCGGCCGCGAGCGTTATCATAACCGACACCCCTACCATCGCAGAATGGTGGAGGGAGCGATGTCGAAGACCGAGCTGCAGGCCTGGGCGCTCAACCGCTACTGCTATCAGGCGGCCATTCCACGCAAGGACGCCACCATCCTGTCCCACGCCGAGGATCCGGCATTCAGGGCCGCATGGCGCAAGCGCATCGAGGACCATGACGGCGAGGACGGCCGGAGTGGCGGAATTGCGCGCTGGCTGCATCTCGCGACGTCGCTCGGCCTTGAGTCGGAAGAGGTGAAAAGCCAAAGGCTGGCGCTGCCGGCAACACGCTTCGCGGTGCAGGCGTATGTCAATTTCTGCGCGTCCCATACGCTGCTCGAAGCAGTTGCTTCCTCCCTCACCGAACTCTTCTCGCCCGATATTATCGCAGAACGCGTGCCAGCGATGCTGGCGCGATACGACTTCGTCAGGGCCGACACGCTCGCCTATTTCGATCGGCGGCCCGATCAGGCCGCACGCGATTCCGATTTCGCGCTGGGCTACGTGCTTCGCTATGCCGACACGCCGGAACGTCAGCAGAAGGTTGTCGACGCCTTGGTCTTCAAGTGCGATGTGCTCTGGGCGATGCTCGACGCGCTCGACTACGCATATGGGCGTGACGGCGTCATACCCCCTGGCTGCTTCCGGCCGGAGACCAACGGATGACAGCGGACCGCCGGAGAGGGATTGTATCGGCGCAATCTCGCCCGCGCCTCGCGCCCTATGTACGCCTGCGTTTCGATCCCGTCCGGAATGCCTGGGCGGTGCTGGCACCTGAGCGCGTTCTGTGGCCCGATGCAATCGGACTGGACATCCTCCGGCGCTGTGACGGCAAGACGTCAATCAGTGCCATTGTGAGGGAGCTTGCTTGCGAATATGACGGTCAGGGCCAGGAAATCGACGCCGACGTCGGCGCCTTCCTGCAGGAATGGGCAGACCGGCTGTTGGTGCGGCTGTGACGCAGGCGCCGTTCCCTCCGATCGCGATGCTGGCTGAGCTGACGCATCGCTGCCCTCTGCAGTGCCCCTACTGCTCCAATCCCATTGATTTGCTGAAAGCCGACCGTGAAATGGAGACGGAACGCTGGCTCGACGTGTTCGAGCAAGTGGCGGCTATGGGCGTTCTTCAAGTGCATCTTTCGGGCGGCGAGCCGACGCTGCGCCGGGACCTCGAACAATTCGTGTCAACGCTGTCGCAAACCGGTGTCTACACCAACCTCATCACGGCCGGCGTCGGCCTTGCCGGCATCCGTCTGGAAGCACTTGCCAGCGCGGGGCTAGACCATGTTCAGGTGAGCTTCCAGGGTGCCAATGCCGAAACCACCGCGCGGATCGGACGCCATTCCGGCGCCCACGCGCAAAAGCTCGCTGCCGCCAGACATGCGCGGGCCCTCGGACTGGCGCTGACGATCAATGCGCCGATCCATCGGCACAACATCGCGGAAATTCCCGATTACATCGACCTGGCGCTCTCGCTCGGCGCCGAGCGGCTGGAGATTGCCAACGTGCAATATGCCGGCTGGGCGTTGCTCAATCGTCGCTACCTGCTGCCCGACGGCGCCTCGATAGAGCATCAGGTCGCGACCGTGGAGGCCGCACGGGCACGTCTTGTCGGCGTGCTGGAGATCGATTTCGTGGTGGCGGATCATTTTGCGACCTATCCCAAGCCCTGCATGGGCGGCTGGGGGCGCGATGCTTTCGTCATCGCACCGGACGGCTTGGTGCTGCCCTGTCATGCTGCGATGACCATTCCATCGCTGCGATTCGAGCGCTTCGGCTCTCGGCCGCTGGCCGACATTTGGCGGGACTCGCCGGCATTCAACGCCTTCCGTGGGACGGACTGGATGCTGGAACCCTGCCGCAGCTGCGAGCGCCGTGATGTCGACTGGGGCGGCTGCCGTTGCCAGGCGCTGGCGCTGGCCGGCGATGCTGCGGCGGCCGATCCCGTATGCGTCAGGTCGCCCCTCCATGCCCGGATGGCGATGCTGCTCGAGGAGACGCTTCCGCCGTCCGATGCGAGGACCGGCGGAGACCTCATCCCGCCCTTTGCCTTTCGCCGTATCGGCCGCACATGATCTCGATCAAGAGTCCGGGGCTACCCTCGTTCTCACTCGGCGGCTGGAAGGAACAGTCAAGGTGAGGCCGATCCAGATCTGACCAGCCGTCACCACAAGGCCGTGAATATCCAGAGTGGAACCTTTTCAATGGCGGGGAATTAATCCAACTCCGCCTCGGTCAGTCACTGCGGGAGAGGGAGCTGCAGCGGAATGAGGCTGGCGCTTGCTGTTCTTGCCCTGTTGCTTTTCGTCGCTGCTCCCGGTCTTGCCGAGCCTCAGACGGTGGTAATCGGCTATCTCGGCCAGTCGCGCAAGCCGCCCTTACCGTTGGGTCCGCTGGACCAGTTCGCGACAGATGACGGGCTGCAAGGCGCACGTCTTGGCATCGCCGACGACAATACGACCGGGCGCTTTCTCGGCCAGCATTTCCGGCTGGAGGAGCGAGTGCTGAAGCCCGCCGAGGCGGCATCGGACGCGATAGGCCAGTTCGCTGGCGCCGGCCTTGCGTTTGTCGTCGCCGATCTTGACGCTGTGCCGCTCACGCAGGCGCTTGCGGCGCCTGGCGCCGAGAAGATGCTGCTGTTCAACAGCCGCGCTACCGACGATGCGCTGCGCCAGCAGGACTGCAGGAAGAACCTGCTACACACCATTCCAAGCCGCGCCATGCTCGCCGACGGCCTGGCGCAGTACCTGGTGTGGAAGCGCTGGCAGCGCTGGTTCCTGCTTGTCGGCACGCATTCTGCCGACCAAGCGATGGCCGCCGCTTTTCGCCGCGCGGCGCAACGTTTCGGGGCCGAAATCACCGTCGACCAGCCATGGACGTTCCGTCCGGCGAACGGACGCGCTGATACCGGCCATGTCACGCTGCAGTCAGAAATACCGGCCGCCACGCAGGTCGCCGATTACGATGTATTGGTCGTCGCCGACGAGGCTGACGAATTCGGCGCCTATCTCGATGACCGCACGGCACTGCCGCGACCGGTCGCCGGCACGCAAGGGCTGGTTGCGGCCGGTTGGAGCGCCGTCACCGAGGAATGGGGAGCGACGCAGTTGCAGGACCGCTTCCGGAAGCAGGCGGGGCGATGGATGACGCCGAGCGACTATGCCGCCTGGCTCGCCGTGCGCAGCGTCGGCGAGGCCGCGACGCGGCTGCGCAGCGTCGATCCGTCAGCCATCGCCGGCTACATGCGCGGCGACGATTTTCTTCTCCCCGGTTTCAAAGGCCAAGGGCTCAATTTTCGTCCATGGGACGGGCAACTGCGGCAGCCGATCCTGATTGCTGGGCCTCGCCTGCTGGTCTCCGCCTCGCCGCAGCCCGGCTTCCTGCATCAGCGGACGCCGCTCGACACGCTTGGCATCGATCTCGAGGAGAGCGCATGCCGCTTTTGACCGCAATCCTCCTGGTGGTGTCCGTGCTTATCTCGGTCGGTCCTGTTGCTGCCGAAACCGTCTACGTGTCGAACGAACAGGACAATGCGGTTGCCGTCGTCGACGGGGCAAGTATGAGCCTCTCGGCAACGATCGACGTCGGACGGCGGCCGCGCGGACTGGCGCTTTCCATTGACAAGAAGACCCTCTTTGTCGCTGTCGGCGACGACAATCGCATCGATGTCGTCGACCTTGCCAAGAGACGAGTGGTCGGCCAACTGCCTTCGGGAGCCGATCCGGAATTCTTCGTCGTGCATCCCGACGGCAAGCGGCTGTTTGTCGCCAATGAGAACGACAATCTGGTCTCGGTAGTGGAAATCGCCTCGGCCAAGGTCATCGGCAACGTCGATGTCGGTGTCGAGCCCGAGGGAATGGCGGTCAGCGCGGACGGCCGTTACGTCGCCTGCACCTCGGAGACGACGAGCATGCTGCATCTCATCGACGCCGGCACGCTCGATCTCGTGGATAATTTGCTGGTCGACACGCGACCGCGCGCCGCGGCGTTCTCCCCGGACGCAAAGCGGCTTTGGGTCTCTTCCGAGATCCGCGGCACGGTGACGGTCTTCGACACCTTAACACGGGCTGAAACCGGCAAGGTCCAGTTTGAGGTGCCGGGTATTCGCCGCGACGGCGTCCAGGCCGTCGGCATCGAGATGTCGCGTGACGGCGGCACTGCGTATGTCGCGCTGGGTCCCTCAAACCGGATCGCCGAGATTGACACGGCCACGCTGGCGGTGCGCCGCCTTTATCTTGTCGGCCAGCGGCCATGGCACGTCGCGCTGGCAGACGATCAGAGACGCCTATTCAGCGCCAACGGCAATTCCGGCGATATCTCGGTCATCGACCTTGAGAATGAAGAGGTGGTCAAATCGCTGCCGGTCGGGCGCGGTCCGTGGGGCGTCGTGGTTGGGCCATGAAAGCGCTGTCGCTCGACAATCTGGGGCACAGTTTCAAGGACCGGCGGGTGCTCGACGCTATCTCCTTCTCGGTCGAGCAGGGCAGGATGTGCATCCTGCTTGGTCGCAACGGCGCCGGCAAGACCACCTTGTTCTCGCTGATTACCGGTCTCTATCACGCTCGTTCTGGCTCGGTGCAAGTGTTCGGACACGCCATGCGCACCGACCCTGCGACCGCGCTCGCCAAGATGGGCGTCGTCTTCCAGCAGCAGACGCTCGATCTCGATCTCACGGCGGGCGAGAACCTACGCTATCACGCCGCCCTGCATGGTCTTGCCGCCGACGTTACCAAGGTCCGAACACGCGAGGAACTCGGCCGCCTCGAAGTCCTCGACAGGCTCGGCGATCCCATCCGCTCATTGTCGGGCGGCCAGCGGCGGCGTGTCGAGATCGCCCGTGCGCTCATGCACCAGCCGCGCCTTCTCCTGCTCGACGAGCCGACCACCGGACTGGACGTGCCCGGGCGCCGGGCACTGGCGCAGCATGTTCGCGGCTTATGCCGCGAACGCGGCATTGCGGTATTGTGGGCGACGCATTTCCTTGAGGAGGTGACTGCCGAAGATGATGTTGTCGTGCTTCACGGCGGCCGGGTGCGATGGGCAGGCCGCGCCGATCGCATTACCGCCGAACTCGGCGTCGGCAGCATGGCAGACGCGTTCGCTCGCTTGACGGAGTCGGTATGATAACCCGTCATGCGCTGCGGGCGCTCATCGGCATCTTGCAGCGAGAACTGCTTCGCACGCTGCGCCAGCGCGGCCGCCTGATCTCGGCGATTGCCCGGCCATTGGTATGGCTGGCCATCTTCGCCGCCGGCTTCCGCTCCGTGCTCGGCCTGTCGATCACGCCGCCTTACCAGACTTATGTGCTGTATGAAGTCTATGTGGTGCCCGGGCTGGCCGCGATGATGCTGCTGTTCCACGCCATGGCCAGTTCGCTGGCAATGGTCTATGACCGCGAAATGGGCAGCATGCGTCTGTTGCTGACCGCGCCGCTGCCGCGCTGGTATCTGCTCGGCGCTCGCCTGCTCGCCAGTGTGGTCGTCGGCCTGCCGCTCGTGTACCTGTTCTTGCTGATCGCGCGCTACTGGGACGTGCGGCCACCGATGCTCGGCTATCTCGCGGTTCTGCCGGCGCTGGTGCTGTCCGGGCTGATGCTTGGCGCCTTCGGCCTGCTCGTCTCGTCAGTATCGGCCCAGATGGAGAATTTCGCCGGGGTGATGAACTTCGTCATCTTTCCGATGTTCTTCGCCTCGACCGCGCTCTATCCACTGTGGCGACTTGCCGAGGCTGGTCCGGTGCTTGCGACGGTCGCAGCGCTGAATCCGTTCAGCCATGCAGTCGAGCTGATCCGCTTCGCGCTCTATCTGCGCTTCGAGCCGGTCTCATGCCAAGTAGTTCTGGCCTGCCTCGTCGTGTTCTTCCTCGCCGCGGCGGCCGCTTATGATCCCGGTCGTGGCCTGTGGTCGCGACGCGGCGAGCAATGACTTTCATTTGAGCGAATAGAGGTAGGCAGCCACGTCCCGCGCCTCCTGCTCGGAAATTCTGGTCGAAGGCATTGCCGTATGCGGGCTGATCTCCCTTGCCGCACGGATCCAGCGGATCAAGTTTTCCGGCTTGTTGTACAAGACGCCGCCGACGTAAACCCGGTTGGCCAAGCTGGCGTCGAGGCGCGGGCCGACCAGCCCTTGCGCTCCGGGAACGCCGGTGATGGTGTGGCAACCGGCGCAGCCATTGGCCATCATGATCGGTATGGCGCGGGCGCCGACACCGCCGGTCGCATTGTCGGCCTTCTGCTCGACCCGACGGCTTTGCTCGAAGTACAACGCAATCCCGGCCAGGGCTGCAACGAGCACGACAATTACCGCAGCGCCGATTATGGCTTTAGACAGCGTGAAGCGCATGCGGCGCCTCCTTTCGGCTGCTCGAGCGGATCCACAGGCCGGCCAGCAGCAACGCCGCGCCGCCATAGATCAGGCCGGCCGGAACCCACATCACCAAACCGGCGAGTTGCTGGTCCTCGAGCGGACTAAGGCTCCACAATTCTGCGCCGGCGGCGTTTTCCGGGTACCACAGCCTTGGCGAGACCAGCAGCAGCACTCCGAGCAGGCCGGTGTGCAGCGAGGTGAAGAAAAGGTGCATGACCGCGCTGCCATAGGCTTGTTCGCGGCCGGGGCGCGGCAGCAGCACCCACCAGAACAGCAGGCCGCTACCGAGGAAGCTGGCATGTTGCGCATAGTGCAGGGCACCCTGTCCAAGCGCTGCCTCGAACAGGGCCGGAACGTGCCACGCCCATATCGCGACGCCGTGCAGGACGGTGGCGGCTGCAGGGCGGCTGATGGCGACCCAAACCGCTCGCAGCATCTTGGCGTGCCCGGCTGTGCCCAGCGCCTGCCGCAGCTTGATCGGCAATGCCCACATCATCGCCGCGGCCGGACAGGAGGCGACCAGCAAGGGCGCCGCCACCGCCATCAGCAGCTCATGTTCGATCATATGGGCGGTGAAAACGCGCTCACCCAATGCATGGAGCGGATTGACCAGCGCTGCTGCCAGAATGACCCAGCCGGCCGCGAACAGCAGGGCTTGCCACAGCCGCAACGGGCGGCTGCGAGCACTCCGCCGCCACAACCGAGCGGCTCCAGCGGTGTAAAGCAGTGCGATCGCTGCCAACGGCAGCGTAATTGGCAGCGCCAGCGTCCAACCGGCCTGAGGGGCGCCGGCACCGTAGCAGATCGAGGTCGAGAAGAGCGCCTCGAAGCTCATCGTATGCAGCCGTCAAGAATGAGCGAGGCAGCGCCCTGCATGACGATTACCAGCGTAAACAGCACCGCGCTTAGAATACTGACATTGGCGACGAAATCTTCGGTGCCGCGCGTACGCTCCGGTTTGAAGGCGGCGCCGCCTTGCTGTCGCGCCCGCCACGAAAGCGCGCCGCCGAGCAAGGCCAGCACCGCCAACACCAACGCAATGACGGGGATGATCGCAATCCTGTGAGCGCACTGCCACTCGACAACCGCGTAGTTCAGTTGCGTCGATACCGCCCAGGCCAATGGCCCCGACAACAGCCCACCCCAGGAAGTTCCGTACCGAACCGCACGCATCTCAACCCAGCCTCGGCGTCCAGTAAATAAACAGATAGATCGGGATCCAGGTCGCGACCACGAAATCCCAGTAGAAGACGTTGTCGCCCACATCCCCGAAACGCCGGCCGCTATAGCCATGGCGCGTGAACATCAGAACCGTCAGCACCAGCGTGTCGCCGACATCGGTGATCAGATGTGTGGTGTGGAGGCCGAGCAGCACCCACAGCATCGAGCCATACGCATTGGTATCCCAATAAATGTTGAGGGCCGGAAATTCGAACCAGCGCACGACAAGCGGTGCGATGCCGAGCAGCGACATCACCAGCAGGCCGATGCGCACCGGCACCATGGCACAGGCTTCGGCGTAGCGGTTCAGTATGTGGTTGGGCACCACGCTGGCGAGCAGCAACAGCATGACGATGGTGCCCGGCCAATGGTTGGGCGGCGGCACGCCGAGCGGCCATTCGGGGGACAGGTAGGCAAGGTAGAGATAGGCGCCTGCGGCGAGCGCGAAACCAGTGCCCTCAAGCGCCATGAAGGCGAGGGTGCCCCACCAGGTCGGGCTGCGCGGTCCGAGCCCGAAGGTCGGGAGTTCGGAAAGATCCGCGGCCGGGCGCTGTTTCATTCCTCGTCCTCCGGATCGCCTTTCGGCCAGAACCAGCCGATCAAGGTGATGGCGATCGGCCCGGCTCCCCAGACCACCGCCCACGGGCTGAAGATCGAATAGAGAAAGGTGGCGCCCACGGCGAGGGCGGCGAATAACGGCCAGATCGATGGCGTCGCCGACTTCTCGCGCACATCGGGATGCGCCTCTGCCACGGTCGAAATAACAAGTTCGCGCACGTCGACACGAAGCCCAGTCGCCACCGGCAGCGTATCGCGTTCGGCCCACAGCGGCTCGGCATGTGTAACCACCGGAATATGGGCGAAATTGTAGTTAGGCGGCGGAGACATTGTCGCCCATTCCAGAGTGCCCGCATTCCAGGGATTGTCCCCGGCCGGCGCGCCCCTCAAGGCGCTGTGAACCAGGTTTATGGTAAACAGCACGAAGCTCAGGAACAGGACGACCGCGCCGGCTGTGATGAACAGGTTGATGTTGCCCCAGCCGAGCTCCGCCGGATAGGTGTAGACCCGGCGCGGCATGCCCCACAGCCCGACAATGTGCATCGGAAAGAACGCCGCATTGAAGCCTATGAAGGCAAGCCAGAAGTGCCAGCGTCCGAGACGCTCGTTCATTATCCGGCCGGTGATCTTGGGGAACCAGAAATAGGTCGCGCCGAGCAGCGGGAACACCGACCCGCCGATCAGCACGTAATGGAAATGCGCGACCACGAAATAGGTGTCGTGCACTTGCAGGTCCAATGGGACCGAGGCCAGCATCACGCCGGTCAGGCCGCCTGCGACGAAGGTGAAGAAGAAGCCGAACACGAACAGCAGCGGCGTCCTGACTATCGGCTTTCCGTCCCACAATGTCGCCAGCCAGCAGAAGATCTGCAGCCCGTTCGGGATGGCGATCAGCATGCTCGACGCGGTGAAGAAGCTCGCGCCGAGCTTCGGCAAGCCGGTTGCGAACATGTGGTGGACCCACAGGCCGAACGACAGAAAGCCGACCGAAATCAGCGACAGAACCATGCCCAGATAGCCGAATACCGGACGCCGGGCGAAAGCGGCGATGATCGAGGACACCATGCCGGTGGCCGGCAGGAAAATGATGTAGACTTCGGGGTGGCCGAAGAACCAGAACAGGTGCTGGAAGAGCAGTACGTCGCCACCCTCGGCGGGATTGAAGATATGGGTGCCGACCAGCCGGTCGAGGATCAGGAACGTCGACGTGATCATGACCGCCGGCATGGCGAACACGATCACGAAGGAGGTGACCAGCATCGCCCAGACGTAGAGCGGAATCTTGTCCAGCGACATGCCCGGCGCGCGTTGCTTCAGCACGGTGACGATGGTGGCAACCGCGACCGCCAACGATGACACTTCGGTATAGGTGATCATCTGCGCCCACACGTCGGAACGCTTGCCTGGCCCGAATTCAGGGCCGGACAGCGGCACATAGGAGAACCAGCCGACGTCGGGCGCCATGTCGAGTGCAAACGACACCCAGGCGAAGAGGCCACCGGAGAGATAAATCCAGAAGCTGAATGCATTGAGGCGCGGAAAGGCGATGTTGCGGGTGCCGACCATCAGCGGCACGAGGTAGATGCCAGTCGCCTGAACGATCGGCACTGCAAACAAGAACATCATGGTTACGCCATGCATGGTGAACAGCTGGTTGTAGCGGTCGGGCCCGATCAGCCCGCGCTCCGGCCCCGACAGTTGGATGCGCATGGCAACGGCGCTGAGGCCACCGAGGCACAGGAAGAAGAAGGCGGTGATCAGGTAGCGCCGCGCGACAATTTTGTGGTCGACGCTCGAGAGCGCACCGATGATGCCCGGTGCCGTCTGCCATGTCCGCGCCAGCCAGCGGTCAAGGCTGGCGTCGTCGAGGCCGGTATCGCGAGGACCGTCGTGCTCGGGAGCTAGGTCACCCTTTTGTGCTGCGGCGCGTTGCTGGGCGAGGTCACGCTCATGGGCTAGGCCGGCGCTGCTCATTTCAGGCCCTCGAGATAGGCTACGATCGCATTCAGCTCGTCCCCGTTTAGTCCCACTACGGGCATGTGGGCACCTGGCTTGATCCCTTGCGGATCGGCTATCCAGGCTGCGAGATTGCCGCGGCTCATCGCCAGCGTTCCGGCAGCGAGCGTCTGCCGGCTTGCGATATGTGTAAGGTCGGGAGCGACCGTACCGCCGGCGATGGTGCCGCCGATCTTGTGGCACATCACGCAAGGCCGTTTGAGGAATAGGTCATGGCCGGCTTTTGCCTCGCCAGAGGCAGGAGCGACCGCCGGCCGCAGCTGATCGTTCAGCCACGCGTCGAAGACGGGCCGGGGTTCGGCGACGATGAAGGTGCTCATATTGGCGTGCTGCGCGCCGCAGAACTCGGCGCACTGGCCGCGATAGACGCCGGGCTTGTCCGCCTTCAGATCGAGAACGTTCTCGTGGCCTGGAATGAGGTCCAGCTTGCCCGAGAGGTTCGGCACCCAGAAGGAATGGATGACGTCGGTCGAGGTCACGACAAGCCGCACCGGCTCCCCCGCCGGGATATGGATTTCATTGGCGGTCGTCAGGATGCGGTTCGGCTGATCGTTTTCGTAGCGCACCTCCCACCACCATTGATGCCCGGTCACCCGGATCGTCAGCGCCGCATCCGAGCCGATGGCGGCGAGCGTCCGGTTAGCGAAGTAGCTCAGCAGCGTCAGGCCGACCAGGATCAGGGCGGTAGCGGCGAGTGCGGCGACGACAATTCGCATCTTGCTGCGCTCGGCGGCAGCGTCGAGGACAAGCGGATCGCCGAGCGGCGCCGGGCGCCGGGCCAATGGCGTAATCAGCACGGCCATCACCAGAAGCCAGACCGCCGTGCACAGCGCGGTGAAGAACCAGATCAGCCATGCAAGCTCGCCCGCGGCCGGGCCTTTCGGGTCGAGCGCGGATTGCCAGCCGCTGCATCCTGCAAGGAGCAGCATGCAGGCTGTGCTGCAGCACACCCTGCAAAGAAGGCGGTTCACGGCGACTTCCCCAGCGTCGCGGCGTCCGGCAGGCGATTTTCGGATGGATGGGGCATCATGTCGTCGTCGCGGCTCGGCGCAGCGGACTTTGGCGCGTTGCCGCTCAGCGCGCGGACGAAGGCGGCAAGCTCCCAGATCTGGTCGTCAGGGATCTTGTCGCGGAAGCTCGGCATGCCGTTCGGCCGGCCGTCCCTGATCGTGGCGTGGATGCTTTCGATCGAGCTGCCATAGAGCCACTTCTGGTCCATGAGGGCCGGGCCCATGCCGCCGCCGCCATTGGCATGGCAGCCGGAACAGTTGAACCAGTTGAACAGACGCTTGCCCTCGCTGAGGTGGAAGGCGTTGGCCTCGAACACGCCGGCCTTGTTGTCGGACGAGGCCGGCCGTTGGCCGCCCGGCTCGAGGGCCGTCACGGCCGCCGGTTGGTCGCCCGAGCCGAGCACCGACTGTGGACGCGTGTCGCGTTCCTCGCGCTGGCAAGCGGCAAGGACGAGCATCGCCGACAGCAAGCATGGAAGGCCGCGGTTCATCGCACTGCCGACCCGGCGCCGTCGAGGCGAGGCACGCCATATTCCGCCAGGATCATATCGATCTCGGCGCGGTGTTTGGCAATAGCTGCGTCTACCTCACCGCGCAGTGCATCGTCGTCGCGGCGCACGGCCATCGAGATGTCGTAGATCATCGGCAGCAGCGGACCGTCGATACGCGGCGCAACCGGCGTAATTCGTAACGGAGCTTTTTGCCTGGCGGCGAAGTAGCCGGCCAACGGTCCCCAGACGACGGCAACATCGATGTCGCCATTCGCCACCGCCTCGATGATGCGCGCTGGCGGGTTCGGCGCGGAATAGTCGCCATAGACCGGGAAGCCGATGAGATGGCCGACGATGCCGCGGCGCCCGAGCGCCTGGACGGGTGGCGAGTTGGCGCCGTCGTCGCCGATCAGCTGGACGCCGATGTGCAGATCGCGCAGGCGAGGATCGTTGAAGGACGTGATTTCCGGCGCATCCTTTCGTGTCACGAAGACGTAGGAAGACCGGTAGTAGGGCGCGGTGGTGCGCAGCATTTCGAGATTGGCGGGTGTGCCGGGCACCAGATCGCACAGGCCGGCTTTCAGCGTGTTGCGCACAAAGCCGCGCCGCTGTGCCCACCATGTGTAGGAAACAGTCGCACCAAGCTCCTCGGCGACGAGTTCGGCAATCTTGTTTTCAAAGCCCTCCCTGGCGGCATTGGAGAACGGCATGTTGTTGGGATCGGCGCAGATTCTCAATTCGCGCGCATCGGCAAGGGGGGCAACAAGCGAGAGCGCCAGTGCACCGACCGCGGCGGCAAGCCGCCGCGGTCGCGTTCTCCGTGGCCGCGCAACTCGGCCGATCGTCTCAAGGCAGCCGGAACACATACAGCGTACCTCCCGGCGTGGTTACATCCTTCAGATCCTTCATGACGTTGACGAAGCCCAGCGCGGCGGTGGCGTCGCGCGGGTCGAGATCGCCGGATACGATCGCCCCAGCCCAGCCACCAACGCCCGAAAGGACCGCGACATATTGGTGCCCGTCTGGGCCGCGATAGGTGATCGGCTGGCCGATGATGCCGGACGACGTCTTGAACTGCCAAAGCAGCGCGCCGGTCCTGGCGCTGACCGCCTTGAACCAGCCTTCCATCGTGCCATAGAACACGACATTGCCGGCGGTGGCGACGGCGCCGCTCCACACCGGAAAGTTCTCCTTCAGGCTCCACGCCGGCTTGGCGGCGGCGACATCCCAGGCGGTGAAAGCGCCGCGATTGCCGCCCGGCCCCGGAATCATGCGCACGTTCATGCCGACATAGGGCGTCCCGGCGATGTAATTCACCTCGACGCCTTCTTCGTCCATGCACATGTTATTGTGCGGAATGTAGAGCAGGCCGGTCTTTGGCGAGAACGCCGAAGGCTGCCAGTCCTTTAGCCCGGATGCGGTGGGGCAGATGTCGCGCACGACCTTACCGGTGCCGGTTTTTTTGTCGGGATTTACAATCAGCCGGCCGGTCTTGAGGTCGACGCCCTTGCTGGAATTGACAGGCCCGAACGGCACCGCCGACAATACCTCCCCCGTCGTGCGGTCCAGCAAATAGACATAGCCGTTGCGTTCCGGTCGGACCAGGACCTTGCGGAGCTTGCCCTGCCAAGTCATGTCGAGCAGCACCTGCTCGTTGATGCCGTCGTAATCATGGAGGTCGTGCGGGGTCCATTGATAGAACCATTTGGCTGCGCCGGTGTCGGGATCGCGGGCAAAGATGCCGGCGGTCCATTTGTTGTCGCCGGGCCTCAGATCCGGATTCCACGGGCCGGGATTTCCGGTGCCGTGGAAGATAAGGTTCAGATCCGGATCATAGGAGATCCAGCCCCACACATTGCCGCCGCCGATCTTCCACGCATCGGGCGGCCATGACGTCACGCCGAGATCCTTGCCCTTGTCCATGTCGTAATGCGGCTTGAAATCGGGGCCGATCAGCACCTCGGCGTCCGGGCCGGTGTTGTAGGCCGTCCAGACGACGTGCCCGTCGCCGGCGTCGAGCGCCTTGATCCAGCCGCGCACGCCCATTTCGCCGCCGGAATTGCCGACCAGCACCTTGCCCTTGACCACCAGCGGCGCCATGGTGATGGTCTCGCCGATATTGATGTTGCCGATATGGGTGTTCCAGACCGGTTTGCCGGTGGCTGCATCAACGGCGATGGTATGGCCGTCGAGCGTGTTGAAATAGATGCGCCCGTCGAAGAAGACCGCACCGCGGTTGACCACGTCGCAACAGGCAACGCCCTGCGCCGCAGGCTCGGGATTGGGCTCGAATTTCCACTTCATCGGCGCGCCGGGCTTGGTAAGGTCAAGCGCGTAGAGGATGTTGGGAAACGGCGTCACGATGTACATCGTGTTGCCGACGACCAGGGGCGCAGCCTCCTGGCCCTTGTTGACGCCAGTGGAGAATGTGAAGGCCACCTGCAGGTTCTTGACGTTGTCCTCGGTGATTTCCGCAAGTTCGCTGTAGCGGGTCGAGGCGTAGTTCTTTGCCGGCATCGCCCACTGGCCGTCGTCGGGCGGAGCAGCTGCGGACGGCGGATTTATCGCAAAGCTTGACGTTGACTGAGCAACCGCCGTGGTAACTAGCGCGAAGCCTGCCAGCAGCGTCCATCCCAGCATCGCAGCCATTGGCCTTTCTCCCCTTTTGGCTGACACACTGGTTTTCGCTGCCACCTGTCGCACTTGCCTCATTAGCGTATCGACCCGCCGACACCGGCGCCAAGCTCTGCGGCTACGTCCGCCTCGGTTCCGGCACACAATGGATGGCCCCAGCCGGAAGCGCTCTTGCCGCCGGGATCGAGGTCGAAAATGATAGCGTCCTTGCGGTTTGGGTTGACGCCGGCCGGTACCTTGTCCAGCCCGAGTGCGGCCCGCACCCGCCAGGCGACATTGTGGTCGGCACAAGAGGAATCGCCGCTTATCCCGAGGGCCCCGACGATCCCCTTGCCGTCGTAGAGAGCCAGGCCACCGCCAAACACGACGACACCGCCGATGGGCTTTCCCAGCAATGGATCGCTGGAGCTTCCATACGTAGAAGGATCGCCCGCATAGGCTGCCGCCTGATTGACCGGATTGGTGGCCAGGAGGCCGAATAGAGGACCGCCGGGCTGCACCGGCGCGTAGAGGTTCGCGGTGGACAAAGCCATCTGCGCGAGGCTGAGCCCGTTGGCCGTATTGGCTTTTTCGGCGGCGATCAGTCGGCTGCCGGGCCACTGGGCGTCGGCGGTAGGCCCGCTGAAGGCGACGGCGCAGACAGTTCCGTCGCGAGCCACGATTGCCGCCCATTCATTGGTATCGAAGCCGCCATTGCCGGGGCCGCCGCTGGCTTTGACGTTGGCCTTGAGGGCGGCCAGCAATTTGTCATGGTCGGCCGGGCAAGGTGCTTGAGCCCAAGCCTTTTGCTGGACGGCGCCGATTGTAAGCAGGAACAGACATAATGCTACTGAGACAATCCGATGGCGATCCATTAGCTGCGCCGTCTTTGTTGAACACTCCCAACGCGCGAGAGGCGCAGAAGTGCCAAATGGAATGAAATAAATGTCGGATTCCGTCGGCCAAACTCGGCGGCCGGCGCTCGGGATAGTTGATCCTGGCGTTCTCATTCAACCGCAAATTGGAGTTATTCCCGCGGTGGTCCGGGCTCGGCCGGAACGGAGGGCGCTGTTCGCAGTTGTGTCGGATGCTGTCTGCAGTCGAGCAACTGGCTCAATCGGTGAAAGAGCGACGAGCGATCTTGTTCGTTGGAGCCGGAGTGTCGATGAGCGTCGGCTTGCCGTCCTGGCAAAAGCTCATCGAGCACATGCAAAACGAGCTCGGCCTCGACGAGGACATGATCGGCGCACCGGAGGCCAACTATCAGGCCCTTGCCGAATATTACCGGCTGAAGCAGGGGAGCCTCGGCCCTTTGCGCAGCTGGATGGATCGCGAATGGAGCGTATCGCGGGAAAAAGTGCGGGGCTCGGCGATCCACAAGCTTATCGTGTCGCTCGATTTTCCGATCATCTACACCACCAATTATGATCGCAACCTCGAGGTTGCCTTCGAGATACATGGCCGGCCCTTTGTGAAAGTGGCCAATGCAAAGGACTTGCCCAAGACAACAGGCGAGGTCACCCAGATCATCAAATTCCACGGCGATTTCGACGACGACAAATCCCTAGTCCTGGCGGAGACCGACTATTTCGACCGGCTTTCGTTCGATTCGGCGCTCGACGTGAAGTTTCGCGCCGACGCGCTCGGGCGTACCATCCTGTTCATCGGCTACAGCATGTCCGATATGAACATCCGTCTGCTGCTGCACAGGCTTTGGCAGACCTGGCGCCGGTCCGGTTATGAGAAGAATCGGCCAAAATCCTTCATCTTCATGCCGCAGCCAAGCATCGTCCAGGAGGCCGTCCTCGGACGCTGGGGCATCGATATGCTGACCGAGGATGCCGACGATCCAGAGGACGCGCTGCTCGCATTCCTGAACGAACTCAAGGACAAGGTCGGCCGGCCCGACGGCGCCTGAAAACCAGCGGAAGCGACGAAGCCGTGGGGAACCGGCTGGCCCGATGTGAGTTGGGAAGGCTAAGTTATACCGGATCCAGCGTGTATGAGTGGACGCAAACACAAGCGAAGAGTGCAAGCCAAAGATTGCCTCTCGACCGAGCAGGTCTATGAGATCAATTTCTTTGCCCGCAGGTGTGGCCTGACCAGGGACGAAGCGCTCAAGATGATGCGAGATGCCGGCCGGTTGAAGGGTGGCGGGAAGCCGTCTTACGAAACCGGGTCGAAGTAGCGGCATGGATCTCGCGTCGTGGGCGGCTTTTGGCGGGACGGTCATCCTGATGCAGATGCCGCCAGGGCCTGACAGTCTGCTGGTGATGGCGCGTGGCGTCGGACAGGGCCGGGACGTTGCCCTGTTCACCGTTCTGGGCATGACCCTCGGCGCCGGAATGGTCCAGTTGCCGCTCCTTGCCCTCGGCATATCGTCACTGCTCCAGGCATCGCCCCTTGCCTTTGCGATGCTTCGCTGGGCGGGCGCAGCCTATCTGGTTTGGCTTGGATCGCGTATGGTATTATTACGGTCGGATAGCGTCGCCGTCGACGAGCCGCGCAATGTCGGACCGCTTGCGGCCGCGCGTGAAGGAATGATCGCCAATCTGATAAATCCCTGGCCGATAACCTTTATGGTGGCATTCCTTCCGCAGTTCGTCGATCCTGCTCGCGGATCGGTCACGCTGCAATTGCTGCTGCTCGGTGGCACACAGAAAATGACCGGTGCGCTGGTGCTAGGCACATATGCGCTCGCGTCCGGCACCTTCGGGGCCTGGATTATGAAACGACCGAAGGTAAGGCTCTGGCAGCGCCGCGTGGCAGGCTGCCTCGTTGTCGGCCTCGGTGTCCGCATGGCACTCGGTGGTGGCGCACACCGCTGAGGATCGAGCGATGGCACCGGCGGCCGCCCTTATGGAACATCCATCGACAATTTTCGTTGACATGCTCCACAAGGCGAGAGGTCGAACATGTCGAAGTTCCAAGCCGCCACCCCAGAGCGTTTGCAGCAGCTCAGGCTTGAGGCAACGGCGCACTTTGCGCCCCTCATACTGCGCGAGGCGCTGGTGCGTCTCTGCCGGGCCTGCGGAAGCGATAGCCTCGAACGTTTCGAGAAGACCATGGTCGACCAAATCGAAGCATCGCGTGACGAGAAAGCCGATTTCGACACGATGAAGGAATTTGCCATCGAACAGCTCTATGGCTGGATTCGAGACGTCAAGTCGTCACCGGATATGACACAGCCGCTGGAGAACGTAGATACTCGAAGGACTCCCGGCCGCTCTGAAGAGCCGCAGACGCTGGAAGACCAGTTGCAGGCTGGTCTGGAGGATTCTTTCCCGGCGAGCGACCCGCCGTCGGTCGTCTCCACCGCGATCCCCGGCGGATCGAAGAAGCTCGTCGGAACCGACGAGGTCCTCAGGCAGCAGCGCGAGAAAAAGGCCGAGAACGCCAGCCATTCGTGATAAGCTGGCGCTGGACGGAACTGCCGGGAGGCAGCCTGCCGGCTCACTCGATGTCGGACATGAAGGCTGTCGGGGCATGCGCATCATGCGGCTCGCCCTCGACAAGAATGTTCGCCTCCCAAGCGGCGTCGACAAATGCTTGGCGGGCTTTGGCGGCCGTGATTTCACCGGTCCGGGCGCGATTCAATAAATCTGCCGCCATCAGCGACAGCGGCGCGTTGCGCGCCGGCCATTTCTCGCTTTTCAGGCAATATAATGCTTCGAAAACGGAACTGACCAATCGCGATCGCCCAGGCTTGCCGAAATAGATGCAAACAGGAGTATCGAACTCTATTCTCAGCACCGTATTCCTCCCGGTTCAAGCAAGCTGGCCGCTTCAAGTAAGCTGGGTTTCTCCAGGGTCTGGAGGGCCGTCCGATGGGCGTTTTAGCCAAACGTCGTGAGCCTTCGCAGGTGTTGTAATGCGTGCTGGTGTTTCGGTCGTCATATCGTGCGCCAGAATGCCCGCCTTGCGGGCGAATGCTTCGAACGCCGCGCGCACCGTCTGGGTATCGACCTCGTTAGCCAGCCCGGCGCGACAGGCGTCGAACGCCGCCTTGTGCGCCGGGCCGCGGCTCGGCCATTCGTTCAAGACGTCATAGGCCTGCCAGACATTTTCGACATGGCGAGGGAAACCAAGGCCGACGAGAATTGGAACGGGGCGGCCAAACGATTTTTTTGTCATCTGTGTCTCCGCGAAAGAGCCTGTCGCATCAACGCTCGGGACGGACAGAGGCCGATGCTCTTTAACGCGGGATTGCTGCACGGGTTGCAGCGGGTTTGTTCGATCGTGCGGCGGCCGGTCGTGCCATTATTTGTTGGTCCGCATCTTCTGCCGGGGATTGATACCGCCTTGGGGCGTGGTGTCGTTCTCGACATCACCTTCGAACGTGTTGTCGCCCTGATCGAGCCGGTCGCCCTCCTTGATCGTACCCTTGGAACTGCCGATGCCGGGATCGTTGGCGAGGTCGCTATCGGCCGGCGTTTTGCCTTTAACGTGCTTGTTTCCTGTCATGGATTCCTCCTGTTTTTGAGGTGGCGGGCTGTCCTTGAGGTGGCGGCCAAGGCTCGCGCCAGTAGCGGCGCCCCGGATTTTCGCAGACCTCGATTCGAACTCCGCGACACCGGTGGTTGTTCCGTCAAAAATATCGCCGTCGGCTGGATCGCCCAGCCAAGCCCCTCCGGTTTCTGGAGCCAGGTGATTTTCGCCAACCGGAACGATCTTTCGCCCAATGCATTTAACTGGTCTGCGCTCACGAACTCATTCTGGACGGGAGCTGGACCATTGCCACCCACAGCCTACGCCTTCGCGACCCGCGAAACCGAAGAAGTTTCCATCGTCCACCTCATACCCGCTTTAAGGGCTTTCGCCCGCACCTTCTGCCGCACTCCCGATGATGCCGACGACCTGGTCCAGGAGACGCTGACCAAGGGACTGGCCAACATCGACAAGTTCGAAGCTGGAACGCGCATGAAGTCATGGCTGTTCACCATCATGCGCAACACCTACTACACGCGTGTCAGAGCCGCGGTGAGGGAAGCGCCAGGCCTGCTCGACTGCGCTTCGCTGCGGCCGATCTCGGAAGCGACGCAGGAATGGTCGGTACAGGGCAAGGAAGTCCACCAGGCCATCCAGAGCCTTCCCGAGCACCAGCGCGAGGTTCTGATGCTGATAGGCGTGCTGGGCGTCAGCTATGAGGAAACGGCCGAAATATGCGGTTGCGCAGTCGGAACGGTGAAAAGCCGGCTCAACAGGGCACGCGCCGGCGTGCTGGAATACCTTGGCGAAAGTTCCTCGCAAACGCTGATGGAAAGGCGCAGCTACCTGTCCGAAGGACAACTGGACTTCGAAGCCGAGAGGCGCCGCTAATATACATGTGACGTTAGTTGCTGGTTTGGCGCAATCGTCTTTCCACAAGCGCGTGCTGCAATTCGATCGCAAGTTTGGTCAGCCGGTCAGGAACCCTTTCCTGTTCGATGGCCGCAAGCAAAGAAGCGATTTCCCGGTCTATCGTCAGATCGGCACGCGTGCTGACGGAATCTTCCCTTGAGCGAGACATCGCGTTCTCTTGGCAAATGTTGGTCCCTTCACCTCACTCTGGTGGCAACAGTGCGAGTTTGCAAGAATTTGCAGGCTATTCCATGCGACCGGCTTCGGTCCTTGCACAGCTTGGTCAGCAGTTGGGCTCTCGCTGCGTTTCAATTGCTCGCCGGCTGCAAGCCACATGCCGCCGCAACGATCAGTTTTCAGGCCGCCGATCCGCTGAATGATCCTGGTACTGCTCGGACTTGACCCGATTGCCGTCGAGCCCACGCTCCTTGGTGTGCTGCTTCTTGTCTCTGTTGGACAGAACGGCGTTCTCTCCGATCTTGTCCTTGGGAAGATCGGTCATCGCGCCAGCGCCAGCGCCTTTGCCGTGACTGCCGCGGCCGATGTGCTTCTTGCTGCCGGACGCCATCTTGTCCTCCTTCATACTGTCGAGCGGCTTTTCCCGTTCGGCATCCGAACCAGCGTTGGGCCGCAATGTTCCGCCGGAAATCGTAAGCAGGAAGGCATCGCCGTCCCAGTGCCGGAACGGCTTTTCCCCGTCGACGAGGACTTGCATGCCATTTGCATTGGCGAAGTTACGAACGTCGGCGCGATCCAGCGCCGGCTGTCCGCGATAGGAATAATTCAAAAGCACAGCGATGCCCGGCCTCTTCAGCACGCGGGCGATTTCCATGAAGTGCCGTTCCGCGAGGCCGGCCAGCACCAGATAGGGAAAGCTGTCGACGGCCAGCACGCGATCGAGGCTGGCATCGCGAAAATCGGCAAGATCGAAACCGCGGGTAGGGCGGAATTCTACATTGCCGAGCCCGGCGCATCGCCGCCGGGCGATCGAGATCATCGCCACGGATATGTCGATGCCGACGATCCGGTGCGATAGAGCGGAGAGCGCCTGTTCGAACCGACCGATGCCACAGCCGATGTCCAGTATGTCGCGGTCAGTGCCGGTAAAGCCTCGCCTCTCCAGCCATGCGACGATCTCAGCCGTCGCGGCCGAGAGCTTTTCCTCATTGCCCAGCGACGACAGCTGGACGCTCGCCGCCGGGGAGATCGTCGCCGCCGCGTCAAATCCTGCCGCCAGCCGCTTGACCACCGCATCGTCGGTCTCGTCCTCCCCGCGTTCGTGCCGAACCGCAGCACCTGTTTTGCGCAGCGTGGCGAAGATCTCGGGCCTGCGCTGAAGCAGGCCGGCAATCCGCTGTAGTTTCGCCGTCTTTCGCGGGTCGGCCGAGTGCATATTTTGCGCAATCGTCGCCAGTTCTACGGCGTCGATTCCTGTCTCGAAACGGAGAGCCAGCCTGGCGATGACGGCTTCGACGCCGGCACCATCTGCCATGCACTCCTCCAGCACCTGTGTTGCTGATGTCGCCCGCCGAGATCTCGATCGGGTCGCGTTCACCGCCCTTTGCTCCGCGTCCAGATCTTGCGCAGCGTCCACCGGTCGACGGCGCCCCAGCTGTATTTGTAGGCCTCTTGCCCGCGCAGAAAATCGAAGTCTTCCGCGCCTTCGCAGATCGCCTGGCTTATCGCCTGGCCGATGAGCAGCGCGCCGGGACTTTCCTCCGCATAGGCCGGATCGAAGCCACCGAGGTAAGCGTAAGCGCGGCCTCGATGATGAAACCCGTAATAAGCGCCCACGATCGCGCCACCGATAGCGACAAGCCAGCATCGGGCAAGTGCCTGAGCAACCAGCTGCGGCAGCGCCTGACGATGGAATTCTTCCACCCGGCTGTCGGACAGGACGCCGTCGCCGTGTCCGGCCCAGCGCGCGCGGTGAAGGCGGATCAAATGATCGAGGAATGTCTGCGGATCGGACAAAACGGGCTCGATGGAGACCCGGCCACGTCTCGAAGCGGCTCTATGGGCGCGGCGCAATTGGCGCCGTCGCCGCGCCGGAACACAGGTGAGAAGCGTCTCATCGCCCGTGAGGGAAAGCACCGGGCAAGCAGCGTGGCTGACAGCCTGGCTTGTTTCGAGCGCGGCATGGCAGATGGCGAGGCCGGCACCGTCGGTCGGCAGATCCGGCAAGATCCACTGTGACCAGCCGATGGAAAGAACCGAGCCGGCGATGACGGCGCCGACCGGTTCGGCGATCTCGGGAAGACAAAGGAGGTCCAGATAGTCGCTCAACGAAATCCCAAGCGGAAGCAATCGCGCGCCAGCTTCCCGGTGTTCCAGATAGAGTGGCGCCAGGCCGACCAGGTCATCGCCACTCCAGACGGCGACCGTCGCAAGCTCACCAGGAGCGAATGTCCGCCACCACGGCACCAGCCATGCGGGAGACTGGAACGGCGTCGCCGAGGGACTGCGCGACCAGAGTTCCCACCAGTGTGGCCCGAGGGCTTCGAGGCCCGCCGCATCGTCGATGATCTCGCTGCGGAGCATGTCCCGCTCACTTCGCCGCCGCGAGCTGTCCGCTGTCTGTGCCGAGCCGTGCCAGCGCCCGATAGGCGTCCATGTAGGAGGAGACCATGCGGTCGAGTGAAAAGCGGCGCCGCGCCTCGGCCCGGCAGGTCTCGGGATCCAGGCCGGACGCGGCAACGATGGCTTCCGCCATCTCGTCGACATCCCCGACCAGATACCCGGTCTTGCCGTGCTCGACCACATCCGGCAGTGCGCCATTCGGGAAGGCCACCACGGGGGTGCCGCAGGCGAGCGCCTCCATGGCGACGAGCGAACTGGTTTCCGCGGCAAGGCTCGGGATGACCAGGCAGCGGGCTGTGTTGAGCAGGCGCCGCTTGGCGACAAGGCCGAGGGGACCAAGGAAGCGGCGCCGGTCGTCCAGCCGGGGTTCGACCTCGTCGCGAAAATACGCGGTGTGGGTTTCGTAGGAGTAGACTTTTCCGCCGACGACCAGCGGCACACCGGCCTTCTTGGCTGCGTCCAGCGCCAGATGGATGCCCTTTTCCGGGCAGACGCGGCTGAGCACGAGCGCAAACTCGTGTTTGGCCTGCGGCTCGCTCAGCGCGTCGACGTCCACTCCGTTGGGAATCGGCCCGATCAGCCTGGCGCCCGGCGGCGCGGTTCTTTGCTGAGCCGCCGATACCGCATGCAGCCACAGGTCCTCCCGCGCCGGATTGAGAGCGTCGGCCGGATACCAGTCGAGCGGCAAATGCAAGGTCACCAATGTCGGCCCATCGCCCGGCAGATAGGCGTCGAAATCGATGCCGTGCAAATGTACCACGTCGATTGGCCAACGGGCGCGCGCGGTAGCTATTGCTGCGCGATGAGCACGCTGGGCCCGGCGCTTCGCCGCTTCATCGAGCACAGCCGGTTCGGCCGGCGTCTCGATGAGAGTGCCGGCAGCGCTCGAGCCCTGGCAGCCAATCACGATCGAACGGTGTCCGGCCTGTACGAGCGCCTGATCGAGCATCGACAGCACCTGCTCGGCGCCGCCGACCGCATCCGGCCCGACCGGGGCGAGGGGATAGGCGACGTTGAGGACGGTGAGCGTCATGGCTGGCGAGCCGAAGCTCCTCACGCTGCGGAGGCGCGCTGCCTGCCGGCGGAAGGGGCAGCGATGCTGCCGGCATAGCGGCGCGTCATTGCCGCGCAGAATTCGGCGAATTCCGCCGGCACCAGCGGCGGGCTGGCGTGGTGCGGCATCATTCCGCGGTGTTCCGGCGTGAAGCAGAAGGTGACCGTCACGTCGAAGTCGGCCAACGCCTCCATTTGCCGGTCGAACCAGTCAAGTGCGTTCGGCCTGAAACTGTCGGCCCAGGAAAGCCCGGTGCGCAGATTGGTGACGCCGAGCCGTTTCATCCAGGCGACGGCGTCATCCAGCCGGTGATCTTCGAAATGGAACCACTGCACCAGTCCCATTGCCGGCGCGTGGTGCAGGAATTCCTCGAGCGCGGGCTTTGGCGTGCCGTCCTGGCGCAGCAGGCCCATGTAGAAATGGCGGTAGTAGGAAGAGCCTTCCGCCTCGCGATGGCGCGTCGTCGCTTCCCATTCGCGCGGCAGGTCGTAGAGGCTATACCATTGGATGCGCGGTGCGTTGCCGATCAGCAGTTCCGCTGTCCGGCGCAGGCCCCAGGCCTGTACCTCCTCGGCACCGAAGGTCGACACGCCGACCTCGCTGACCCATACCGGAAGATCGGTGACAGCCGAAATTTCGCCAATCTTCTGCGGCCATTCGTGGATCTGCCAGAGGTTCCAGTCGAGCGGAAAGCCGTGCACGGCGACCGCGTCGACATGATCGAGCACGCCGAATTCCTGCATCCGTGTTATGAAGGCGGCGTCGATCGGCGAGATGCCGCCAAGGACCTTGGTCAAGGCCGGATTCTCCGACGCTATCGCGTCGGCGGCCAGGATTGCCATGTTGGCGAAGCGGCTCCAGTCGGGATCGAGCTCTGGATCCCAGTGGGATTTGTTGTTTGGCTCGTTCCAGATCATCGCGGCTTCAATCATTTATCTGTCCTTTCGACGGGTAGATGGCGCCGCCGCCGGCCGGTACGTCGGCGGTGCGGCAGAAATAGACCTCCTGCTCGGGTTGCAGCACGATCTCGAAGCCGGCGCTGCGCAGCATGGCTTCGGTGCAGGCGCGATTGGGAATCCACCAGTTGGTCGGGTCGTCGGCATAACGATGCTCGATGAAATGCAGCTTTGGGAACTCCGGCCGGTCGAACAGGTCGTGCGTCCAGAAATGATAATTCTGCTCGAGTGCCGGCACGTCGGTGCTGCCGCGCTGCATCGACTGGAAAATCATCAGGTCGTCGGCAACGTGCTCCCGGATCAGATCGAGAGCGAGCAAGGGATGGCGCAAATGGTAGAGCACTCCCATGAACAGCACGATGTCGAACCGCTCACGCAGCGCGCCAACGTCGTAGACCGAGAGCTGCTGGAATTCGATGTCGCAGTCCGCAACCTCAGCGGCAAAGCGCGCCTGCGCAAGGTATGCCTCGTCGAAGTCGATGCCGAGCACGCGACCGGCGCCGCGGCGTTTCATCTCGATAGAGTAGAAACCTGCATTGCAGCCTATGTCGAGCACCGCCTTGCCGGAAAGATCGGCGGGAATGGCGTCGGCGAATTTGCGCCATTTGATCAGCGGGTAATTGCCGAGGAAATGATCGGGAGCCGTTTCCACGCCGGCCAGCTCCATATTGTGGAACCATGGGCCGAGCGCATCGATGCGGCGGCGGATTTCGGCATCGGAATGCAGCATGGCTAGCCTCCTTCGCCTGCGAGGATAGGGACGTGCTGGTGGCCGGGCAGCGTCATGGCGGCTTGGTCGTCCTTGGTACCGGCGGCGCTTTCGAGCAGCCGAAGTGCCGTGCGATAGCCGTTGAAGGTGCCGACGTCGACATAGGCGGTGCCAGCCTTGATGCCATGCGCTTCACCCCCGGCGGCCAGATAGGCATTGACCAGCGTGCCGATATATTCGTCGCACCGGTCCCGCTCCCGCCACAGCGCGGCAAGCCGGTGAAGGGTGTGGCCGGGCATCTTGAACGCACCCCAGATCCAGTTCGACGCGGCATTCTGCTGCTTGACCTGGATTTGCTTCACCCGGCTGTTCTGGTCGACAACGACGGCATCGAAGAATTCCGGCTGGTCCACCGGAAACAGCAGGAAGGACAGGCCGTCGTCCGGAAGCGCTAAGAAGCCGTCTTCGGGAAACCAGATCGTATCGGGCAACCCGACCAGAACGGTCTCGTCGGCTGCGACGAGTGGTGCGGCGCGGAAGATGGCGTCGCAAAGGCCGACTGGAGAGGGCTGCACCACGAACAGAGCGGCCGCATCGGCATAGCCGGCAGAATAATATTCGAGGATATCCGACTTACCCGAGCCGATGACGAAGCAGATCTTGTCAGCCCCCGCGCGCACCATGCGGCGCACCAGGTATTCGCTGACCGCGCAAGGCCGCTCGGTATTGCCGTCGATGCGGCTGCCGACCGGCAGAAGCTCCTTCGAAAAGCCGAGCGGCTGGATGCGGCTTCCCCGTCCGGCTGCGGGCACGATGCCCAACATCAAACTGCCTCCTTCAACGGCTCGCCATGCGTGGAGCCGTGCAGTGCATCGGACAGGATGCGGTCGAATTCCTTCGCCCGCCGCGCCGAGGTGTGTTCGTCCAGCACCCGCTCGCGCGCTCGGCGGCGGATCGCGTCAAGCTCGGCGTCGGGCAGGTCGAGCGCGGCGACCACGTCGTCGGTGCTGTTGGCCACGACGATCTCTTCGCCGGGCCGGAAGAAGGCCTCCAGTCCCGGCCACGTGTCGCTCACCATCGCAGCACCGCAAGCGGCGGCTTCGAATAGCCGGCCGGAAGGACACCAGCCCCTTTCGGCCATCGCCTCGCGGGTCACGTTCAGGGTCAGCCGTGATGATGAAAAGAAGGCGGGGTGTTCGGCGGGCGGCAGGTGACGGACGAAGAAAATATTGTCGCTCCACGGGAATTCTTGCGGATATTGTGCGCCGCCAATGATGAAACGGCGATCCGGCAGGCGCGCAGCCGGACTGACCAGCAGCCTTTCGACCCCGGTCTGGCGGTCTGCCGCATACGTCCCGAGATAGGAAAGGTCGCCGGCAAACTCCGGCTTGGGCGGGGCCGGCCGGTGTCGCTCTGGATCGACATGGCCGTAGAGTGGCATGACGCGGCGCGCGCCCAGCATCGTCTTCAGCGCATCGATCGCGGTTCCTCCCGTGTAGCTCAGCACGAGGTCGAAATCCCGAAGCCCTTCCGGCCCGAAATAGGCCGGAGGCTCACCTTGTTCGATTCGCGCCAGCGTCACCGGCGTGTCTAGGTCATAGAAGACCTTCAGCCCGCGACAGGCCTGGTGGGCAAAGCGCGACGCGCTCACCGCATCGGGGCAATAGGAGGTGACGATGACGACATCGGCCTCATTCACCGCCTGCTCGGCAGCGCTCTGGATGTCCTGCCAGTCCGGATAAAGGACAATGCTGCCGCCATCCAGCTGGTCGAGGTCGCGCGTCCCGGCATAATAGGGAGTGTTGCGTTCGAAGAAGGTGATGGACCAGCCCAGCCCGGCCATCGCCCGGATCAATCCGCGCCACAGCGTGGCGTGCCCGTTGCCCCACGACGATGTCACGGTAAGACCGAAAATGACCATGCGCATCCGGCAATTCCTCGTCAGGCAGCTTCGTTGAGTCTGATCAGCTTCGACCCCCAGTCTCCCCAAACAACCGTGGTGATCGATGCTGGGTCGATATCGAAACGAAAGCAGTTCCCCAGCGACAGGCCGAGCACTTTGCACACGGCGGCCTTGATGACGTCGGCATGGCTGACCAGTGCAACGCACTGGTTCTGGTATGTTCCGCGGACCTGCTCGATCAGCGACACGACGCGTTGCTGCACGTCCAGCATGGTCTCGCCGCTCGGTGTTCTCGCCTGCTGGCGCTGGTCGTTCCACACCCGCCAGTCGGCATCCTGGTTCAGTTCCTCGAAGGTCTTTCCCGACCAGGTGCCGAAGTCGATCTCATCGAGTTCCTCGCGGATCACGATTTCACCGGCATTGCAGGCGAGCGCAATCGGATTGGCCGTCTCCTGCGTGCGTTCGCGCGGGCTACAAAAGATTGCCGCTATCGCCTCGCGTGCCATACGGTCAGCCAGATGCGAGGCCTGTGCCCTGCCGGCTTCGCCGAGGCAAACGCCCGCCATCCGTCCGGCAAGATAACAGCCGACATTGTCATGCGCGGCGTGGCGGACCAGAAAGAACGTCGTCGTCATTCCGCGGCATCGAGCATCGGCTCGTCCTTACCGGCGATGAAAGAGAGCGTGCGCTGGCGGGCTTCCGCGTCGGTGAACTGCTCGGGCGGCGATTTCATGAAATAGCTGCAGGGACCGGTCAGCGCGCCTGCGATGCCGCGGTCGAGCGCCAGCTTGGCGCAACGCACCGCATCGATCACGACCCCGGCCGAGTTGGGCGAATCCCACACTTCCAGCTTGAGCTCGGCATTCAGCGGCACACCGCCGAAGGTCGTGCCTTCGACCCGGATATAGGCCCACTTGCGGTCGGTCAGCCACGGCACGTGGTCGCTCGGCCCGACGTGAATGTTGCCGGGCTCCAAGGGAACATCGATCTGGCTGGTGACGGATTGCGTCTTTGAGATCTTCTTCGATTCCAGCCGCTCGCGCTCCAGCATGTTGAGGAAATCGGTGTTGCCGCCGAAATTGAGCTGGTAGGTGCGATCGATACGCACGCCGCGCTCACGAAACAGGTTGGCAAGCAGACGATGTACGATCGTCGCACCGACCTGGCTCTTGATGTCGTCGCCGATCAGCGGCAGGCCGTGTTGCTCGAAGCGGCGGCGCCACTCCGGCCGCGAGGCGATGAAGACTGGTATGCAGTTGACGAAGGCGCAGCCCGCATCGAGCGCGCACTCGGCATAAAAGTGCGTTGCCTCCTCCGAGCCGACTGGCAGATAGGACACCAGGATTTCGGCGCCGCTGTCGGCGAGGATCTTGCCGACATTGGCGACCGGCTCGTCGGCCTCCTCAATCTCGTCGCGCAGATATTTGCCGATGCCGTCCAGCGTCGGTCCGCGTTCGACGCGAGCGCCGGTAGGCGCTACATTGGCAAAGCGGAAAGTATTGTTCGGCGCGCTGTAGATCGCGTCTGCCACATCGCGTCCGACCTTGCCCTTGGCGACGTCGAATGCGCAGACCACTTCAATGTCCTTGACATGGTAGCCGCCAAGATCGGCGTGCATCAGCCCGGGTATGGGCTCATTGCTCCTTGCGTCGCGGTAATAGGTGATGCCCTGAACAAGGGAGGAAGCGCAGTTGCCGACGCCGACTATACCGATTCGAACTTTCTTCGATCCCACGAAACCGCTGCCTATGCTGTTGAAGGTAAGTTCTTCGTGCCAAACCGCCTTCCTCCCGGATTGTTCCTTGCCGGCTGCAAAAATCGTGCAACCGATAGTGGATCAAAGTAGCGCCCGCCGAGTTGTGCAGCGAGGGGTGAGGCCAACCAGGACGGGACAATGATCGTCTATGGCGACCACAAGCAAATGCAGAGCGCGCAACTTGTTCGCGGCTCAGCGTGCAAAGCGGCCGAGCACATTGCGGACATGCCAAGTGGGATCGAGCGCCACGCAGCCCTGGTCGGCCTGTTCATCAGGGCCTCGGAACTGGTCCAGGGCCTTGCCGATGCTGAATTCGAGGCCAACGGCACGGACCGGAATTCCCCACAGCGGATCGCGGGCGCAAATCTCCTGGTCGGCTTGGCCCGGCACGTGGGTAGATCGTGGGAGGCCGGGTTCACGATCGATGGCCCGGTCGAGGCAGACGTGCCGCGAATTTTGGCCGAACTCGAATGCGATGGCGACATCCTGACCGGCTCGGCTGAGGGCTACGCCCATTACGCGCTTTATCCGGAGAGCTATTTCGTCGCCGCGCGGCAGTCGGGTCTCGATGCGAACACATGCGTAATCGGCATCCGCAGCATCGGCCTGGGGCTTGCAGCGATGGTGGCTGCAGCCATCGGCGTGCCAGCACCCGTCAGCGTCCGTCCGACCGGCCACCCGTTTCGCAGGCGGCTTGCCGCCGATCCGGAGCTGATCGGTGGCTGGATGACGAAGCCGTCGGCCCGCTTTGCAATCGTCGACGAAGGCCCGGGCCTGTCCGGCAGTTCGTTCCACGCCGTGGTCGCATGGCTGCAAGGGCTAGGCATCGATGCCGGGCGCATCCATCTGTTCCCAAGCCATTTGGGTGGCCCGGGTCCCGAGGCTTCGGCGGACAGTCGCGAGGCATGGAGGGTTTGCCAAAAACACACCGCGGATTTCGAACGCACTTTCCCCGCTGGATCCGCTGTCCCGACGTTGCGGAATTGGGTAGCCCGGACCATCGGCAGCACAGCGGCCAGCCTGGCGGAAACATCCGGCGGAGAGTGGCGTCGCTTGCACTATCACTCGCAGGATCATTGGCCACCCGTTCACCGCGGCTTCGAGCGGCGAAAGTTCCTCGCTTCTGCGGGCCGGGAAAAATGGTCGGTCAAGTTCGTCGGGCTCGGCGAAATCGGAATGCACAAGGCCGGGACTGCCGGGAGGCTACATGATGCAGGCTTTGGCCCGGAAGTCGCCGGGCTGTGCCATGGCTTTCTCGTCGAACGCTGGATCGACGGTACAACGCTGGACCGGGCAAGGCTTTCGAAAGAAAAAGTGGTCGCTCATCTCGCGCGCTATCTGGCCTGGCGCGCAGCCAATCTGCCCGCCTCCGAGCCGGGCGCCTCGCTGGAGGCGCTTGCCGACATGGCCGTGCGGAATACAAGTGAGGCGCTGGGCGAGCGCCGCGCGGCGGAGCTGCAGAACTGGTTCTCGAACCAGGCTCCACCCAAGAATATGCAGCGGGTCGAGATCGACGGGCGGCTTCATCCGTGGGAGTTCATCCTTTCGCGCGGCGGAACGCTGATCAAGACGGACGCCCTCGACCATTGCCGGTCGCACGATCTGGTCGGCTGTCAGGACATCGCCTGGGACATTGCCGGCGCCCGCGTCGAATACAGCCTCTCGGACGCGGCGACTGCGGCGCTTTGCAAGGTTGTGGAAGCGAGAGCTTCCCGTCCCGTCGATGCCAATCTGGTCCACTACTACGAGCCCTGCTATCTCGCCTTCCAGCTTGGCTTGTGGAGCATGGCTTTACGATCTGGCGATGATCGGGAACAGATCCGGCTGGCGGCCGCGGCAAGACGTTATACGGCGATGTTGCTTCGGTTCCTGGATACCCAAGGGCACCTGCGGCCCTTCGAGCAGGATCAGTCCAGCCGGCGAAGCATATCCGCTTCCTTTTCGAGGATGGCGGCTACCTCTTCCCGCTGAAGATGCGTCAGCATCAGGCTCACGCAACATTCCAGATAGGTGATGGAGGCGCGCCGCAGGAAGGCAGCCGTCTCCCTTGCGGCCATTTGCTCGATGTCTTTGGCGGATCGCTTTGGATGCACAAATCGTCTCCATGCCGGTACCCTGGCCGAACCGCAAGCTGGACGGGTTGTTCCCGCGACGAGAAAAAGTGACCGACGATCGGCGCGAAACGACCGTGATCTCCGAGGGGAACGTGGCAAATACTGCCGTCAGGCCGGCAGATTTTGCAGCCGGCCTGATGCAGAATGCACGCTGGTGGCAATTCGCCGTGTTCTGTCGACCGTCTGCGTCGTCTCAAGCTCGGTAAAATAGCTGACTGTATGCATCAAACCTTGCCTGAGCGGCACTTTTGGCGACCAGCCGAGAAGCTTCTTTGCACGGGAAATGTCGGGTTGCCGACGACGAGGATCGTCTTGCGGCAGCGGCAGGAATTTCAAGGCCGATCCGGTTCTGGTCATGCGCCTCACCAGGCCCGCCAACTGCAGGATGGTGAACTCCCCCGGATTGCCCAGATTGACCGGCTGGCGCGGGCTGGGATTGACCTCCATCAACCGGATCAAGCCGTCGACCAGATCGGAAACATAGCAGAACGACCTGGTCTGCAGCCCGTCGCCGAATATCGTCAGCGGCCGTCTCTCGAGTGCCTGCACGATCAGATTGGAAACAATCCGTCCGTCCGCAGGGTCCATCCTGGGACCATAAGTGTTGAAGATGCGCGCGACACGGATATCGGCTTTTCCCATTCTCAAATAGTCGAAACACAGGGTTTCGGCGGTGCGCTTGCCTTCGTCATAGCAGGCGCGGGGGCCGATGCAGTTCACGTGGCCGACATAGTCCTCCTTTTGCGGATGCTGTTCTGGATCGCCATACACTTCGCTGGTGGACGCCTGCAGGAAACGGGCGCCGTTGCGGGCGGCGAGCTCCAGCAGATTGAGCGTCCCGATGACGCAAGTCCGCGTCGTGTGGACCGGGTCGGCCTGATAGCGTGGTGGCGAGGCCGCGCACGCCATGTTGAAAATGCGGTCCACAGGTTCGCCAAGCTCCAAGGGCCGGCAAATGTCTTGCTTGATCAGCCGAAAATCCGGACGATCGGCGATCGATGCAATGTTCTCCATGCGGCCGGTAAGGAAGTTGTCGACGCAGATCACGCGCCAGCCGGCCTGGAGCAATGTCTCGCAAAGATGCGAACCGAGGAAGCCTGCGCCGCCGGCGACAAGCACGGTCCTGGTCCGTTCCGCCTTTCTTGATAGCTGCATCTCTATTTTCTCCCGTCTGCGGGTCATGCTGCACTCTCGACATCCAGATCGAGAGCAGAACGTGGCGATTTGGCCCGCGCCAGCAGCGAAACGAATTCGCGGGCTCTCGCGGTGCTTGTGTGGGCTGCCAGGACGAGCGCGCGCGCTTGCCTGGCCATGGCAAGCCGGGCACCGTCGGATTCCCCAGACAGGATGCCGATCACGTCCTCGGTCCTGCGCGCCGTGTGGATTGTCCGCTCCGGAAACAGGCTGTCCAATCCGGTCCAGCAGTCGCTGATGATCGCGGTGCCGCAGGCGGCTGCCTCGAAGAGGCGCACGCTGGGCGACCATCCGGCCGCGATCATGGAACTGCGCGTGACGTTCAACGTGTAGCGTTGGCGGCTATAGAAGACTGCGTGATCTGCCGGTGGCAGGTGTTCGATGCGATCGACATTGTCCGGCCAGGCAATTTCGCGCGGATATTGCGAGCCGGCCACGACGAAGCGGCGCTCCGGCATGCGACGCGCCGGCTCGAACAGCAGCGCCTCCAGCGTCGCCTGGCGGTCGGGGCTGTAGGTGCCGAGATAGCCGAGATCCCAGCGCATTGGATCACCGGTTCCGTGATGCCGTTCCGGGTCGACGCAGCAGTAGAGCGGCTCGGCCCGCCTTGCGCCGAATTCAGCCGTCAGACGGGCAAGCGTCGGTCCGCCGGTGAACGAGAAATAGACATCGAAATACGGGACCTGCCGCCTGGCAATGTACTCGCAATCATCGGTTGAAAGTTTCACCAGCGTAACCGGCGTGTCGATGTCGTAAAAGCAGAACTGACCCGTGCACAGCGACGCCACGACCTCAATGATTTCAGGGCCTTCCGGAACGAAGGAGCCGACGACCACGATATCGGCCTCGCGCAGGCAGCGCGCAAAATTGCGGCGAAGATCATCGGTCGTTTCATAGTAGCGCAAGGCGCAGAAATCGGGATCGCGCAGATCCCGGTGACTTGCGTACCACGGCACGTCGCGTTCGAGGAAGGTGATGCGGTGGCCGAGCTCGTGGAGACCTTTAAGCAGCCCCCGAAAGGTGGTGGCGTGGCCGTTTCCCCAGGATGAGGAGAGCGACAGGCCAAGAAAGACGATGTCGAGTGGCTTTGTCATTCCGCAGCCTCCACGGTCGGGCGCTCGAAATGGCGCCTGAAAATGGCGTCGGCCAAAACGGCCCGTGTCGTATAGGTATGTTCGCCAAGCACACGCCGAAGCGCAGATGCCCCGATCGCCTTGGCCCGTTCGGCGCTAAGGCTTTGCATGATCTCGGCGACATCGTCGCCATCGCGCGCGACCAGGATTTCCTCGCCGGGTTTCAGGAACAGGTCTACACCGAGCCAGTCGTCGGTGATGAGGCATGCGCCGGCACCCGCCGCCTCGAAGACGCGCGTCGCAGGTGAAAAGCCATTGGCCGCCATGCTGTCGCGGCTGATGTTCAGCACCGCCTTGGCCGTGACGTTCAATGCATTGTGGTCGCGCGTGCCGACATGGCCGAGCCATCGGACATTGGCGGGCATCTGCTTGTCGCCCCAGCCCGATCCGCCGAGCAGGAAGCGCTGATCGGCCAGGCGGCTGGCCGGATCGAGGAAGAAAGCCTCGACGCGTGCCTCGCGGTCCGGCAGCCGATTGCCGAGAAAGGCGAGATCGCAGGCAAAGCGCCTATCCTTGCCGACCGGATGATGCGTTTCCGGATCGAGCGCATTGTAGATCGGCACGCATTCGGCGGCCCCCATGGCCCGATAGGCCCAGACCACGGGATCGCCGCCGCCATAGGTCAGCACCAGGTCGATTTCCTGCAGCGCCCGATGCAGCGGATGATCCGGCTCGTCGCGCAACTGGCCAAGCGTCGCCGGCGCATCGACATCCCAAAATACGGTCAGCGCATCGGCACGGGCGTGATCGAGCACCGCCCGCAACAGCGCGTCGTCTTCGAAACCGACGCCACTCGCCTTGACGACGATGTCCGCCTCGGCCGCCCGCGCCGCCACCTGCATGAGCGCATGCGGGGCGGCCTCGTAGACGACGACGGCACACCAGTCCGGCGCCTCGATATCGCGATTCTTCTGGCGATCGTAGACGTCCGGCTCGTAGAAGGTGATGTCATAGCCCAGCCTGGCCAGGGCCTTGAGCAGTCCGCGGTAATAGGTGGCCGCGCCGTTCCAATAGGACGACAGCAGGCTCGACCCGTAAAATGCGATCTTCATTCGGCGGCCTCCGTTGCAAGGATCGTGTCGGCGGCTTGGCGGCGCCCGCATTCGGCGAGCACGCCGAACAATTCATCCGCCCGGTGCCGGCATGTGTGCCGTGAGCGGATCGTCTCGAGGCCCGATGTCGCCAGAGATGCGGCGAGATCCGCGTCACGCAGCACGGTGCGAAGATGATGCCGCATCTCGAAGCCGGTGTTTGCAAACAGGAAATCGGTGCCGGGCCTGAACAGACGTTCGACATCGGACCACGGTGCCGAAACAAGTGGGATGCCGCAGGCGAGTGCCTCGAACATGCGGATGGTCGGGATGCCGGGCAGGCTTTCGCGATATGGACGCCGCGGGATGTGAACCGTGATGCGGTTCGCCGCGAATGCCTTCGGCACGTCGGCATTGGCGATCCAGCCTTCGTACCGCAGGCCGGCGGCGGCGAGGTCGGCGAGCGCCTCGCGTGGATAGCGGACGCCGTGGACAGTGCCGCTCAGGCCAAGTTCATGCACCGGATCGACCAGGAACTCCCTGATTTCGGTGCTGCGCTCGTCGTCGCCCCAATTGCCGATCCAGATCAGGTCGGCGCTACGGTCGATTTCAGGATGGGGCTGGAACAGATGGTCATCGGCTGCCTCGTGCCAGGTGAAGACCCGCCTGCCCCATCCGGCGCGAAGATAGCTCTCCCGCAGCGCCTCGCCGAAGGCGAGCACGCCATCATAATGTTCAAGCTGCAAGGCGGAAATCGCTTGCGTGGCCGAGATGGCGCGATGGTGCGTGTCGTGAAACAGCAGCGTGAAACGGCCGCCAATTGCTTTCGCCCTGCCCAGCCGCGCGACAAGGTCCGGCGCGGTCCACTCGTGCACGATCACCACATCGGCATCGGAGATCCAGGCTTCGTGGTCGAAGGCGGCGTCATAGGTGACCGTCATCAACTCCGGAAAATCTTTCCGGAATCGCTCGATCGCGAAGGACCCTTTCTCGGCCAGCAGGTTCGACCGGCTCCAGCCGTCGGCGGGCTCCAGCGCAATCGCCTGGTGCCCACGCGCGACCAGCTCGCGCATGATGCCGCGCAGGAAATGTGCGTTGCCGTGGTTCCAGTCGGAAACGATCGAATGGGTGTAGAATAAAAACCGCATAATCAACTATCCGCCATGGTGGCCAGGGCCGCCTTGTCGTAGACGCCGCGCATGGCGGTCGCCTGTCTTGCCAATGAAAATCTGCGGCTTCGGCGGGCGGCTGCCTCACCGAGTTCTCGCCGGCGCTGCGTGTCGCTGCAAAGACCATTGATGCATCTGGCGAGATCGCCCGGATCGCGCGCGTCGTAGAACATGGCCGCCCCGTCCCACAATTCGCGGTAGGTCGAGATATCGGCAAGCACCAAAGGCGTCGCCGACATTGCGGCTTCCAGCGTGGCCAGGCCGAACGGTTCGTAGAGCGACGGCGATACGAAAATGCCGGCCCGCGCCATCAGCGAGCGCACTTCCTCGTGTGGTACCGGCCCGACGGGAACGGCGTGGCTGAAGCCAACATGCTGGCCGTCCGGCCCTTGCAGCGAACCGGCGACGAAGACCGGCCATTGCGTTAGGGAGGCGGCCTGGTCAAGCACCGCCGCGTTCTTTCCTTCATCCCACCAGCGCGCGGCGGCGAAAACCACCGATTCCCGCCTTTCGCCCTTCGCGCCCGGCCGTGCGCCGTTGCCGACGACGCTCAGCCGCGCGATCGGCCCGTAGCAGGTTTCGAGCATGTCGGCATGGCTGCGGCTCGGTGCAACGACCATGCCTGCTTTGTCGAAACCGCGCCGGTTACGGTCCTTTTGCCAGGCCCACTCGCCGTCCGCCGCCTGTCCCTTGACGGCGTGGAACCATGTCACGACGCAGGAATGCGATACCGCAACGATGGGGCAGGGCACGTCGAGCGCCGCCGCCTGCGTCGGCGCATTGAGATGGACGACGTCGACAGCGTAGTCACGTATGAGTGGGCGCAGCTCCTGCTGCAATGTGTCGAGAACGTGCTCGCTGCGGGTCATCCAGTCCGGCGGCGTGTTGAGCCATGTCAGCGCCGCGAAAGACTGGGCCTCCTCGGCCTGCTGCCTGGACGGTTCCGGACCAAGCCCGGCAAGCACGACGCTGTCGCCGCCGGCGACCAGTTGCCCGGCCAGATCGAGCGTATAGCGCCAGACGCCACCGACGGCATCGACGGTCATCAGTATGCGACGCGGCGGGCTCAGTGTCCGCAACATGTGGCCTCCAATTCGGCCAGCGGACGCGGCCGCTTCTCCTGGATGTCGCTGAACGTTCGGAAGGATGCGAGGTAATGTTCATGCGCGCGCTCCCAGGCGAGGTCGTCGGGCTCGCCCCAAAGTTCGCGGTAGCTCGGCGAACTCGGATAAGGATAGAGCGGCACCGGTTCGTTGGCCCAAACGCCGTTGTCGATCAGGTGCTTTCGCCAATAATCGACGAGCGCGGGATCGTCCTCGACCACGCCGATCAGATTGGCCTGCACGAACGGCACGTGGCGCCTTGCGTCGACCAGCAGCGCGGCCAGCTCCTCGGTGCCCAAACGGCAGCGTTTTGCCAGCATGGCGCGGCCTTCCACAGTCAGGCTTTCGAGGCCCGCCTCGATCGAGACGCAGCCGGCGGCACCGAGCAGCTTCAGCAATTCCGGCTTCCAGAGGTCGATACGGGTCTGCACGCCGAACTTCACATCGCGATCGACCAGCGCCTCCAGCAATGCCTTTTGCGGCAGGAAGATCTCGTCGATGAAGTAGATGTAGCCGACACCCTGTGCGATCAGCCGGTCGATCTCGGCGATCACTGCTTCGTGGTTCCGGCGGCGATAGGCATCGCGGAAATCGATCTTGGCGCAGAAACTGCAATTATACGGGCAGCCGCGCGACGCCTCGACCTCCGCGCCAAAACCGACCTGGTTGTCGTCGAAGCGGTGATGGTGGTGCGAATGCGCGGCAATCCAGTCCGATGGCCATTCGAGCGGCGGGTGATCGATGAACGAGCTCGCATGCACGCCGCCGTTCGAGACCAGTTCTCCATCCTCGAAATGGGCGGTGGACGGCACCGCAGTCCAGTCGTCGCGCCGGGCAAGTTCCGCGACCACTTCCTCGCATTCGCCGCGCACGACAATGTTGACGCCAAGCTTGCGCAAAGTCGGCGTCGGCGTCGCCGAGCCATGCGGCCCGACTGCGACGGTGCGACCGCCGCGCCCGGCAAGATGATTGAGGAAATCGGCCGGCACGCGCAACTCGGGCGGTGCGCAGCGCCAGAACAGGTAGGTCGGCGCGGTGCTGACGACGGTTATGTCAGGCTCGAATGCGGCGGCGCGATCGGCGAGCGCGGCGTTGTCGAGCTTCTGGATCTGCCCGTCCAGCATCAGCACCTCGTGGCCGGCAGCTTCGAGCAGCGCTTTCGAATAGCCGAGTTCGAGCGGCAGATGCGGCTGGCGGCAGCCGAAATAGATGCTGTCCTGGTAGGTCCAGGACGGATTGACCAGGGCGACCTTCATGCCACGTACCTCGCCGGTTCGGGATGCGGGTCGAGGCGATGACGCTGCAGCCAGTCGGCGAGGTCGCGGATGCCGTTTTGCCACGAGACGTGCGCTTTCCACCCCAGCGCCGCCTCGATCGCGCGCGTGTCGGCGACGAAGAACGGTTGGTCACCGGTGCGTTCGCGGTCATAACGAATCGGAACGTCCCGTTTCGTTATGTCGCGGATCTCCTTCAGCAGCATGCGCAGGCTGACAGCGTTTTCCGGTCCGCCGCCGAGATTGAATGCCTGGCCCTTGACCGCCTCGATCCGGTCCAGCACAGCGCGATAAGCCGCGACCGCGTCGGCAACATGCAGGATGTCGCGCACCTGCTTGCCATCGCCATAGATGGTGATCGGCCGGTCGGAGAACGCGCTAAGCAGGAAATGGGCGACCCAGCCCTGATCCTCCGTCCCGAATTGGCGCGGTCCATAAATGCAGCTCATGCGCAGCACCGCGGTCGGCAGATCGTATGACTTGGCGTAGTCGAGGACATACTGGTCCGCCGCGCCCTTGGAGCAGCCATAGGGCGTGCAGAAATCGAGGCCGCGCGTCTCGTCGACGCCGTGCACACGGATGCCCGCATCGCAAGGCGCGTAGTTGCCGTCCTCTTCGCGCATGGCGAGGTCGGCGAGGCGGCCATAGACCTTGTTGGTGCTGGCGAAAACGACGGGGATGCGCTTGCCGCTGCAGCGAGCGGCTTCCAGGACGTTGAACGTGCCGCGCAGGTTGATGTCGAAATCCTCGTCCGGCCGAACCAGGCTCGTGGTGACGGCGGTCTGCGCGGCAAGGTGGAAAACTGCCTTCGAACCTGCGACCAGCGGCGTGAGCGCCTTTGCGTCACGGATATCGGCGATTTCGACGGCGAGGCGGTTGCCGTGCTTTTGCGTCAGCCATTCGAGGTTCTGCTCGACGCCGGGACGGCTCAGATTGTCGATGACCAGCACCGGCTCGCCGTCCGACAACAGGCTGTCGGCGAGGTTCGAGCCGATAAAGCCGCTGCCGCCGATAATGGCGATGGGCGCTTCGCGAAAATTGCGTGAATCCGGTCTCATGACACCAGCCCTCGCACTTCGAGTTCCCGCTTCATCTCGGCGCTGCGATCGATGGCGACGGTGTTGCGCACCCATGCGACGAAATCGCCGAGCGAATGCTCCAGCCGGTGCTGCGGCTGGAAGCCGAGCAGTTCGCGCGCCTTCGAGATATCGGCAAAGCAGTTGCGGATATCGCCGGAGCGTGCCTTGCCGAGGATTTCCGGCTGGCGGCCAGGCACGCCCATGGCTTCGGCGAGCAGCCGGGCGACGTCGCTGACCGCGTAGGCCCGACCGCTGCCGATGTTGATGACGTGGCCGCGCGCCTGGGGCTGTTCCAGAGCCAGGCGGAAGGCGCGGGCAACGTCGCGCACATGCACGAAATCGCGCTGCTGTTCGCCGTCCTCGAAAATCAGCGGCCGCTGGCCATTGGCGATGCGGGAGGCGAAGTTCGCCAGGACGCCGGTATACGGGTTCGAGAGCGCCTGTCCGGCGCCGAAGACATTGAACAGGCGCAGCGCCACCGCGTCGACGCCATAGGCTTCGCCGAAGATCAGTACGGCGCGTTCCTGGGCGTATTTTGTCAGTGCGTAGATCGAGGCTAGATCGACCGGTTTCTGCTCGTCGGTCGGCAGCGGCGACAGGACTTCACCTTCCGGCGACAGGGGATTCCATTGGCCGCTGCGGATGTCGTCCGGCTGCCGTTTTGCATTGTCGATGCGCCGGCCGTCCGGCGTGGCATAGAGACCCTCGCCATAGACACTCATCGATGACGCAACGACGATCCGTTCGATCGGGCGTTTGATCAGCGCCTCCAGCAACGTGGCAGTGCCGAGGTCGTTGGCGCCGACATAACGGGCGATCTCGTACATGGACTGGCCGACGCCCACTTCAGCCGCCAGGTGAATGATCGCGTCGACACCCTCGACCGCCTCTATGATAGCGTCGCGATCGCGAACGTCGCCTTTGATCAGCTTGGCGCCTGCCGGCAGGCTGATTGCCTCGCCGCCATGCACCTGATCCAGCAGCGCATCGAGAATAGAAACCCCATAGCCATGTTCAACGAGTTCCTGGGCGACGTGGCGGCCGATGAAACCGCAGCCTCCCGTGACCAGTATACGTTTCACGACAACTCCTCATACGAATGGCTTTGCCGCCCCAAACTTCCGGGCGAAAGGTTTGTTCCCTTGCTTCAACAAAGTTCAGGAGGCTCGCCGGGGTAGGTTTCAACCAGGCACGGGAACATCGAAGGCTGCTTGGTGTTAGGAGCCATGTTCGACCAACCGCGCGCACATGCCGGGCAGCGATGCATCTGCTGGTTGTGCAACGCGGGGGATCTCGCGGTGGAATCGAAGGGAGATTGCCATGTCTGAATCGAAGACGACCACCGATCATGACGAAATCCGCCGTTGGGCCGAAGACCGCGACGGGCGGCCGGCGGTGGTGCGCACCAAGGGCGAGGGCGGCATATTGCGCATCGACTTCGGCGAGCCTGAAGAGACGTTTGAGCCCGTTGAATGGGACGAGTTCTTCAGGATCTTCGATGAGAACGAACTGGCCTTCCTCTACCAGGATGAGACCAGCGGCGGAAAGACCAGCCGCTTCAACAAATTCGTCGAGCGCAGCCGGAAAAGCTAACATCGTCTAGTTGCCGGCGGCGGCCGTGGTTAGTGCAGCAGGTTTGCTCCACGTGCCTTGACGATGTTTCGCATGATGCCGTTGAGCCAATCCTCTGTCGAGGAACCAGATCGTCTGTTGTCGATTTCGCCGATGGCCTGCTCGAGCGTTCGCTCGACCAGCCGGTCGGAAGCATCCATGTCTCCCAGCAGCAGACGTGCCGCGAGCCGGAGCTTAGGCAGAAGCGAAAATACGTCGTCTGAGGGCTCGGACGCTCGGCCTCCTTTCGATGCCGACGTCTCGGCCGGAAAAAGAGCGTCGAAAACAGCCTGGCCGTCCGAGGACTTTCTGAGGCTGCTGGCATATCGAAGGCGCTCAGGAATAACGATGTCTTCATCGCCGCTGAAAAACACGAACGGCACGCCACGGCGCATCAGTTCGTCCGCTATCGGGAATACCCGTCTTCCGTTGAGATTGACGTCCAGGATCGCAGCTTCCGCCTCCTCCGTGTGTTTCGACGCCTGTTCGACCGTCGCCACGGGGCCAAGTACGACGGCGCCCATCTTGCTGAAATAACGTGCAAGATCGCCCGCCAGCATCCATTCGTCCTCGACGATCAGGATATGCAAGCCTTGCAGGTCGCGCACCTCATTGATCCTTCTTCCTGCGGGTTTTACGGCTGTCGGCGCAGACTTGTTCAAAGTGACGGGCCAGAACCTCTTGCAACCGTTCCGCGAGCGCGAGCAGGCGAGGCGGAATGTTCTCAGACACCGGGAACTTGGTCAGGTCCGGCGAGGGCAACAGGATGCGCTTGGCCGGCTTTATTTCAGGTGGTCGTTTTGCCATTGGAACCGCCTCCAAAGTCAAATGTTAATGCCCACCGACGGTGCTTTGTTCCGTTGGTAGACTATTCGCTGGCCGGAGGCTCGGCGCGGTCTTAGTCTAAGGCCCGATTTGGCGGCTTTGTGTTCGCGGCGGTTGTCAGGGGCGTGGCGTGGCATCCCAGAATGGAAGATTTCCCATTGTCGGTGTCGGCGCATCGGCCGGCGGCATTCCCGCGATGGAGGGCCTGTTCAAAGGACTGACCGGCGGCACCGGCATGGCGTTCGTCGTCGTCACCCATCTCAGCCCGGAGCGGGAAAGCCTGCTGCACGAGGTCATCCGACGTTATACCGAAATGCCGGTCGTCGTGGCCGAGGAGGGCGCAGCGGTCCAACCCGACCAGGTCTATGTGATGCCGCAAAACGTCGTCCTCACCATCCGCAAGGGCGCGCTTTCGCTGCGCAGGCCGAACACGCTCAACCGCGAGCGCAAGCCGATCGACATCTTCTTCAGCGCATTGGCCGAGGACCAGGGCGAGTATGCCGTCGGCATTATCTTGTCGGGTGGTGATTCGGACGGCACGCTCGGCGCCAGGGCAATCAAGGAGCATGGCGGGCTGACCATTGCCCAGGCGTCCAACGGTTCCGCCCCACGCAATCCGGACATGCCGCAGAGCGCGATTTCGAGCGGCCTGATCGACATAGCGGCGCCCGCCGAGCAGATCGGTGCAAAGCTTCAGGCGTTTGCCCGCGGCTTCGATGTGCTGCACGGACTGACCGAGGCGGACGACGAACACAAGGCCGGGATGGATCGGGCCCGCGATGAAATCTACGCCATTTTGCGCAGCCATTCCGGTCACGACTTTTCCGGCTACAAGACCAAGACGTTCCTGCGTCGCGTAAAGCGGCGCATGCAGATCACGCAGCTGCAGTCGATCACCACCTACATAGAACGGCTGAAGAGGGATCCCGACGAGGTGGCGAAGCTGTTTCGCGACCTGCTCATCAACGTCACCAGCTTTTTCCGCGACGCCGAAGCGTTCAAATTGCTGGAGGACAAGATCCTACCGCAGATTTTCGAAGGCAAGAACGCCTCCGATGCGGTGCGTGTCTGGGTACCCGGCTGCGCCACCGGCGAGGAAGTGTTCTCGATCGGCATGCTGATGCGCGAACGTATGGAGAAGCTTTCCGCGCCGCCGCGCGTCCAGATATTCGCGACCGACATCGACGAGCCGGCGCTCGCGGTGGCGCGTGCGGCGCGTTATCCCGAAGCGCTGCTGCACGGGCTTTCGCCACAACGTAGGCAACGCTTTTTCAACAGCGACGGCGCGAGCTACGTGCTTGGCAACGAGGTGCGCGAACTGTGCATCTTTTCGCCGCACAGCATTATCCGCGATCCTCCCTTCTCGCGCATGGATATGATTTCCTGCCGCAACCTGCTGATCTATTTCGGCCCGCAGATCCAGAACCGGGTGATTCCAATCTTCCATTACGCGCTGAGGCCGGGCGGCTATCTGTTCCTCGGCACCTCGGAAAGCGTCGGTCAGCACGGCGACCTTTTTGCCACGGTCGACAAGAAGCATCGGATTTTCCAGGCGCGGGAACATTCCACGCCGCGGCCGCTGGTTCTGATCGGCAATGGCCCCACGGGTGCCCTTCCGGTCGGACGCGGCGGCTCGACGAAGGATGCCGCCAGCCATTCACTACGCCAGGCGATCGAGGCTCAGGTGCTGGAGCGGTTCGCCCCGCCTCACGTTCTGGTCAATGGCGATGGCGACATCGTCTACTATTCGGCGAGGACGGGCAAATATCTGGAAGCACCGCAAGGCGCCCCGAGCCGGCAGTTGCTGACACTGGCCCGCCGCGGGCTGAGACTTGAGCTGCGCGCCGCGTTGCGGGAGGCAGCCACGACGCGCCGCACGGTCGTTCGGGAGAACATAGCGGTCGAAGAAGACGACGGACAGCTCCAGTTCATTACACTGATGGTCGAGCCGTACACGGAACGCGGCAATGGCGAGCCCCTCTACCTCGTCCTGTTCAATCCGGTGGGACAGGCCCAGATCCGCTCCGATCCGGCACGCGAAAGCCGCGGCGCCGAAGATACGACCGATCTCGAACGGGAGTTGCGCGACACGCGCGAGCGGCTGCAGTCGACCATCGAGGAATACGAGACCGCGCTGGAGGAAGTAAAGTCTTCGAACGAGGAACTCGTCTCCGTCAATGAAGAGGCGCAGTCGACCAATGAGGAGCTTGAGGCCTCGAAGGAGGAGATGCAGTCGCTCAACGAAGAGCTCAACACCATCAACGCAGAGCTGACTGGCAAGATAGAGGAACTCGACCGCGCCAACAGCGATCTCAGAAACCTGTTCGAAAGCACGGAAATCGCCACCATCTTCCTCGACCGCAATCTTGTGGTGCGGACCTTCACTCCCGCCGCGTCGTCGTTCTTCAACTTGCGTCCGTCCGATGTCGGCCGACCGCTGACCGATCTTTCGAGCCAGCTCGACTACCCCGAGTTGAAGCGGCACATCCAGGCGGTGTTCGAGACGGGAGAGACCCTGAACCATCACCTTGCGCGCGACGACAAGGGCCGCTTCTACTTGGTTCGCATCAACCCTTACCGGGACAAAGGCGGCAGCATCCAGGGCGTGGTCGTGACCCTGATCGACGTGACGACGCTTGCGCAGGCTGAAGAGCGTCAGCAGGTGCTCATCTCGGAGCTGAACCATCGTGTCAAGAACATGCTGGCGGTCGTCGCCAGCATCACCAACCGGACGCGTGAAAACTCGGCCTCGAAAGACGAGTTCGCCGAAGCCTTGATCGGCCGGCTGCAGGCGATGTCACGAGCCTACAGTCTGCTCTCGCGAGAAAGCTGGACGGAAGCCTCCGTCGAGGAACTGCTGCGCCATGAACTCGATCCCTTTGGGGCCGAACGGTTCGAGCTCGATGGCAAGCGGGTAAGCCTCAAGCCTGTGCAAGGGCTCTCCTTCGGCATGGCAATTCATGAGCTGGCGACGAATGCCGCCAAATATGGCGCACTGTCGAAACCTGCCGGGCGGATAGTTGTCAAATGGTCGGTGGCGGATGGCACCTTCAAGCTCGTCTGGCGCGAGAAGGGCGGCCCCCGCATCAAGGAGCCAACCGACAGCGGCTTCGGCCTTACCCTTCTGCGTGGAGAAATCGGTTACAGGCTGGGCGGAAAAGTTGAAACAAGTTTCCGCTCAAATGGTTTGGAGGTGGAAATTGCATTCCCTCTGACCCGCGAGGGCTCGTCGTGACCGGAAAGGTGCGTGTGCTGATCGTCGAGGATGAATGGCTGATCGCCGACGACGCGGCGGCTTACCTGCGCAAGGCCGGCCATCAGGTGGTTGGGCCGGTTTCGTCGGTGACGGCGGCCCTCCGGCTCGTTGGCGAAGGCGGGATCGACGCGGCGCTATTGGATATCCAGTTGAACGATGAAACCAGTTATCCGGTCGCGGAGGCATTGCGGGGGCGAGGCGTGCCGTTCGCTTTCCTCTCCGGGTATGGCGAACGCGAGATTCCGGCCGGGTTCCGCGCTTGCAGGATCGTGCAGAAGCCGGCGAGCCAGAGTGCGATCCTGAATGCCGTGGATGAACTCGCGCGAGCCGGCTGAGGTCATGATTTGAACCAAGCCACATCCGCATAGTGCGTGCCTGCCGCGAACAACGAACGCCTAGGCAACAATCCGCACCGGTACCGATTTGGCGGCCGGGACATGAGCCTTCTCGGCTCTGTGCCAGAGAGGAATCAGCGGGTTGAGCTCGGGATAATAACCGGCGCAATTTCCCTCCGGCACTGAGAAAGGCGTGATGCGCAGCCCGCGCACGCGGCGCTCCACGCCATCCTGCGCATTGGCTTCGAGATCGACCTCCTGTCCCGCGCTCAAGCCGAGGCGCTGGATATCCTTCTCGTTCATCAACAGCACCATGCGTGTGCCGCTGATGCCGCGCAGCCGGTCGTTGTAGCCGTAGACGGTCGTGTTGAACTGATCGTTGGAGCGGACCGTGATCAGTGTCAGCACATCGCGGCCGACGACATCGATGTCAGGATCGGTTTCAAGGCCAGTTGGCAGCTTGAAATTGGCCTTCTTGTTCGGCGTCTCCCACACCCGCTTGCTCGCCTTGATGTCGCGATGGAAGCCGCCGGGCGTCAGGAAGCGCTTGTTGAAGTCGCGGAAATGCTGGGGGTAGCAGCGCTCGATCTCGTCACGGATGCGGGAGTAGTCGCCAACCCATTCATCCCAAGGGATCGAACTCCTGCCCGGCACCGTCGCCTTGGCAAGTTCGGCGACGATCCTGGGCTCGGAAAGCAGATGCGGCGAAGCCGGAGGTCGCGATCCGAACGAACCATGGATACAGGCAGTGGAATCCTCTATCGACACCCTTTGATCGCCACTCGCCTGATGATCTCTTTCCAGCCGTGACAGGCAAGGCAGCAGATAGGTTGTCCGGCCGGCGATCAGATGGCTGCGGTTGAGCTTGGTCGCGATCTCGACATGCAGGTCGAGCCCACGCCAGGCTTTCTCGACCAGGCCGGTTTCCGGCACGGCCCGCACGAAATTGCCGCCGAGCCCGACGAAGCCCTTGACCGATCCGTCGATGACGCCCTCGCAGGTCTCGACCGTATCGAGACCTTTCTCACGCGGCGGTTCAAAGGCGTAGAATTCGGCGAACTTGTCGAGCGGGACGAGCTCGGGTTTTTCCGATATGCCGACGGTGCGCTGTCCCTGGACATTGGAATGGCCGCGCAGCGGCGAAATACCGGCGCCGGGTTTTCCGATATTGCCGCGCATCATCAAAAGGTTGCACAGCATCTGGACGTTCTCGGTGCCGTGCCGATGCTGGGTCAGGCCCATGCCGTAATTGCCGATCACCGCGTTGGCATGGCTGTAGACCTCGGCGACATGCTCCAGATCGGCCTGCGCAATGCCCGATCGTGCGACGATATCGCTCCACTGGGTGTTGCGCAGGAAGGCTTCGAACTCGGCGAAGCCATGCGTGTGCTCGGCGATGAAAGCCGTATCGAGGGCACGCGTCCTGCCGCTTTCGCGGGCGGCATCGTCGAGCGCCAGCAACGCTTTGGCGATGCCCGTTATCGCGGCGATGTCGCCGCCCGAACGGACCTGGAAGAAGTCGCTGGACATTTTGGTGCCCGGTCCGGGCGACAGCATGTCGATGGGGTTTTGCGGATTCTTGAAGCGCTTCAGTCCCCGCTCGGGCAAAGGATTGAAAGTGAAGACGGGCACGTTGCGTTGACGTGCCTCTTGCAGCGGATGCAACAGGCGCGGCGCCGTCGCCCCGGTATTGTGCCCGAAGAAGAGCATCATGTCGCATTTCGCAAAGTCTTCGAGCTGCACGGTCCCGACCGGCGAACCGATCGATTCCGGCAAGCCGACCGAGGTCGATTCATGACACATGTTGGACGAATCGGGCAGGTTCGAAGACCCGTAGATCCGCGCAAAAAGCTGATACATGAACGAGGCCTCGAGCGAGGCGCGGCCGGACGTGTAAAATACCACCGATTTGGGATCGAGCCGTCGCAATTCGGCAGCTATGTCGCGGAATGCATCGTCCCAGGAAACCGGTTCGTAACGGTCGACGGCGGCATTGTAGCGCATGGGCTCCGTAAGCCTGCCCTGTTTCTCCAGATCGTGGTCCGGCCAATCGAGCAATTCCGCCACCGAATGCTCGGCGAAGAAAGCGGGTTCGCAGCGCAGCTTGGTCTGGTCCCACATCGTCGCCTTGCCGCCGTTTTCACAGAATTCGAAAGGTCTCGGCTGGGCTGGCTTTGCCCATGAGCAAGACACGCACATATAGCCGTCGGCCTTGTTCTGCTTGAGCAGCGTGCTCCATATCCCGGACAACAGCAGGCCTTCGCCTCGCGCCTTGCGGACCAGGGATTTGAGCGATCCCCAGCCGCCTGTCGGGTGGTCGTATTTCTTGGTTTCGATGCGATCGGTTACGGCGGGTCTCATGCGAGCCACTCTCTGTAGAAGAGCACTCATACGAACCCGCCATGGGGCTGAATGTTCCGGCCGGCTCCGCGCCGTGCCACCGGAACCATTTCCGCCATGGTTTGTTCGGCTCGAAGAAAGGAGCCGTGCGAAATGGAGCGACGCAACGCGTTAATTGCGATGGTGATTTCGGCCATCATCATCGTCGGCTTTCTCATAGGCTTTTTGTACGGCGATATGGGCTGGCAAACCTCGCCGCTCAAAAGAGCCCCTGAGCAAAACCAGGGCGGCAATGCTCCGGCCGAGACCTCGCCTGCCGCCGGCATCAAGAAGAACCCGAAGGAAAATACCGAAATGCCAGGCCAGCAGTGAAGGCGAGTCCAGCCATGAAGTTAGCCAATGCCACGAACTGAAACGGGTTCCTGTTTTTGCGGCGCCATAACGGCGCAAATGCGCGGCGAGCCGTTCTGGGTTTGCTCCGATCACGATGACGACTGTCGCAAGGCGATAGGAAGCCCGCTAACGGTGTGGGTCGGCTATCGGCCCTCTGAATTCACCTTGCTCACCGGCGCACCGAAGACCTTTTCGAAAACCCCCGGCGTGCTCCGGTCCTTCTGCGCGGATTGCGGAACATCGATCGGCTATGTCGACCAGGGCCTGCCTGACGAACTCTATCTGGCGATCGGCTTTCTCGATCACCCCGAACGGTTTCCGCCACAGGCCCACGCATACTGGGACATGAGGTTGCCCTGGGTCGACTTTCCAGACGAGCTGCCGCGGGTGGGGACGTATTCGAGGCGGCGAGATCCGGTCTTCGGAAATCCGGCGGAACGCTAGCTTTCGATCCCCTCGCTGGTTGGAAAACGTGCCAGTCTGGCTTCGTACGAAAACGACAATTGGCGCGCGGCTGAAAACGCGCGATCATGTGCCAATGGGCCGCCGTTTGGATGACAAGCTCGATTGCAAGGCGTGCGGGACGATCCTGATGGAGATTCCCGACAACCCGAAGGATTCCACACCGATCTATTGCAGCAATTGCGGCGCCTATCTCGGCGAATGGGGCGATCTGCAGGAGGACTTCTTCAGGCAGGCGTTCGGTGCCCAGGCCTTCGATCTGAACAACGGAAACATCATCAAGAAATAATCCTGGATTGTGCGGGCACCCCGCCGGCCCCAAGCCACGGCCTGTGGACCCGGCTCGTTGCGGCAATCGCCGTTCGTATCGGACCCTCGGGAACCTTTCTCCCGAGCCGCTTGTTTGTGTGGCGGAAGGAGAAACGCCATGAGCACGAAACCTCCCCCTGTGCCGCCGAAGAATCTGAGCCCAAAGGGCGCCGGTGACAAAAAATCGGTAGCAGCCGACCAGGCACCGCAATCCACCGTCCCCGATCCCGACAAGCAGGGTCAGCAAGGCAATACGAAGGTCAACACCACTCATCAAGGCAACGTCCAGGATCGCTAGGCCATGTCCACGTCGAAGAAAACTCCTGCCAGCATCCGCCAGGGCGGTCCCGGCGCCGCGCACGAAAACGCCAAGAAGCCGCTGAGCGTCGAAAAGCCGCCGGCCGATTCAGACCTGCGCAGCCACAGCAAGGTCTCCGGCGGCGGCGGCGAACGCGACAGCCACCATACCCATGACCCCGAAAAGAAAGGCGACACTCGGCCGGCGCATCAGGACAAGTGAAGTCGGGCGGCGACGCGACTACCGATGGGGCTCGAGCGAAATGTCAGCGGGGACGGCGCGCCAAGGCAATCGGCACGACGTTGTCGACATTGATCACCGGCAAATCGAAGAGCATCGGAAGCCCCCGCGTCGCGGCCATTTCCACGATCAGCTCCTCGATGGAGTGATCGGTCAGAAGGGTTTCGACGCCCAGCCGGATCATCGCCGCCAGCTTGTGCACCGGCACCGGCACGGACTTCGCCCGGTCGTCGAGCAACTTGCTGATTTCGATCACGACGTCGGCGTCGATATTCCTGGGCAAGTCTCGCATAAGCGCCTCCCCGCCAAACGAAACGAAAAGCCCGCCGCACCTTTCGATACGGCGGGCGATCCAGTAATGCGCACCGGCGAGGGGATCGGGGGTGGGCGTGCCGGCGCGCGCAGATCGCAAGTAATTTTAGTTAAATCCGCCAACTACGATGTGTCACGGAAAAACGTCTGTACGTTTTTTACCGAACCGCGCGGATCGTTAGCTGTCCCCGCCGTCGCGCGGCGCGGCAGCACAGACGGCGCGATCCTCTGCCCTCCGGACAGCGAGCTCAAACAGTATACATTATAGACTTGAAATATCTTGCCAGGTGATCCAGCCTGTGCTCCACTTGAGCCGGGAACATGGCTGACAGGTCGATTTCTGCCGATATATGGCTGCATTTCAACGGCACGACTGCGAGATCACAGCCTCAAACGATATACGAAATCTTCGCATGGGAAGGCGTGGATGACGGAAACGATAGAGCTCAAACGGGTTGGCGATGGCAATCTGCGTGCCCAGGTCTATCAACAAGTCCGGCTGACGATACAGCATGGCGAATTGGCGCCTGGCCAGAAGCTGGTCGATGTCGATATTGCCGCCCGGCTCGGCATTTCCAGAATGCCTGTCCGCGACGCCTTGATGCAGTTGGTGCATGAGGGCTATCTCGTCGGCACCACACGCGGCTTCACGCTGCCCACGCTTACCGCAACGGATGTCGCCGACATCTTCGAGGTCCGCCGGTTGCTCGAGCCGCGGGCCGCCGCGCACGCCGCACGGACACTTGACGCCGCTGGCCTCAAGACCCTGGCAGCCGCGCTCCGGGAGGCAGAGGCTGCGGCCGCAGATGGCGATGCCGACCGCTTTTTCCAGGCCAATTCGGCATTCAGGAATTGTTGGCTTGGCGCGGTCGCGAACGAGCGTCTTTCACAAACGATTGCCCGCTTCGCCGACCATGTACTCGTCGTCCGTTTAAGGACGCTGTCGCACCAGCCGACGCAGGCCGTGATCGTGGCCGGCATGCGCGCCATCTACGAGGCATTCGTCAAGCGCGACGCCGTCGCCGCTTACGACTGCATGACGCACTTCATTCAGAACGCCGAGGAGCGTTTCATGAAGCTGAGCCCACCGTTTCAAAACTCCGACGGCGAGGGCAAGAGCATGTCACGGCGGGGGAAATCATGATCAGGAAGCAGCACCCGCTGAAAGGGCCGAACAGGTTCAAGCTCGGCGTCTTTTCCATGAACGCCGATGGCGGCCTGGCAATGACCACCGTCCCCGAGCGCTGGCGTGCCCGCTGGGAAGACAACCTCAACTCCGCCTGCATCGCCGATCGCGCCGGCCTCGAGTTTCTGCTGCCGATCGCCCGCTGGCGCGGCTTCGGCGGTTTGACGCATGTGCGGGAATGGTCGTTCGAGACGTTCACCTGGGCGGCGGGTCTTGCTGTCGCCACCGAAAACATCGGCCTGTTCATGACGGTGCATGTGCCGCTGGTTCATCCGCTGCAGGCTGCAAAAGCGCTGGCGACGGTCGACCACATCTCCAACGGGCGTGCCGGCTTGAACATCGTCTGCGGCTGGAACCCGGACGAGTTCGCCATGTTCGGGCAGACGGTCGGCGAGCGGACCTACGATCAGGCCGAGGAATGGATCAACATCATCGTGCGTGCCTATCAATCGAGGGAGCCGTTCGACTTCAGCGGCGAGTTCTACGATCTGAAGGGGGTCGTCAGCCGCCCGCCAAGCCTGCAGGCGCCGCGACCGGTGACCATGAACGCCGCCTTCGGCGCGCCGGGGCGCAACTATGCGGCGCGCCACTGCGACTACCTGTTTTCGACTTTTTCCGAAATTGCCGACGGCCGTGCGCATGTGGTCGACATCACCAACCGAGCGGCCGAAGTCGGACGCGAAGTCGGCGTCTATACGGTTTGTCACGTCGTCTGCCGGGAAACCCAGCAGGAAGCCGAGGATTATTACCGGCATTACGCGCTGGAATGCGCGGACGAGGGCGCCGTCGACGAGCATATGCGCAAGAAGAAGGAATTCGCGAACTCGCATGATGCGAAGGCCTTCACCGAATATCGGCAAAGGTTCGCCGGCGGTGCTGGAACTTTCCCGCTCATCGGCACGCCGGAAAAGATCGTCGACGACCTCACTGCGATCATGGACCAGGGTTATTCCGGCGCCGCCCTCACATTCGTCAACTATACCTACGAATTGCCCTTCTTCTGCGACCGCGTGCTGCCGCTGATGCGCCAGGCCGGGCTTCGAGTAAATTGATGCCGGCGGCCGCCATTCCGACGCCGTGGGTGGATGGACACGACGCCATCAATCCGCGCGCCTTCAAGCAGGCAATGCGGGCCGTGGCGGGCTCGGTCGCCATCCTCGCGTCGGAACATGACGAGATCGGCTTTTGCGGCATCACGGCGACAGCACTCTGCTCGTTCAGTGCCGAGCCGCCTTCGCTGCTGGCCTGCGTCAACCGCAGCAGCACCTTTGCCTCGGCCATTCGCGAAGGCTTGCCCTTTTCGGTCAATCTGCCAGCCGGCGACCAGGAGAACGTTGTGCGTGCCTTTGGCGGCATGACCAAAGCCAAGGGGGCCGCGCGGTTCTCGTCCGGATCATGGGTGCGTGGCGAAACCGGCGCGCCCTTGCTTGTCGGCGCGCGGGCAATGTTCGAATGCCGGGTGGCCGAAATCATTGTGCGGGCGTCGCACATGATCGTCATCGGCATCGTCTCAGGCGTCGCGCTGGACCGCGCTGACCGATCGCCGGTCTTCTACGCACATGGACGGTTCCTGACAGTAGGAGATGATGCCAGTTAACCGCCGTTCGCGTGGCGGCGCAGCGATTGTAATTTTCAGATCGGCCCGATCATGGGCGAACTATCAAAGGGAACACGGCAATGCGCATTTGGAAATCCCTTGTTCTGGCTGCACTCCTGTCGGGTGTGGTGGGTATCGCCGCGGCCGAGGAGGTCGTCCTCAACGCCGTGCATTTCACGCCGACGCAGAACGGCTACGCCCAGAGCTTCCTGAAGTTCGTTCAGAAGGTGAACGAAAAGGGAAAGGGCGTGGTCCAGATCAACGTGCGTGGCGGGCCGGAGGTCATTCCGCCGATCCAGCAGGGCGGGGCGCTCAGGAGCGGCCTGATCGACGTGATCGACACGCCGGCAGGGCAGTTCCTCGAGCTCGTGCCCGAAGGCGAGGTGTTCTCCGCATCGACAAAGACGCCGTGGGAGGTTCGCGAGAATGGCGGCTGGGACTTCATCAGCGGAATTTTCGAGAAGAAGGCCAATGCCCATCTGCTGGCGCATGTCGACGCGGGCTCGGGCTTCAACGTCTTCACCATCGACGAACCCAAGCTCAACAGCGAAGGCAGCATCGACTGGAGCAGCCTGAAGATCCGCTCGTCGCCGCTCTATCGCGATTTCCTTGAATCCCTGGGCGCAACGGTGATCGTGCAAGCGCCAGGGGACGTCTACACCTCGCGCGAGCGCGGCGTCGTCAATGCCAACGCCTATACCGTGTTTGGCTATGCGTCGTTCGGCTGGGACAAGTTCACCAAATACCGTGTCGACCCGCAATTCTTCAAAACCGACGTGCTGATCTCGATCAACAAGGCCAAATGGGACACGCTGTCGCCCGAGGCGCAGAAGCTGCTTGCCGACACGGCCGTCGAATACGAGCGCGCGAGCTATGACGCCAATCTTGCCGAGTCGGAAAAGCAGGCACAGGCGATGATCGACGGCGGGCAGAAGGTGATCAGCTTGACCGGTGCCGGCCGCGACAAATTCCTGGCGGCTGCCACGCAGGCGAGCTGGGCGAGAATGGCCAAACGCGATCCCACCAACATCGATCAGTTGAAGAAATTCTTCCAGTAGCCGAGCGGAGGCTGCCTTGTAAGCCCTCCATCAAAGCTGGGCAAAAGCGGGGCAACGGTGGACATGAGGGTCGTCGGACATGGACAGATTGTTTGCAGCGATTGCGAAGCTGAGCCTTGCGTTGGCGGCGACGGCAAAAGTGGTGCTTGGCCTCATCATCGTCGCGGTGGTTGCTGATGTATGCGTCCGCAATCTGGGCCTGAGGCCGCTTGCCTGGGCAGTATCGGCGACGGAATACGGCCTGCTTTACGCGGCATTCCTGCCGATGCCCTGGCTGGTCCACAGCAAGGGCCATGTCTTCGTCGAGTTCCTGCGCAAGGCGCTGCCGATGCGGGCTCGGGCGGTGCTTGAAAAACTGGTCTATCTCGCCTGCATCGGCGTCAGCCTCTACCTTGGCAGCGTCGCCTTGTTTTCCCTGACAAGCGCCGTGGCGGGCGGCGAATATGAAACGCGCAGTTTCGACATGCCGAAATGGCTGGTCTTTCTGCCCATCATGCTCGCCTTCTACCTCTCTGCGCTGGAATGGCTCAGATATCTCCTCGGCCGTGACACGCTGTACACGCTCGATCCGCTGGAAATGGAAGGGCTCTGACCGGTGGCCTGGCTGTTTCCATTCGCCGTGCTTGTTGGCACCATCCTCGTGTTGATGGGGCTTGGGCTGCCGGTCGCCTTCGCTTTCTTCGTCACCAATGTGATCGGGCTGTACCTGTTCTTCGGCGGTTCGATCGGCGTGACGCAGATGGTCGCCAACTTCTCCGACGCCGTCTCGACCTATGCGCTCGCTCCGCTGCCGATGTTTCTTGTCATGGGCAGCCTGTTCTTCCGCTCCGGCCTCGGCGAGAAGGTGATCTACGCGCTCGACCTGTGCATCGGCAATCTGCGCGGACGCCTCGCTTATGTCGTTCTCGCCGCCGGCACCATCTTTTCCGCGCTGTCGGGCTCGAGCCTCGCCAATACCGGCATGATGGGTTCGCTGATGGTGCCGGAGATGCTGAAGCGGGGCTACAAGCCGCATATGGCCTACGGCCCGGTGCTTGGCGCCGGAAGCCTTGCCGTCATCATCCCGCCATCCTCGCTGGCTGTCTTGCTCGGCTCGCTGGCCCAGATCGACGTCGGCGCGCTGCTCATAGCGGGGGCTTTGCCCGGACTGCTCCTCGTTGTCATGTACGCGGCGCTGATCTTCGCACAGACGAAGATCGATCCGGACGCCGCTCCGCACTATCCGGTGCCCGCCGTTCCTGCGGCCGAGAAGGTGAGGGCGGTTGCCGTCAACATCATTCCGATGAGCGTCATCGTGTTCATGGTGGTCGGCACGATCATCCTTGGAATAGCGACGCCGACGGAATCGGCGGGGCTCGGCTGTGCCGCCGTGTTCGCCTTGTTGTTTGTCTACCGGCGGTTCAGCTGGTCGGTTGTCTGGAAGTCGCTGGACGATGCGATGAAGGTCACCGGCATGACCTTCCTGATCATCTCGGCTTCGACGACGTTTTCGCAGATATTCGCCTTCTCCGGCGCCTCCAACGGCTTTATCCAGTTCATCGTCGGCTATGATCTTGGACCGTATCCCATGCTGCTCATGATGGTGCTCGTCATCTTGCTGCTCGGCATGTTCATGGATCAGGTCTCGATGATGCTGATCACGCTGCCGATCTTCCTGCCGATCGCCCACCAATTCGGCTACGAGCCGGTATGGTTCGGGCTGATCCTGCTGCTCGCCTACGAGGTCGGCTTCACCACGCCGCCGTTTGGTCTGCTGCTGTTCATCATGATCGGTGTTGCGCCGAAAGGCACATCGCTCAAGACGGTTGCCATGTCAGCGGCACCCTACATCGCGCTGACGCTTTTGCTGATCCTGCTGATTGTCCTCTTTCCGCAGATCGCTCTCTTTCTTCCGAATTTGATCTAGTCGAACTCGATCCAGCAGGTGTCCAAATGCGCTTTGCCTATCTTGCTTTCTTCCATGATGACCGCGAGGCAAATTTGGCCATCGCCGGTGAAGACGTTGATGCCGTGCGGCGGGTGATTGCATCGACGCCGGGCCTTGCGCTTGCAAACATCTATCTGCCCGAAGTGGCGACGGACATGTTCAACAAGGATGGCCCACCGCCGGTCCTTGGCTTCCAGCTCTATTTCGACGAATTGGCGGACATGGAGGCGGCGCTGGCGCCGTCCGGCCATCTGCAGGCGCTTGCCGCACCGGGTATGCTGTCGAGCGTCGCCGGTTCGAGGCCGACGCAACAGGCTATGTGCGTGCGTCCGTTTCCCGTCGACGACGCTGGCGTCCAGACGTCGGGACTCCCCTGCAGCTATCTTGTCCACTATCCCGGGCCGGCCGAAGACATGAATGTCTGGCTCTACCACTATGTGACGCATCATCCGCAATTGATGCGCGGCTTTCCCGGCATTCGCCACATCGAGGTTCTGTCGCGACTGGATTGGTGCGGTTCGCTGCCCTGGCCGCGCATCGACCATATGCAGCGCAATCGCGTCATGTTCGACAGTCCCGCGGCATTGACGCACGCGCTGCAATCGCCGGCGCGGCTGGAGATGCGCGCCGACTACAAGACTTTCCCGCCGTTTTCAGGCGGCAGCCGGCATTTCCCGATGTCGACGGAAGCCGTGCATCCTTTGCCGCGGGCCACATAGCGCAAACAGGTTTTGCCGACGCCGAAAAATCTCTGGAGATTTCATGTACGACTTTCGCAAGAAATGTGTCTCTCTCGATCGCCTCATCGGCACGTTCTGCGCCATCCCGCACCCGGTGGCGGTCGAAGTGGCGGCCGCCAGCGGGGTCGATTTCCTGTGCATCGACTGGGAGCATTCGCAGATCGGCCGCGAACGGCTCGAGGATCTGGTTCGCGCCGCCGATGTCCACAAGGTTCCCGCGATGGTGCGCGTTCCCGGCCACACGCCGGAATGGATGGCGGCCGCGCTCGACGCCGGCGCGTCGGGCGTCCTGGTACCCCGCGTCTCGACGGCCGAGCAAGCCCGCATGGTGGTCATGGCCTGCCGTTACCCGCCGGTCGGCGCACGCGGTGTCGGCCCGGGCCGCGCCGCCGGTTATGGCTACAGGATTCCGGACTACCTCAAATCGGCCAACGAGGTCCTGACGGTCGCCATCCAGGTCGAGACGGCAGAGGGCCTGGCCAACATCGACGACATCGTCCAGGTCGACGGCGTCGACGTGGTCTTCATTGGCCCCGGCGACCTGTCGGTCTCGATCGACGCCATGGGGCCGGCCGGCCAGGACAAGCTCAAGGCCGCGATTACCAGGATTGCGGCCGTAGCGCGCGCGGCCGGCAAGGCCGTCGGCATCTTTCGCCCTTCGGCGGATGATATCGGCAAATGGTCGCGGCACGGCATCAGCTTCTACATGCTGGCCAGCGACACGATGTTTCTCGGCGCCGGCCTTGCCGCCGGTGTCGTCTCGGCGCGCAACGCCTCATAGCAAGAGTTTGGCATGAAGATCATCAAGACCGACGGCGTATTGTCAGTCGAGGAAGAGCAGCTGCGCTACCTCGACGGCTTGAACGCCCAGTTTGTCGAAAACACGCTGCTCACGGAAGATGCCCTGATCGAACACTGCCGCGACGCCGACGCATTGATGGTATTGCGGGAGCCGATCACGGCTCGCGTTTTGGCCGAACTGAAGAACCTCAAGGTCATCGGGCGGTTCGGCGTAGGGCTCGACTCGATCGATGTCGAGGCCGCCAGCCGTGCCGGTGTTCAGGTAACCTACGTGCCGGATGCCAATCTGGTGGAAGTCAGCACCCACGCCATGGCCCTGATCCTGGCCTTGACGCGCAGGCTGAAGCAGTTCGACAGCGCGGTGCGCGCCGGCCGCTGGGCGGCGATGACCGACGGTGCCGGCATCATGCGGCCGGACAGGCAGATTCTCGGGCTGATCGGCTTCGGCCAGATCGGGCGCCTGACTGCCGAGCGGGCGCGGGTCTTCGGCTATCATATCATCGCCTACGACCCGCATATGCCGGCAGAGCGCATCACGGCCGGCGGTGCCGAACCGGTCGGCTTCGACGAGCTGCTAGCCAGGGCCGACATCGTCTCGCTGCACGTTCCAGCGACACCGGAGACCAGAAACATCATGTCGGCGGATGCCCTGTCGCGGATGAAGGAAGGAGCGATATTCATTAACGTGTCCCGCGGCGGCCTCGTCGACGAGGTCGCGTTGGCGGATCTGATCCGGCGCGGCCATCTGGCAGGCGCGGGCATCGACACGTTCGAGCAGGAGCCGCCTTCGCCCGACAATCCGCTGCTGGCGCTGGACACCGTCCTGGTCAGTCCACACGCGGCGCACTACTCGACGCAATCTTACGCGGAGGTTCGCAACAAGGTGTTTGCCGACGTCGCAGCGGTCCTGCGCGGCGGCAAGGCGGTATATCCGGTCAACCGGGTGTGACCAATTTCCGATGCCGGCACCATCCGCTGCCTGCCGACAGTTCCACCTTAACGTTCCGGGGCAGGCAGCCTTGAGCGCGATCTCGGCAAGCGGATAAAGACGGGAACGGGTGAAGTGAATTCGCATTTTTTTGCGGACAGCGCCACATTTTGTTCTTGCTTTGTGCCGGCAGCTATGCTACTAATTTGCGTATGGTGCTGATTCGCACCGAGGACCCGCCGCAAGGCGGTTTTTTTGTTTCAGGTTTCGGGGCCGTCCGTCGAGGCCCTGCTCGGCTTGTCGCGACGCTCGACGATGTAGATGTGGTCGGCGACCAGCACCACGTTGCCATGCTGGTTGATCACCTCGCAGCGCTCGACGACCCGGCCTGAATCGGGCCGCTTCGGGTCGTCTTCCTTGGCCGAGATGGTGGCGCGGGTCTTGATCGTATCGCCGATGAACACCGGCTTGATGAAGCGCAGCCGGTCGTAGCCATAGGAGAAGGCGACCGGGTTGACGACGCTCGCCGTCAGCCCGACGCCGACCGAAAAGACCAGCGTGCCGTGGGCGATGCGCTGGCCGAACGGCGTCGTCTTCATGAACTCGGCGTCCATGTGGTGGGGAAAGAAATCGCCGGTATGGCCGGCATGGACGACGAAGTCGGTCTCGGTGATGGTGCGCCCGCTGGTCATGCGCGACGAGCCGATCTGGTAGTCCTCGAAATAGACAGTCTGCTCCATGTCAGGGCCTCGCCGCTATCGGTGTTGCCGGCGCCGCGCTCGATTGGTAGGCGGCTTCGACCAGCGCCATAGTGTTCCAACCGTCCTCGACGGAACTGACAAGCTCGGCGTCCTCGCCCGACGCGTAGCGCTGGACATTGGCCATGCGGCCGGCAAAGGCGTCCGGAAACCATGCGCCGACGAGTGGAACCGCAATCCAGTCCTTGCCGCCTTTGGGGTAGATTTCGAGGATGTCCGGCTCGCCGCGCGGATAGTCGAGGTTGACGCCCAATTTGAGGTAGGCGGCGCCTTCGGTGCCGCAGATGCGGAATTCGCAGGCCTGGTGTTTTCGACCGAATTTGTGATCGTGGTTGATCGACAGTGCACAGCGCACGGTGTCGCCATAGTCGAGGATCGCGCTGGTGCGCGTTTGCGCAACCTTATGGCCGGGATGGCCGAGCGTCTTGGCGTGAACCCCCTTGGGGTCGCCGAGCAATTGCCGGATCAGGTCGAGATAATGGATCGAATGCATGGCGATCTCGACGCGCGGCGCCTGCAACAGGAATTCCCAGAGCTGCCAGGGTGTCGCAAGCGCCAGCCATGCGTCGAAATCGACCACGTCGCCCAACCAGCCCTTGGCGATCGCATCCTTGAGCGCCAGCATCATCGGCGCGAACCGCAGCTGGAAATTCACCGCGGCCTTGAGGTCTTTGGAGCGGCAGATTTCGAGGATGTCAGTCGCCTCGCTGAGATTGCTCCCCATAGGCTTCTGGATCAGCGCCACCGCACCATCGGGCAGCGCCCTGAGCACGCCGGCATGATAGGCCGGCGGTGTCGCCAGATCGAAGACGGCGTCCTTTATTGACGCAGCTTCTTCGACCGACCGGTAAGCGGTGACGCCCCATTTCTGCGCCAGTTTTTCGGCCTTGGCCAGCTCGGGGTCGAACAGCCCGGCAACCGGGAAACCGGCTTTCCCATAGGCCGGGAAATGCGCATCGCCGACGATCGAGCCGGCGCCGAAAATCACGATCGGCCTGGGCTTTGACGGTTGTGCCCAGGCCTGGGAAAGCGAGGCAGGATCGAAAATGTCATCAGTCATAATGGAAAACTTCGTCCATCGACGCCCACCACTCGCCCTCCTTGCGGGTCGGCAGCGGCTCCTGGCACGGCATGCACAGCGCCCACCATTCCTGCGTCGTGGGATCGGCGGCCATCTTGGCCATGTCGGCGGCGAAATCGGTGCCATGGTACTCGAAGGTGCTGAACAAAAGGTGCTCCGGCTCCCTCAGATAGATCGAATAATTCTGATGTTGCAGGCGGAAATCATCTTGAGGACGTCCGGCCACACAGCAGCGTGAAGCCGCACATATTCGGCGACTTTCTCCGGCTTGAGGCCGAGCACCATTCCGATTCGCTGCATGTCCGCCTCCTATTTCGCTATCGTCGTGGTGAATTCCGCGATGCTCTTCGCCTTGATCGCATCCCAGTCCCAGTCGATGCCGATGCCTGGCTCGTCCGGCGCCAACGCGTGCCCGTCCTCGATACGCATTTTCTTGCCGGTCAGCTCGTCGAGCTGGGGAATATACTCGACATATCTGCCGTTCTGAACGGCGCATGTCAGGCTGACATGCAGTTCCATCAGGAAATGCGGGCAGACCGGTATGTCGAACGCCTCGGCCGCGTGCGCGACCTTCAGCCACGGCGTAATGCCGCCGATGCGGCCGACATCGACCTGCACGATCGAGCAAGCGCCCTTTTGCATATATTCGCGGAAATGCCGGATCGAATAGAGCGACTCGCCGATGGCGATCGGCGTCGATGTGGCACTCGACAGCCGCACATGGCCGTCAATGTCGTCGGCCGGCAGCGGCTCCTCGATCCAGGCGAGGTCGAGCTCACGCAGGCGCTCGGCCCGGCGGATTGCCTCGTCGACCGAAAAGCCCTGGTTGCAGTCGGTCATGATCTCGTAGGAGTCTCCGACCGCCCGGCGCACCGCCGTCAGCCGAGCAAGATCCTCGGAACCGTGCGGCTTGCCGATCTTGACTTTCGAGCCGCGAAAACCCTTGGCCTTGGCGGCCAGCGCATCCGCGACCAGCGCCTCGGTCTCGATATGCAGCCAGCCGCCTTCGGTCGTGTAGAGCGGGCAGCGGTCCTTGGCGCCGCCGGCCAGCTTCCACAGCGGCAGTCTCTGTTTCTTCGCCCGCAGGTCCCAAAGAGCAGTGTCGATGGCCGCCAGCGCGATTGCCGTGATCGCGCCGATCGTCGTGGCATGGGTGGCGAACTCCAACTCGCGCCAGATCGCCTCGATCATGTCGGCGTCGCGGCCGATCAGCCGCGGCGCAAGGTGGTCGGCCAGCAGTCGCATCACCGACGAGCCGCCGGTGCCGATCGTGTAGCTGTAGCCGGAGCCGACCGCGCCGTCGGCATCGGTGATGGTGACGATCGGTGTTTCCTGGCTGACAAAACTCTGGATGGCATCGGTGCGCTTGACCTTAGGCACCAAGTCGACCATGCGCAGTTCGACTTTCTCGATCTTTGCCATGATTTTAACCTCGCAATGTCTTGCCCGTTTCAGCAGAAAACAGATGGGCCTGCGACAGGTCCAGGCTCATCTTGACCCGGTCGCCGGCTTTGAGCGGCTTTGGATTGAGCATCCGTGATACCCAGTCGCTGCCGTTGAATTCGGCGAACACCAGCGTCTCATTGCCGAGCGGCTCGGTGACGGTCACCGGCAACTCGACCTGGTGGACGTCGACATCTTCGCCGGAGCTGATGCCGTGTCCGGTCGGATAGATGTCGTCGGGCCTGAGGCCGAACACGACCTTGTCGCCGGTTTCGACATTGGCTTTGAACTGGCTGGGCAGAGGCAGCTTCTCGCCGCTGGCGAACAGCAGCTGTCCGTCGTCGACAACCGCCTCATGCAGGTTCATCGGTGGCGAGCCGATGAAGCCCGCGACGAAGCGTGTCTGCGGCCGGCGGAAGACCTCGTCGGGTGTGCCGACCTGCTCGATAAAACCGTCACGCATGATGACGATGCGGTCCGCCAATGTCATCGCTTCGACCTGGTCATGGGTGACGTAGATCACCGTCGACTTGACCTTGGCGTGCAGCTTCTTGATCTCGGTGCGCATCTGCGTCCGAAGCTTGGCGTCGAGATTGGAAAGTGGCTCGTCGAACAGGAAGACATCGGGATCGCGCACGATGGCGCGGCCCATGGCCACGCGCTGGCGCTGTCCGCCGGACAGCTGCGACGGCCGGCGGTCGAGCAACTGGTCGAGGCCGAGAATGCCGGACGCTTCGGCGACGCGACGGTCCATTTCTTCTTTCGCGGCGCCGGCGATCTTGAGCGAGAAGCCGAGGTTTTCGCGCACCGTCATATGCGGATAGAGCGCGTAGGACTGGAACACCATCGAGATGTTGCGCGAGCGCGGCGGCAGGTCGTTGACCATGCGGCCGCCGATCTCGATGACGCCGTCGCTGATCGCCTCGAGGCCGGCGATCATGCGCAGGGTTGTCGACTTGCCGCAACCGGACGGCCCGACCAGCGCGATGAACTCGCGGTCGGCGACCTCGAGATCGATGCCGTGCACCACCGCCACCGGGCCGTAGCTTTTGGTGAGATTCTTGAGCGATACGGTTGCCATGTCAGCCTTTCACCGCGCCGGAAGTGAGGCCGCCGACGAGGTGTTTCTGGACGATGAAGGTAAGCGTGAGCGCCGGTATGACCATGACCACGGCGAGCGCGCACATGCCGCGCCAGTCGATGGTGAATTCGGCCGTATAGTCGAGCAGGCCAACCGGCAGGGTCTTGGAGTTAATCGAGCGTGTCAGCTGCGAGGCCAGCGCGAACTCGTTCCACGAGGTGAGGAAGGCAAAGATTCCGGCCGAGGCGATGCCGGGCCCGGCGAGCGGAAACTCGACCTGCCAGAAGGCCTGCCAGCGCGTGCAGCCGTCGATCTGCGCCGCCTCGGCAAGGTCTTTCGGTACCTGGCGGAAAAAGCCGTCGATCAGCCAGATGGTGAAGGGCACATTGAGCGCGACATAGACCAGGATCAGCCCGAAATGCGTGTCGATGATGCCGAGCCGCGCAAAGACGAAGAACAGCGGCAGGGACAGTGCGATGCCGGGCACCGTGCGCGTCAGCATCAGGCCGAGAAACATCGCCGACTTGGCTTGGAAGCGATAGCGCGCAAAGGCATAGCCGCCCGCCATGCCGATGGCGATGGCGATCAGCGTCGAGGTCACCGAGATGATCAGCGAATTGCGGAAATAGTCGAGCACCGGAATGCCGCCCTTGCCGACGCCGCTGAACATGGCGACGTAGGCATCGAGCGAGAGTTGCTGCGGAATCCACACCGGCGGCTTGGCCATGATCTCGACAGTCGGCCGCAGCGACGACAGCACGATCCAGATGCCGGGCAGGCAGATGACCAGCATGGCCAGGAACAGCCCGATGCCATGGACGATCCGAAGCGCTTTGTTGCCGGCGCGATGCAGGCTGTTCTGGTCCATCCTCACCACTCCGCCGCGATCTGCGTGCGCGCCGCGGCGAGCTTGCGGTAGAAATAGACGGTGAACAGGATCGACAGCAGGATCGAGAAATAGGCCATGGCATTGGCCATGCCCATTTTGGCATCGCCATAGGCGGTGCGGGCGACCAGCGTCCAGACCAGTTCGGTGCGGCCGGCAGGGCCGCCGTCGGTCATGATCTTGACGATGTCGTAGGCGCGCGCGACGTCGAGCGAGCGGATGGTCATGGCGATGAAGGCAAACGGCATGATGAACGGCCAGGTGACATAGCGGAATGTCTGCCATGGCGTGCAGCCGTCGACGCGGGCCGCCTCGACCGGTTCGCGCGGCATCGCCAGCAGCCCGGCCAGGATGAGGATCGCGAACACCGAAGTCGACGACCAGATCTCGGCGGTCAGGATGGCGATGAAGGCGAGATTGCCGTCGATCAGCCACGGGATGGCGCGATCGGTCAGGCCGAGCGCCTGCAGGGCGTTGTTCACCAGGCCGATATTGTCGTTGAACATGAATTTGAACTGGAAGCCGACGAGGATCGGCGAAAACATCATCGGAAACATCATGATGGTGCGCAGGAGCCGCTGGCCGCGCGACGCTTTCTCCACCAGCAGGGCCAGCCCGAGCCCGATCAGCATTTCCAGGTTGAGCGCCACCGTCAGCAGCACCACAGTACGGGCAAAGGCGATCCAGAAATCGCGGCTGGTCAGGATGGTGACGTAGTTGCGGGCGCCGATGAAGACCCAGAACGTCTCAGGCCTGGTCAGCCGGAACGGCGTGAAGCTGGAGTAGAGCGACAGCAGCAACGGCACCACCACCACGGCCGCCAGCACGATCACCGCCGGCAGCAGGAGCAGCAATGGTGGCGAGGGTCTCCAGCCTTTCATGGCGATCCGGTTCTGGTTGGTGCCCGGACACCGAAGCCCGCCATCGGCGAGCTGGGATCAAGACAAAGCGGGTTGCGCATGGTTCGAAAAAAGTTCGGGGGCGCCGCTCTTCAATGAGCGCGGCGCCCCCTTGGGAGAATGGTCAAAGCTTGCCGGCGTCCTCGAGGATCTGGGTGGCCTTGGCGGCAGCGTCGTCCAGCGCCTGCTTGGAGGTCTTGTCGCCAAGGATGGCGGCCTGCAATTCGGGATAGACGGCGTTGGAGATTTCGATCCATTCAGGTGTCTGCGGCACGGCGAAAGCGTGCTTTGCCTCTTCCTGGAAAGCCGCCAGCACTTCCTTCTTGTAAGGATCGTTTGCTGCCTGCTGGATGTCCCAGTCCCACACCGCCGTGCGGGTCGGCAGAGGTCCGCCTGCTGCCTCGAGCTTCTGGCTGTCCTCATTGGTCAGGAACCAGACCAGCGACGCGGCCGCTTCCTTGCTGGCGCAGTTTTCGGTGACCGAAAACCCGTGGTGCCCCGACCAGCCGGTGCGAATGCCGGCCGATCCCTTCGGCGCCACCTTCACGCCGACATTGCCGGCGACCTTCGACGACTTTGGATCGTTGAAGAAGCCTGCCCAGCCAGGCCAATCGAGGTTGATGGCGACGGTGCCCGAGGCAAAACCCTGGCCGAGATCGTCCCACAGATAGTTGGTGGTGCCGGCCGGCACCGCCTTGGCCTTGTAGAGATTGACGAACCAGTCGAGCGCGTGCACGCCGGCCTCCGAGTTGAAAGCGGGCCTGCCGTCCTTGTCGAGGTACTCGCCACCGTCGGCGATGAGCATCTCGTAAAAACGGCCGTTGATCGCCTCTTCCTTGCCGGCGAACTGGGTGCCATAGAAATCGGGCGGGCTGGCGAAGAATTCCGCCTGCTGGGCGACCTCGTCCCAGGTGTCGGGCGGTGTCAGTTCCTTGCCGTACTTGGCCTTGTAGGCGGCCTTCTTGGCTTCATCCTGATAGAGGCTCTTCTGGTAATAGAGCGCCGAGACATCGAACTGCGCGCGCGGCAGCATTACCAGCTTGCCGTCGAGCGTCGAGGCCTTGATCGTCGACGGCACGAAGGCGTCGATCTCCTCCTTCGGCAGCAGCTTGTTCAGGTCGGTGTAGATATCAGGATATTGCGGCGCGAAGGACGAGTGGTTCGAGCCGACGCACCAGTTGATGCTGCCGGAGGCGATGTCCGACTTGATCTCCTTGTCGAGCTCGAAGTGGTTCTTCTTCGAGATCACGTTGACCTTGGCGCCGGTCAGTTTTTCCCATTCGCCGATCCGCGCGTAGAGCCCTTCATATTGCTGGCCGCCGATCAGCTTGGCGTCGATGGTGACGCCGTCGAATTTGCCGGGCAGTTCGGCAGCAAGGGCAGCACTAGCACCAAACGCGAGTAGCGTTACGCCGGCCGACAGGCCGCAAAACAGTTTCGTCATTGGTATCCTCCCAAAGAGCCTGCATCGATCGCGTAGCGAGGTCGATCGGCAGCTTCATTCATATACAAACAAAACATTTATAGGATCGTCAAGCCGAAAGTTCTTTCGGAAGCAAGGCTGTTGCGTATATGAAAAGTGAAATTCACTGGAGAGGCGCAATGGCAGAGGACGAGGAAGACGACCGGTATCGAGCCCCGGCGCTGGACAAGGGGCTCGACATCCTCGAGCTGCTGGCCGGCGTCGACGGCGGCCTGACGCAGGCGGAAATCGCCAAGAAACTCGACCGCAGCCCGAATGAGTTCTATCGCATGCTGGATCGGCTGGTGCGGCGCGGCTACGTCACGCGTCCTGATGGCGACCGTTATTCGCTGACGCTCAAGCTGTTTGGCCTGGCGCAGCTGCACGCGCCGGTGCGCCGGCTGGTTTCCTATGCGACGCCGCTGATGCGCGAACTGGCCGAAACCTCACAGCAGGCAAACCAGCTCGTCGTCTTCGATCGCGGCTCCGCGGTGGTTATTGCCCAGCAGGAGGCGCCGGATTACTGGGGCATCTCTATCCGCGTCGGCTCGCACATCAGCCTGTTCGACACCGGGTCCGGCCATGTGTTGCTGGCGTTCCGCCCGTCGGAAGAGCGGCAGATGATGATCTCCGAACATCTGCGCAGCACCGACAAGCCACCGCAATCGCCAGAGTTTTTCGCCCGCCTCGACCAGATTCGTGAACGCGGCTACGAGATGATGGCGTCGATGCAGACGGCCGGCGTGTTCAACCTGTCGACGCCCGTTCTCGGCTCGGACGGCAAGGCGATCGCCGCACTGTCGATCCCGTACATAACCCTGGTCAACGCACCCAAGGCGCCCGACATCACCAGGACGATAGAGCTGTTGCTGGCAGCGACCGAAAAGCTGTCGCAACTGGCGGGATCGACTGTCAAGCAATCGCGATGAATTCTTATTTGAATGAAGAATTTCTCCGTGAGATGATCTCGAAGTCGCCAAGGAGGAGCGCGCCGCCATGATCTTCGACACCCATCTGCACCTGATCGACCAGTCCGCCCTGCGCTATCCATGGCTGGCCGGCGTGCCGGCGCTCAACCGCGATTTCCCCTACGACGAATATGCAGTCCAGGCCCGTCGCTCTGGCATCGACGGCGCGTTCCATATGGAGGTCGATGTCGATCCAGCTGATATCGAGGCCGAAACCGGCCATGTCAAAGCGCTCTCGCGGCAAAAGGGCAGTTTGCTGAGGGGAGCGATTGCCTCCTGCCGTCCGGAGGAGCCCGGCTTTGCCGCTTATTTGGAAACGCAGCGCGCAGATCCTTTCGTCAAGGGCTTTCGCCGTGTGCTGCACGTCATGCCCGATGAGCTGTCGGAGGGCGCGCTGTTTCGTGAAAACATCAAGCGGCTAGCCGGCAGCGGCCTGACCTTCGATCTTGTCGTTCTGCCGCACCAGATCCCCAAGGCGATCGCACTCGCCGATCTCGCGCCGGATGTGCAGTTCGTGCTCGACCATTGCGGCGTGCCCGACATCAAGGGCGGTGCCGAGCACCCGTGGCGCGAGCATATGGCGGAGATCGCGCGGCGCCCGAACGTCGTCGGCAAAATTTCTGGTGTGGTCGCGTATGCGGATGCCGGATCCTGGACTGTCGAAACGCTGCGTTCCTACGTCGAGCACACCATCGAATGCTTCGGCTGGGACCGCGTCGTGTGGGGCAGCGACTGGCCGGTCTGCACGCTCGGCGGCGGGCTTGCGACCTGGGTTGCGGCAACGCACGCGCTGCTCAGCGGTGCCAGCGCCGATGAGCGGCAAAAACTGCTGTCAGGCAACGCCAAGCGGCTGTGGAGGTTGTAAGCGGCTCAGATCGTCGCCGACACGTGCCGCTCGCGGCCGTAGAGCGAAACCAGGAGCACGATGACCAGGCCAAGTGCCGCCTGCACGGTCGAGGGTCGGAAGCCGAGGCCGATCAGGACACGTCTTGAGCGCAGGCTATGGTCGTGAGCGATGCAAGTGCGGTTGCGGCCATAAGGCCGCGGATCAGGCTGTTCATGTTCTCCTCCGTTCGGTTGTTTTCAGGCTCCTCCGCCGGCAACGCCCGACACCTGCGTCGAAAGGCTCTCCCGAAACAGGCGATTGAGATCGGCAACGACGCGAGCGGCATTGTGCCTTTCGCTCAGGCCGAGATTGATGCGATCTGACGCCGCCTGCTGGAAGGCCATGTAGCCGTCGTGCCGCGGCCTGACCCAGGCACCTTCGAGCGTGGCTCGGGTGTCCTTGTAGAAGTTGCCGGTGGCAGCGTTGACGGCGGCATCCTCCCAGGCTGCCGCATGGCCGGGCTGGCCGCCGGCCGAGGCGTAAGGGCCGCGCTGCACGTCGCCGCTGGCGATCCAGTAGGCGAAGTCGATGGCCGCCTGCCTGGCCTTCGAAAACGCCGACACGGCGATGCCGGTCCCGCCGAGCGCCGAGCCGATCGGTCCCACATTGCCCGCGGCCGGGATATCCGCGAAAGCCAGGCGATTGGGTCGAAACCCGGCGATGGCATAGGAGACATAACCATAGATCAGCGGTGCACAGGCGATCCGTGATCCCGATCCGGCCATTTGCTCCAGAACCGCGATCGGATCCATGACAAGGCACGCCGGATCGACGAGGGCCGCGATCTCGCGCATCATCTCGAAAACCTGCTTGCCCGTTGCCGGATCCACATGGTCGCCGGGGCCTTCGCCGGCGGGCCGGCCGAGATTGCCGGCAAGCGTGTAGAACACCATCAGCGCATGAGGCGGCCTGAGCGGCAACAGCATGTGGCCTTGCCGGGCCAGATCGAGCGCATCGGCCCAGTTCGCCGGTGCAGCCGAAAGCATGTCCGGCCGCCAGGCCTCCACCTGGCTTGCCGCGTCGATCGGAAACGCCCACTGCCTGCCTTGCCAGTTGTAGCTCGGATAGGACCGGCCGACGCTGCCCGTCGCAAGTGCTGCACGTTCGGCTTCCCGGCCGGCCGTATCGAGCGGCGTCAAACAATTCTCGGCGGTGATCTGGCCGACATGCGGATGGTCGATGACGATCAGATCATAGGCACGGGCCAATTCCTCGACCGGGAAGGATTCGAAATCCTGCAGCGAGCGCTTGTCCCATTCGATAGTGACGCCGGTGCGTTCCGTCCACAGCGCCGAACAGGCGACCATCGGGTCATAGCCGCGCGGATGGCTCCAGGTCATGCCTTTGAGCGTCACGTCGCTCACAGCCCGAACTCCTCGCGGATCTTTGCGCTGTGCTCGCCGATGCGTGGCGCGGCCCGCTCGACCTTGGCGCGGATGCCGTCGACCCTGAGCGGCGAGCGCGTGGTGAGGATCGAAACGTCATCCTCGCGCGTCACCGTCTGCAGCATGTCGAGAACCTTGAAGCCTTCGCTGGCCATCATTTCCGGCCAGGTCAAAACCTTGGCGCACCAGATGTCGGCAGGTTCGAGAATGGCAAGCCATTCGTCGACCGTCTTCGTCGCGATTTTTTGCGCGATGATCGCCTTGATCTCGTCGCGGGCGGTGAACCAGGTCGACGGCTGATCGCGGTAGGGCGCAAGCTCTTCGAGGCCCAGAAGATCGGCCAGCTTCGATATCGGCGTCATGGCGATCGCCAGATAACCGTCCTTGGCCGGATAGACGCCGTAGGGCGCCGACAGATAGGCATGGGCGCTGCGGAAAGATGACCGCCGCGGCAGCCGGCGTCCGTCATTGAGATGCGTCGTCAGCACCTCGAACTGGAAGTCGACCAGTGCTTCGAGCAGGCTGGTCTCGACATGGCTGCCCTTGCCGGTCACGCCGCGCCGCACCAGTGCGGCAAGGATGCCTTGCGCGGCGGCGGAGCCGGCCAGCATGTCGGCGATGGCCAGCCCGAAGGGCACCGGCCCCTGGTCCTCGTCGCCGTTCAGCCACATCACGCCGGAGCGGGCCTGCGCCAGCAGATCCTGACCGGGCCGCTTGACCCAGGGGCCTTCCTCGCCATAGCCGCTGATCGAGGCATAGACCAGGCGCGGATTAATCTTGCGCACCGCCTCGTAATCGAAGCCCAGGCGTTCGATGACGCCGGGCCTGAAATTCTGGATCAGCACGTCGGCCTTGGCCAGCAGGCCGCGCAGCGCCGCAAGATCGGCCTCGTCCTTCAAGTCGATGGCAAGGCTTTCCTTGGCGCGGTTGATGGCATGAAAAATGGTGGAATCGCCACCGATCTCGGTGTCGCTGAGATAAAGCCGGCGCGACAGGTCGCCGCCATCCGGCCGTTCTATCTTGATGACGCGGGCGCCGAGGTCGAGCAGTCTGAGTGAACAGTAAGGCCCGGACAGGAACTGGCTCATATCGACGACGATGAGCCCGGTCAGCGGCAGTTCGGCAATGGCAGCCATTGCCTATCTCTCCGTCTTGCCGGCGAAATCGGCCGGATTGCGGTACTTCACCGTCTGCAGGTGCTCGCAATAAAGCACGAGCTCGCCTTCGCCCTTGAAGACTTCATAGCTGGCGCGGATCAGCCCCATTTCCTTGTATTTCGGCTTCTTGTCGAGGTTGGAGCGGATCGAATAAATCGTGTCGCCGATGAACACCGGCTTGATGAAGCGCAATTTGTCGTAGCCATACGAAAAGGCGTTGATGCAATTGGTGGCGACGAGCCCGAGCCCGGCCGAGAACACGAAGGCGCCGGCGACCAGCCGCTTACCGAAGATGCCTTCCGTTTCAGCGAACATCTGGTCCTGCACGTATGGATGGATGTCGAGCACCAGCGTATTGAAGAGATGGCTGTCGCCCTCGGCAATGGTCCGGCGCAGCGAACGGATTTTCTGGCCGACCGGCCAGTCTTCGTAGAACCAGTTCTCCGCGTTCCAGACGGCAAGGTCGGCGTGTTCCTTCGGCATGTTGGCGGGGTGTGTCGATGCCACGCCAACGGTCGGCGCGAAGCCGCTCATGACGACTTCCTCTGGGAGCGGGAATCGTCCATCAGGGCGCGCCGCAGACCAGCGAAATGCATCATCGATCCTCCCGTCAATCTTCTTTTGTGAATAGTATTTTCACATATGGGGTTGTGTTGCAAGCGAGTCTCAGCGAAATTTTGCTGCGATCCGCGGCGGCCAACGCCGGCGGAACAGGAGGAAATGATGCAGAATGCCTGTCTGGTTTTCGTCGGCAGCCTCAACCGCGACGCCCCATATTTTCAGGGCGCGCGCGGCGTCGGGCTGGGCGTCTATAGTTTCGACGAGGGGGCGCTGGAGACGAAGAAACTGGCCGAGACGGGAGGCATCGACAATCCGACCTTCCTGTCGGTGACGCCGGATGGCTCCTACATCTACGCCAATTCCGAAGTGTTCACCTGGCGCGAAGGCGCGGTCTCGGCCTACCGTTTCGACAGGCAGGCCGCCACGCTGTCCTACATCAATAAGCAGCCGACGCTGGGCAGCATAACGGCGCACAACACCATCACGCGCGACCGGACGAAGCTATTGGTCGCCAATTACGGCATGGGCGAGGGTGGCCCCGATCGCTCGGTCGTGGTCTTCGGGCTGCGCGATGATGGCGGCCTGACCGCGCCATTGTCGAGCGTCGCCCATAGCGGGACCGGACCAGACCTCGCACGCCAGGAGCGGCCGCATGCCCATAGCGTAACCGAGACGGTTGCCGGCGGTGTTGCGATCGTCGCCGACCTCGGCATCGACCGGCTGGTGTCCTACCGCATCGGCTCAGACTGCAGCCTGACCAAACTGGCCGAGTCGGCGCTTGCGCCGGGCGCAGGTCCGCGCCATCTCGCGCTGCATCCCGGCGGCCGCTTCGTGTTCGTCATGAACGAACTGGATTCGACGGTCGTCTCGCTGGCGCTGGACGAAGCATCAGGCAAGCTTACAGTGGTCGACAGCAAGCTGGCCGTGCCGGCCGAGGCACGCGACGGCAATCACTGTGCCGACATCCAGATCTCGCCCGACGGCCGCTTTCTCTACGGCTCCAATCGCGGCCATGACAGCATCGCCGTGTTTTCGATCGACCAGCAAACCGGCAGGCTTGCCCTTGTCGACTATACGCCTTGCGGCGGTGCCACGCCGCGCAATCTGGCACTGACGCCCTCGGGCGGCCATCTGTTCTCGGCCAACCAGAATGCCGACCGCATCTCGATTTTCGCCCGTGATGCCGCAACCGGCCGGCTGACCGACACCGGCCGATCCATCGGCATTGGCACGCCGATGTGCGTGAGGATCGTGCGTTGACGCGATCTCAGAACTCGAGCGCCTGCCTGAGTGCCGGGCCGCTCCTGACACGCAAATCGAGGTCGGCCTCGATATGGTCGATGTGGTGCAGCATCAGCGCGCTGGCGCGTTCGGCATTGCCATTTTCCAGCGCCTCGAGGATCTGCGTGTGTTCGTTGTGGCCGCAGCTCGAGATACCCGAGCGGCCATAGAGTGCGATCACCAGAGATGAACGAGCGACCAGCTCCTCCATGAAGCGCTGCAGGATGACGTTTCCGGCGACCGACGCCAGAAGCAGGTGAAAATCTCCCGACGCCTTGATCTCCGATCGCCTTGCGTTCGGTCCGCGTTCGGCAATGAAGCGGCCCTCTTCATCGAGCTGGGCTTTGAACGCGGCGACATGCGCCGGCGTCATCCGCCCAGCCGCGGCGATTGCGATTCCGGGCTCGATCAGTCGGCGCGAAGCAAAGACCTGCCGCGCTTCCTCCGGCGACGGATTGGCGACGAAGGCGCCGCGATTGCGTTCGGTGCGCACCAATCCCTCGAAGGAGAGCATCTGCAGTGCGGCGCGCGCCACGGTGCGGCTGACATCGAACAGCGTGCCGACTTCGCCTTCGGAAAGCTTGGTTCCCGGCGCCAGCCGGCGATCGACGATGGCGTCGCGCAACTGGTCGCGAATCGCCTGCGCGCGATCCTCGTTGGCGGCCTCGATGGCAGGGAAAGTCTGGTCGGCAATGTTCATGGCGATGGTCCTGCGTTCTTCTACCCTGAATCGCATCGCTTGGACGAGAGACAAAGTGAATACAGGGATGGAAAAGATTGCATACGATTTTTGCGAGGATCGGCGGCGATCGCCTATAATTTGTGCATTGCACAAGGATGCCGTATCGGCAGCCATGTAGATGCAGCCCTGATTTCTTCGAGGATTCAGTCGGTTGGTGCACCGGCGCGCAACTGGCACACATGATGCTTTGGCTAATCCGACCAAAGGGGAAGCTGGATGTCCAAAGCCGCCGAAATCGACATTGTGTCCGTTTCGAAAGTCTATGGCGCGACGACTGCCGTCGAAGGCATCAGCCTGAAAATCCCTGCGGGAACCTATTGCTGCCTGCTCGGTCCGTCCGGCTGTGGCAAGACCTCGACGCTGCGCATGATCGCCGGGCACGAGAGCATATCGAGCGGCGATGTGCGGCTCGGCAACACAGTGGTCACCGACCTGCCGCCGGCCAGGCGCGGCACTGCCATGATGTTCCAATCCTACGCGCTGTTTCCGCATCTCGACCTGATCGACAATGTCGCGTTCAGCCTGAAGATGAAAGGCGTCGGCAAGGAGGAGCGCCGCGCCAAGGCACTCGACATGCTGAAGCTGATGCAGATGGAGGCTTATGCCAGCCGCCGTCCGGCGCAGCTGTCCGGCGGCCAACAGCAGCGTGTTGCTCTCGCCCGCGCGCTGATCACCGATCCCGAGGCGCTGTTGCTCGACGAACCGCTTTCGGCGCTCGATCCGTTCCTGAAGATCCGCATGCGGGCCGAACTGAAGAAGCTGCAGACGTCGCTCGGCATCACTTTCGTCCACGTCACCCACAGCCAGGAAGAGGCGATGGCGCTGGCCGACCTGATAGTGGTCATGAACGATGGCCGTATCGAGCAGGCGGCGCACCCTCGCACGGTGTTCGAGCGGCCGGCTACGGCCTTCGTCGCTCGTTTCATGGGCGACCACGATGTCCTCTCCGGCCGCGTCACCGGTAGTCGCGACGGCATGGTCGTTTTCGATGTGCCCGGCGGCGTCACGCTCGCCGCCAGTGGGCAGGGCAGGGAGACCGGGGAGCCCATCGACATCGCCATTCGCACCGACCACGTGCGGATCGGCGAGCCGCCCGCGGCGGGGCTCGGCTTCACTGGCATCGTTTCAAACGTCGAGTACCGCGGTTCGACCGTGAAGCTCTCGGTCAATGGCGCGGGCATCGAGGATTTCACGGTGATCGTCGACGACACCAGCTTCTTCGCCAGCCCGGTTGCCGTCGGCGACGCAGTGCCGATCGCCTGGGACGCCGAGGACGCGATCGTCCTTGGCCGTCTCGATTCCTGAAATCCAGCATAACCAACCAAAACAGGGGAACTGAACATGACCAACACCACAGACAAGAAGACTGGAATATCGCGTCGCTCGCTGCTCAAGACAGGCGCCGCCGCCGTCGGTTTTGCCGCCGGTTCCGGCGCTATATCAGGCTTTCCGACCATCTGGGCGCAATCGAACATCACGTTGCGCCAGTTCGGCACCGGCGTGTCCAACCTCAATGCCATCGCCGACAAGTGCAAGGCGGATCTCGGCATCACGCTGGAGATGACGGCAACCGATTCCGATGCCGCCGCCCAGCGCGCGGTAACGCAGCCCGACAGCTACGACATCGCCGATATCGAATACTGGATCTGCAAGAAGGTGTTTCCGACAGGCGTCCTGCAGCCGATGGATGTCACCAAGCTGAAATACTACGACGAGCTCGTGCCGCTGTTCAAAACCGGCAAGCTGACGCCGGACAGCGTCATCGCCCAGGGCACCGCGCCGCACACGGTCGGTTACGTCGAGGCGCAGGACAGCAAGGTATTCGCCAAGGCGCCGACCAATTGGTTCACCATGGTGCCGACGATCTACAATGCCGATACGCTCGGCATCCGCCCCGACCTCGTCGGCCGTGACATCACCACCTGGGCCGACATCATGGATCCGGCCTTCAAGGGCAAGACAGCCATCCTCAACATCCCGTCGATCGGCATCATGGATGCGGCGATGATCATGGAAGCCACTGGCAATATCAAATATGCCGACAAGGGCAACATGACCAAGGAGGAGATCGACAAGACCATCGATTTCCTCATTAAGGCCAAGCAGGACGGCCAGTTCCGTGCCTTCTGGAAGTCCTTCGACGAAAGCGTCAACCTGATGGCTTCAGGCGAAGTGGTGATCCAGTCGATGTGGTCGCCGGCCGTGGCCGCGGTCCGCTCCAAGGGCATCGCGTGCCGGTTCCAGCCGCTCAAGGAAGGCTACCGGTCCTGGGGTGGCGGGCTTGGCCTGGCAGCCCATCTCTCCGGCGCCGAACTCGATGCCGCCTATGAATACATCAACTGGTACACGTCCGGTTGGGTGGGCGGCTACCTCAATCGCCAGGGCTACTACTCGGCCAACATGGTGTCGGCCAAGAAGTTCATGTCCGAGGACGAATGGGGCTACTGGATCGAAGGTAAGCCAGCAAAGGGCGATATCCTGTCGCCGGACGGCAAGGTCATGGAAAAGGCAGGCGCCGTGCGTGACGGCGGCTCGTTCGAAGAGCGCATGGGCAAGGTCGCCTGCTGGAACTCGGTCATGGACGAGGACCGCTATATGGTAAAGCGCTGGAACGAGTTCATCGCTGCTTGATGCCCTCTGCCTTCTCCCCTTGTGGGAGAAGGTGGATTGGCGCGCAGCGCCAAGACGGTTGAGGGGTGCTGGACGGAGCACTGTTGGTGCCACGCTGGAACACCCCTCATCCGACCGAGCTTCGCTCGGCCACCTTCTCCCACAGGGGGAGAAGGGAACACCCCTCAGTCGCATCGCCGACTTGGACCGAGAGATAGATGGCAGTAGCGCTCGAACAATCCACGCACGTTACGTCTGCGAAGCCGGCCAGACCTAGGCGCTCCTTTGCCGGCGTCGCACCCTATCTCCAGGCGGCACCGCTGGCGCTGATCCTCGGCGCGTTCCTCCTGTTGCCGATCCTGATGATCGCCGTGGTCTCATTCTGGGACTACGATTTCGCGGCGATGTATCCGGATTTCCTGACCACCAACTATGCCGACACGCTCGGCTCCTGGGTCACCTGGAAAACCTATCTGAACACGCTGAAATACGCCGCCATCGTTTGGGCGCTGACGCTGTTCATCGGTTTCTGGGTCGCCTATTTCCTCGCCTTCCACATCAGAACCACAGCCATGCAGATGGTGCTGTTCCTCGTCTGCACCGTGCCGTTCCTGACCTCCAACATCATCCGCATGATCTCGTGGATTCCAGTGCTTGGCCGCAATGGCCTGGTCAACTCGACGCTGGTGCAGATGGGGCTGATCCCGAAGCCGATCGAATGGTTGCTCTATTCCGAATTCGCCGTGGTGCTGGCCATGGTGCATCTCTATACGCTGTTCATGGTGACGCCGATCTTCAACACGCTGATGCGCATCGACAAGTCGTTGGTCGAGGCCGCGCGCGACGCCGGCGCTTCCGGCTGGCAGGTTCTGTGGAACGTCGTCATCCCGCTTGCCAAGCCCGGCATGGCGATCGGCACCATCTTCGTCGTCACCCTGGTGATGGCCGACTTTTCGACGGTGCAGGTGATGTCCGGCGGCCAGAGCGCCTCTGTCGCGCTGATGATGAAAAACCAGATGTCGCTGCTGCAATATCCGGCAGCCGCCGCCAACGCCGTCGTGCTGCTGGTGCTGGTGCTGTTGATGGTCGCGGGCATCCTGCGCATCGTCGATATTCGCAAGGAGCTGTGAGGCGATGAGCCACGACAAGCGCACCTTCGAATTCTACGTGCTGGCGGCCTTCTTCGCGCTTTTCGTGCTATTCCTATACGGCCCGCTTTCGGCGATCCTTATCCTGTCCTTCCAGGGCGAGAATGGCGGTCTGACGTTTCCGTTGAACGGCGTTTCGCTGCACTGGTTCGCCAATCTGTTCGAGCGCCAGGCGGTCGGCGATTTCGGCGGCAGTTTCAAACGCTCGCTCGTCCTTGGCCTGATGGTGATGATCGTCACGGTCGTCGTGTCGCTGCTTGCCGGCCTTGCCTTCCGGCAGAAATTTCGCGGCGCAACTGCCTTGTTCTATCTGGCCGTCGCCAGCCTCGTCGTGCCGTCGATCATTATCAGCCTCGGCATCGGCGTCGTCTTTCAGCAGGTCGGCTTCCGCCCCGCCTGGTACACCTCTGCTTTCGGCGCCCATCTGACCTGGACCTTGCCTTTCGGCGTGCTGATCATGTTCGCGGTCTTCAACCGGTTCTCGCCGGCCTATGAGGAAGCCGCGCGGGATCTCGGAGCATCGTCGTGGCAGACCTTCGCCCATGTCGTTCTGCCGATGATCGCGCCCAGCCTGATCGGTGTCGGCCTGTTCGGCTTCACTCTGTCATATGACGAGTTCGCCCGCACGCTGATGACCTCGGGGACCTTCAACACGCTGCCGCTCGAAATCTACGGCATGACGACGAATGTGACGACGCCGGTGCTCTATGCGCTCGGTACAGTGACGACCGTGTTTTCCTTTCTGGTGATCCTGCTGACGCTCGGCGCAATCGTCTATGTCGGCCGCCGCCGGGAGCGTGCCTGACAGTGCAGATCCTCGTGGTCAATCCAAACACCACCGCCAGCATGACCGAGACTATTGCGGCGGCGGCCCGATCGGTCGCTGGTCAATCGACGAAGATCGTTGCCGTCACCTCGACGATGGGCCCGGTTTCGATCGAAGGCTATTATGATGAAGCGCTTGCCGTACCCGGCCTGCTGGTCGAGATCGCTGCCGGCGAGCGCTCAGGCGCGCAGGCTGCGATCATCGCCTGTTTCGACGACACCGGCCTCGACGCCGCACGCGCCATGGCCAACATTCCGGTCATCGGCATTTGCGAGGCAGCGCTCAGCACTGCCTCGTTCATCGCCCAGCGCTTCACCGTCGTCACCACCACCGGACGCTCGCACGTGCCGGTCGAAGGGTTGGTGCAGCGCTATGGCATGGCGGGGCGCGCGCGCGTGCGCGCTGCCGATATCCCGGTTCTTGCCCTCGAAGATCCGGCATCCGATGCGCTCCTGAAGCTGCGCAACGAGATTGCGCGCGCCATCGACGAGGATCGCGCCGAAGCGATCGTGCTCGGCTGTGCCGGCATGGCCGACTTGGCGGCCGCGCTGCAGCGGGAATTCGGGCTTCCGGTCATCGACGGCGTCGGCGCCGCAGTCAAGCAGGCCGAGGCCTTGATAACGCTTGGCCTGACGACATCCAAGCGCGGCGCCTATGCAAGCCCATTGGCAAAGCCCTATCATGGTGCGTTGAAGTCCTTCGCGCCTGATGCCGCCGAGTGATCGCAATGCCCCGAACGATCCGAACGCTCGCACGTGAAGAAGTGCAAACCCTTGTCGATTGGGCGGCGGCGGAAGGCTGGAACCCCGGCCTCAGCGACGCCGCGCTGTTCCAGGCAGCCGACCCGCAGGGCTTCATCGGCGCCTTTGTCGACGGCGAGATGGCGGCCGGCATTTCAGCCGTTGCCTATGGCGAGGAATTCGGCTTCATCGGCCTGTATATCTGCCGGCCGGACAGGCGTGGCCAAGGCCATGGTAAGGCCGTTTGGGATGCCGGCATGGCGCGGCTCGACAACCGCACGATCGGCCTCGACGGCGTCGTCGAACAACAGGCCAACTACCGCAGCATGGGTTTTGCGCCGGCCTACCGGACGATACGGCTCATGGGGTCGTCGAATGCCCCGGCAGCCGCCGGCAGCGACATTCGCGCCGTAGGGCCGGAACTCGTGCCGGACATACTGGACTATGACCGCCGCTTCTTTCCCGGCCCGAGGCGATCCTTCCTGGAGCACTGGCTGCGCCCGCCGCATATGGCCCATGCGATCGTCAAGCACGGCGCCATTGCAGGATATGGCGTCGCGCGCCAATGCCGGGACGGCTGCAAGATCGGCCCGCTCTTTGCCGACAGCCTGGATGCAGCGAGCCGTCTCTTCGCCGCACTCGCGCACATGTCCGGTCCCGGAAACGTCCATCTCGACGTGCCCGAGACCAGCGGGCAATTTGCAGATTTGCTGTCGTCCGCCGGCCTTCAACCCGGCTTCGAGACAGCTCGGATGTACAAGGGAAGGGCGCCGCAGCTCATGCAGTCCGGGGTTTTTGCGATAACGACGTTGGAGCTTGGCTGAAACGGTGCAAGCCGACGTCTACCGTAAAGTCGGGCAACACGAATACCTGGTCTATTTTTCCTGAACCGAAATGCCGGAATCGTCGATACGAAGTTCCACGCCTTTCGGCTTAGTCTCCTCGCGATAAACATAGATGCCCAAGGCAATGACGGCGACGACCAAAGCGCCGATGATGAGATAAAGATAGTTCTGCTTCATCCGCTGTCGTTAACAACATGATGTGGGCGAGTCTAGCAGTTCGGGTATCAGGACGGCGGACGGACACGCGCGTCGATCAGCCATCCAGCCGGTCGCGCAGCATGCTCCAGGGGAGCACCATGTTTGGTGCATGCCGCATCAGGCTGTGGAACGGGATCGGCGACGACGGTCCAAACGGCAGCGGCAAATCCTGAGGCTTTGTTCCATCAGCCCAGTCGGCAAGCACCTGGCCCATGGCAGTCGTCATGGCGATGCCGCGCCCATTGCAGGCAAAGCCCGCAACCAGGCCGGGGCCGAGATCGACGAGGCGCGGCAGGACGTCGGGCTCGACTGCAGCCATACCCGACCAGCTGTAGTCGATCGGCGGCATTCCCGGGAGATCGAGATGCCTGGCAAGCCGTCGCCAGATTGCCTGCGGCACCCGAGTGTCGGCACCGAGGCTAAGAACATGCATGCCGCCGGTTATCAGCCTGTTTTCGCCATCGAAGCGGAAGGTGAAGAGATTGCGCCTTGTGTCGCCGACGCCTTGCCCTCCTGGAAGCAGGCGGGTGCGGTATTCGCGCGGCAGCGGCGCCGTCGCGATCTGGAAGATTTTCAGCGGGAAATAGGTTCGCTGCAGCGCGCGATCCAGCGCCCCGCCATAGGCGTTGGTGGCGACCAGCACTTTTTCGGCACGCACCGAACCGGCGGCCGTCTTCAAAGCCCAACCATCGCCTATGTGATCGATCGACGCGACACGAGTATGCTCGAAGATGCGCGCTCCGGCCTTTTCCGCCGCGTCGGCCAATCCGCGCGCATATTCGACCGGATTGAGGACGCCACCCGACCTGTCCATCCAGCCACCGAGATAACCGCGAACGCCGGTCAGCTCTTCGACCGCCTGTCTGTCCAGCGCGACAGTCTGTCTTCCGCGTTGTGCCCATTGTTCGGCGCGCGATCTGGTCTTTTGCAAAGCGGCCGGTGAATGGGCTGGTTGTATCCAGCCGCTCTGGACGGCATCGCATTCGATGGCATGCCGCTTGATCAGGGCAAAGACGAGGTCGGCGCTGCCGGCGGCGAAATCGACAAGGCGTTCGCCGCGTTCGGGCCCAAGCTGGGCAATGATATCGTCGGGGTCTCTTTTCGCGAAATTCGGCACGACGAAGCCGGCGTTCCTGCCGGTTGCCCCCCAGGCGATGATTTCCGCCTCGAGGACGGCCACCGAGATGCCTCTTTCGGCGGTGTGCAGCGCGGTTGAAAGGCCCGAAAACCCGCCGCCGACAATTGCCAGATCGACATCGAGTGCGCCTTCGAGGGTGGGCCGGTCGCGGCGACTGCGGCTGACGGCATGCCAAAGGGAAACGCCGTGCGGCCGGGTCACAGCGTTCATGAGCCGCTCTCGCTCGGGGCCACGCGTGCACGCTTGCCGAACCTTGGACGCCGCGGCCTGTCGCCAAACAGGCCGTTCGGCCTGACCAGAAGGATGACGCACAGCATCACGCCGATGGCGACGATCTGCAGCGAAGCGGCGCGGGCCTGCTGTTCCGGCGAGAACAACATACTGGTCAAGGCTCCCGATCCGGCCCATATCGCCCAGACCAGGATGCTGCCGATGACGGCGCCGATATTGCTGCCCGAGCCGCCGACGATCAGCATCACCCAGACCTGGAAAGTCAGCGCCGGCAAATAATTGTCCGGGGCGATGAAGCCGGTGAAATGCGCCTGCAGCGCACCGGCCAGCCCCGTGATGGCGCCGCCGACGGCAAAGGCCTGGACCCGGTAGAACCGCGCGCTTTTTCCCAGGGATATCGCGGCCCGCTCATCCTCGCGAAGCGCCTTCAACACGCGCCCCCACGGGCTGCGCGACAGATGCTCCAGCGCGAGATAGACGATCAGCGTCACCACCGAGACGACGGCAAGATTCGACAGGTTGAACAGTAATGGGGTTTCGGCAAGACCGCCGAACGGACGCGGAATGAAGCCGATGCCGAACGGGCCGCCGGTCAGCGTCTGGGCATTGAGAGCCACCAATTGCACGACGACGGCGACGCCAAAGGTGGTGATCGCCAGATAGTCCGATCTCAGGCGCAGCGTGGCGATGCCGGTGATGGCGGCGGCGACACCGCCCACCAGCATGGCGCCGAGCCAGCCGACAAGGATCGGCAGATCGAAGCCGCCGAGTCGCGCGGCATCGTCGGGCGTGGTCAGCAGTGCCGAGGTGTAGGCGCCGATGGCAACGAAGCCGGCGACCCCGACATTGAAAAGCCCGGTCAGCCCCCATTGCAAATTGAGCCCGAGCGTGACGAGCGAAAAAATCAGCGCGGTGGTCAGGAAGAAAGCGCCGTAGCCGAGCAGATCCATCAGCGTTCCCCCACTCCGAAAAGGCCGATAGGCCGCACGAACAGCACCGCCATCAGGATGATGAAGGAGATGGCCGCCCGCCATTCGGCGCCGATCAATTGCACCGCGCCGGCTTCGGCCAAACCGATGATCAAGCCGCCGAGAACGGCGCCGGGTACACTGCCGATGCCGCCGAGGATGGCGGCCGCGAACATCGGCAGCAGCATCTCGAAACCCATGAACGGGCGGATCTGAATGAGCATGCCGATCATGACGCCGGCGACACAGGCCAGCCCCCCGCCGATGATCCAGGTGACGCGCACGACTTTGGCGACGTCGATACCGACAATGCGGGCAAGTGCCGCGTTCTGGCTCAACGCCTGCATCGAGCGGCCGGTCTGGGTACGCGTCATCAAAAGATGTACGCCGAGCACCAGAACGGCGGTCAGCAGCAGCAGCGCGATTTGGTCCGGGGTGATGCGAATGCCGAAGCCTATCGGCATGGCGATCTGGATCGCCCGGCTGAAATAGGTCGGACGCGAGGTGAAGATGAATTCGAGCAGGCTTCTCAGCGCCATCGAGGCGCCGAAGCTCGCCATCACCACGATGATCGCCTGGCCCTTGGCGCGCAGCCGCGCGAACAGCACCATGTCGAGCGCCAGCGCCAGCAGGCCGGTGGCCGCCATGCCGATGATGAGCGCGACGATCAGCGGCCAGCCGAAGGAGAGGGGTGCGATCGGCGCGATCTTGCCGAACATCGCGCCGATAGCGCCAACCACGGCGAGCGTCGCATAGGCGCCCCAGGCCATGAAGTCGCCATGGGCGAAGTTCGAGAAGCGCAGGATTGAATAGGTGAGCGTCACGCCGATGGCGCCGAGGCCGATCATCGAGCCTGCCAGCAGCCCGTCGGCGACGAATTGCAGGTTCATGCCGCGCCTCCTTTTCCAAGGTCGGGGCGGCGCTGGCCAAGATAGAGCTCGGCGACGACAGGATCGTTCCAGAGCTCGGAGGCGATGCCCTGGTGCCGGTCCTTGCCCTCGACCAGCACGTAGGCGCGATCGCCGATCGCAAGCGCTGCCTTGGCGTTCTGTTCGACCAGCAGAATGGTGACGCCGGATTTGCGGATACCGGCCAGCATCTCGAACACCATCGCCACGAATTTCGGTGACAGGCCGGCCGACGGTTCGTCGAGCACCAGCACCGTGGGATGGACGATCAACGCCCGGGCGACGGCCAGCATCTGCCGCTGTCCGCCCGAGAGATTGCCCGCGGCCGTTCTGCGCTGACGGGCGAGATCGGGAAAGGCCGCATACATTTCCTCGATGCGGGCAGGGATCTCGCGCGGCCTCAGGATGCCGCAGGCGACCTTCAAATTGTCCTCGACCGACATCAGCGGGAAGATGTTTTCGGTCTGCGGCACGAACGCAAGGCCAAGGCGGACCATGGTGTGGGCGGGCGCCGCCGTGATGTCCTTGCCGTCCAGCAGCACGGTGCCGCCGGTGATCGGGACAAGGCCGGCGATGGCCTTGATAAGGCTCGACTTGCCGGCGCCGTTGGGACCGAGGACGACGACGATCTCGCCCTGGTCGACGGTGATCGAAGCGCCGCGCACGATCGGCACGCCGGGCTCATAGCCGGCTTCGAGACCGCGGACGTCGAGTACCGTTTGGCTCATGCAGCGCCTCCGAGATAGGCCTCGATGACGCGCGGGTCGCGCGCAACCTCGTCCGGAGTGCCCTCGCACAGCAGCTGGCCGCTTGCCATGACCAGCACCCGGTGGCAGAGCCGCGTCACCATGTCGATATTGTGCTCGATCAGCAGGAAGGTGATGCCGCTTCTGTTGATATCGCGGATGCGGTCGATGATGACTTCAAGAAGCGTCGCATTGACGCCGGCCGCAGGTTCGTCGAGCAGGATGATTGCCGGATCGGCCATCATGACGCGGGCCAGCTCGAGCAGCTTGCGCTGGCCGCCCGAAAGCACGCGCGCCGGCTCGTGCGCCAGGCGGGCGAGCGTGACGAGCTCAAGCAATTCGATGGCTCTCGTCTCGGCCGCCCGCTCTTCGGTGGCGACCCGCCGCGGCGTCAGGAAATTGGCGAGCAGTCTTTCTCCGGCCTGCCCTTGCGCGGCCAACATGACGTTTTCGATCAGTGTCAGATTGGGCAAGGGCCGGGGGATCTGGAACGTGCGGCCAAGGCCGCGGCCGATGCGGCGATGGGCAGCTTCCCCCGACACCGATACGCCGTTGAGAAGGATTTCGCCGCTGGTCGGCAGGATGCTGCCGGCCAGCAGGTCGAACATCGTCGTCTTGCCGGCGCCGTTCGGGCCGATAAGGCCGAGTATTTCGCCTGGCTGGACGTCAAACGAGACATTGTTGACCGCGACAAGGCCGCCGAAGCGTCTGACGACGTTCCTGGCCGTCAGAACCGGCGTGCGGATCTCCTCCTGCCGTTCTGTCGTGTCGCCCATCAATCCCTCTGGCCGAAAGCGATCTTCGCCGCCTATGATTTGTGATCACACTTGCTTTGATCACGCTATTCGGCTTTAATTTCTTCCGCAAGCCGAAAACGGGCCGAATGGCCACCGGGAACGCCATGCAGAAGGCCGCCATCGAACGGAATAACGAAACGATCGCAGCCCAGCTTACGCCGGTCGGCCGCGAAACCGTGCAGGATCGCGTCTATTCGGAGCTGCGCCGTGCCTTGATCGGCGGCCTTTTTGAGCCGAGTCAGGTGCTGACCATCCGTGGCCTCGCCGACGCGCTGATCACCAGTACCATGCCGGTGCGTGAGGCGCTCGGGCGGTTGATCACCGAGAAGGCGCTGGAGGCGCTTCCCAACCGCTCGGTGCGCGTGCCGCCTATCACGCTGGAGCGTATCGACGACCTCTTGCGCGCCCGCTCCCTCATAGAGGGCGAAGCGATAGCACTTGCCGCTACACGCATGAATTCGCGCCAGATAGCCACGGTCGAAGCCATGCTGGGCCAATGGGACGAGATGCGGGCGCTGAAGCACAAGAAGGATATCGACCGCGAGGCGACGCTCAACCAGAGCTTCCACTTCGAGATCTACCGATGCTGTGGCTCCGCCGTGCTGATCCCGATGATCGAGAGCCTGTGGCTGCAATCCGGGCCGTGCATTCGCGTGGCCATTTACGCATTTTCCGATGCCGGTGAAGTCGATACCGCCCACTACCATCGTAGTATCGTCGCAGCGCTTTCCAGGCAGGATGCCCAGGCAGCGCGCGAGGCGCTGGTGGCGGACATCAGCCGGCCCTTCGCCTTCCTGCGCGACAAGCTCCAATCCGCAAGCAAAGAAGGATTGAGGGCATGACGACGCCTGGCATCAGGATCACCGAGCCACGCTCGAAGCTTTCCGTGACCGCGCTGCTGTTGCCTGAAAAGGCGCCCGACAACGCCGCCTTCCTGCTGGCCTATCTCGAGCAGCCGCGCGTCGTTGCCGGCATCCATGCGATGTGGACCGGGCCGGAAATCTCCTGCCCGGTTCCATCAGCCGAACTTGAGGGCCAAACCTATGCCAGGCCCTTGCCGGCGGAGAACGCAACGCTAACGCCGCAGCCGGGTGACATCGTGTTGTCCTACGTGCCGCCGCGCATGTGGGGCGGCAACCCGAATGCCATCTTCGACATCGGCTTGTTTTATGGACCGGGCGCGCGCTTGCTGTTCCCGATCGGCTGGCTTGCCGGAAGCGTCGTCGCGCAGGTGCGTCCCGAAGAGCGCGATCAATTCGCTGCCGCCTGTGGCGCGATCCGCCGCAACGGCGCCTGTGACATCACCTTCACCCGGGTGGAGATCTGAATGGCCGACGACAGTTTCGAACTCTTCGACCTTCGCGTCGAGGCGGTCGTCCCCGAGGGCAAGCCGATCTATTGCGGTGCCAAGGCCGGCGACTATTTCGAGTTGAAGGGCGAGATGCTGTCGATGCCGACGGGGCAGGGCTTCTCGATCTATTCCATTGCGGCAGTGTTGCCGCTTCTGGCCGCAAAGCAACGCCCGACCCACAGGAACGACTGGATGACTTCGGATGCCGAGATCGCCTGTCCAGATCCCAATTGCGCCAGCCGGCTCAGGATCGTCAGGACCGGCAAGCGGTGGTTCAGTCATTCAGAAACCACGGCTGTGCCGCTGCCCAAGGAGACTGACCAGAGATGACCGCCAAGGCGTTCGAGCTCAGCCCCGGCTACACGATCTCGCGCGTCATTCGTGGCGGCTGGCAGCTTGCCGGCGGGCACGGCGCGATCGACCGCCAACAGGCGGTAACCGACCTGATCGCCACGTTCGACGCCGGCATCGGGACCTATGACTGTGCCGACATCTATACCGGCGTCGAGGAACTGATCGGTGCCGCGCGCCTGCGGCTTGCCAATGAGCGCGGCCTCGACGCCGCCGCCAAGATGAAGGTGCACACCAAGCTGGTGCCTGACCTCGAAAGGCTTTCCAGCATCAGCCGCGACTACATCAGCAGCATCGTCGACCAGTCGCTGCGGCGGCTGAAGACCGAGCGGCTCGATCTCGTTCAGTTCCATTGGTGGGACTATGCGCTGCCGGGCTACGTCGATGCGATAGGCTGGCTCAACGACCTGCGTCTCCGAGGCAAGGTGCGCAACATCGGCACCACCAATTTCGACACGCCGCGGCTGGCCGAGATCCTGGCCGCCGGCGTGCCGCTGGTCAGCCAACAGCTGCAATACTCGGTACTCGACCAGCGGCCGGCCAACAGCCTTGCGGCGCTCGCCAGCCAGCACGGCGTCAGTTTCCTCTGCTACGGTTCGGTGGCGGGCGGCTTCCTCAGCGAAAAATGGCTAGGCGTTGCCGAGCCTCAAACGCCACTCGAAAACCGGTCGCTGGTCAAATACAAGCTGATCATCGACGACTTTGGCGGTTGGGAGCTTTTCCAGGAGTTGCTTCGCACACTGAAGGCCGTCGCCGACCACCACGGCGTCGACATCGCCACCATCGCCAGCGCCTGGGTGCTGGAGCAGCCGCAAGTGGCGGCCGTCATCGTCGGCGCCCGCAACCAGGCGCACGCCCTTGCCAATGCCAGAATCATGGACATCGCGCTCGATGCCGACGACCGGGCGAGGATCGCTGCCGTGATCGCGCAAAGCCGTGGGCCGCTGGGCGACGTCTACACATTGGAACGCGACCGTCACGGCCGCCACGGCTCGATCATGCATTACAATTTGAATGCAGGCAGGAAATGAGCGCGGCCATGGACGAGAAGCCCTCCTTCTGCATGGTTGCGCCGGACGGTCAGGTCCTCGATCGTGACGCGGTGCTCGACCATGTCAGGGCAAGCCGCGCCACCTCTGATGGCGATTTCAGTATCTCGATCGAGGATATCCGGGCCGGCTGGCAGTCAGACGACACGATCGTCGTCTGTTACATCGAAGCACAGCAGCGCGGGGGCAAGCACAGCCGCCGCCGCTCGAGTGCGGTCTTCACCACCAGCTCATCGGCGCCCAACGGCGTCGAATGGCGACATCTGCATGAAACCTGGCTGCAGATGCCGGAAGACTGAACAGGCTCAAGGCGTCAATGAGAGTCGTGTAACGAAAGGGGAACAACAATGAAAAAGACCATACTTCAGATCACCACTGCGCTGGCTCTGGTGACAGCGGCCGGTGCAGCGCAGGCCGCGGATTGCAAGATCACGGTCGGCCTCGTCATGGAACTGACCGGTCCCGCCGGCGAATACGGCCAGGCCGGCGCAAAATCGGTCGAAATGGCCTTCCGCGATATCAACGAGGCGGGCGGCGTGCGCGGCTGCGACCTAGCAACCGACACCCGCGACAGCCAGAGCCAAGGCAACATCGCGGTCGATGCCGCGACACAACTCGTGCAGGTCAAGAAGGTGCCGGTGATCATCGGCGGCATCATTTCCTCGGTGTCGATCCCGATCCTGACCTCGGTCACCGCTCCGGCCAAGATCGTCCAGGTGTCGCCTGCTTCCTCGTCGCCGACGCTGACGGCGCTTGGGCGCGACGGCAAGACCAACGGCATCTTCTTCCGCACCATCACATCTGATGCGCTGCAGGGTGTCGCTGCCGCCAAATACGCCATCGACAAGGGTTTCAAGAAGCTGTCGGTCATCCACGTCAACAACGACTTCGGCGTTAACATGGTGGCGGAATTCTCACGCGCCTATAAGGCGCTCGGCGGCACCATCGTCTCCGACACGCCCTACAATGAAAAGCAGTCGAGCTATGCCTCGGAAGTGACCGCGGCGATGGCCGGCGAACCGGACGGGCTTTATCTCGTCAGCACGCCTGTCGACGGCGCGACCATCGCCCGCACCTGGATTTCGCAGGGCGGTGTCCAGAAGTTCCTGCTCAATGACGGCATGAACAGCCCGGACTTCATCGAATCCGTTGGCGCGGATTACCTGAAGGATGCGTACGGCACTTCCTCCGGCACCAGCCCGACCGCATCGACCGAGTATTTCACCAAAAACTACAAGGAATTTTCGGGCATCGAACCCTCGAACCCGGCGGCCGATCGATCCTATGATGCCGGCGCCATCGTCGGCTTGGCCATCGCCATTGCCGGCTCTGAGGATCCGGCCAAGATCAAGGACGCGATGTACAAGGCGATCGACCCGGCCGGCACGCCGATCTATGCCGGCAAGGACGAGTTCGCTAAGGCGCTCGGCCTGATCAAGGAGGGCAAGCCGATCCGCTACGAAGGCGTCATCGGTCCGGTCGCCTTCGATAAGTATGGCGACATCACCGGCCCGTTCCGGCTCTGGAAGATCATCGACGGCAAGGTGACGACCGACGGCGAAATGACGACGGATGACGTCAACGCCTTGCAGGCGAAACTTCAGTAAGCGCCTATGCCCCGTCCGGCATCGATCCCATTTCATTGAGGTCGATGCCGGACACTTGCAGGTCCTGCTGCCGGTTAGGCCGGCCCGGAAACGACCACCGCACCAGCGGCCGGCATGATCCAGGGGCAGGCATAGTAATCGGTGACGCGATTTATGATCCCGCCAGCGGCTTCGATCCGAACCGGATGGGCCGGCTTCCAACCGTCTTCGCCATGGTGAAGCACGAGCAGCACCGCCTCGCTATCGATTATGCCAATCGCCATTTTCCAGGTCGTCGAGGCTCTTTCGTATTCAACGAAGTAAGGTGATTCCGATAGCCTTCCCTTGAAGCAATCCGCGACTTGCAATTGGGCATCCGCGCTGGTCAGCGCCCGTACCCCGTCCCAGTCGCGGCGATTGAACAGTTCGACATAGCGGCTGAGCAATTCCAGAAGTTCCGGATCGCGCTGGGGCTCCGAACGGACGATTGGCTCGCCTGACAAGGCGGCCAATTTGGAGCGGCCACGGCTCAACGCGGCCTTGACGCCACCCACGGTCGAGCCGACGAGATCGGCGATCTCTTCCAGCGAATAGTCGAAGACATCCTTGAGCAGGACGCAGGCGCGTTCCTTGGGCGGCAGGTGGATAACCAGCCGTTCGATCGCGCGATCCGCGCCGTTGCCCACCGGCTCGACCGGCAGGATGATCTCGTCTTCGACGAAATTGGCCTCCGCATGCTGACGCACCTGCCGGCTTCGCAGGAAATCGATGCAGCGATTATGTGCAATGCGAAACAGCCAGGGGCGAAGAGCACTCGCATCGTCCAGCTTCTCGATCTTCCGATAGGCCTCGAACAGCGCCTCTTGCATCACGTCTTCGGCGTCGAGCGTCGAACCGGTCATGCGTGCACAGTAGCGGTGCAGCCGCCCACGCAAATGCGCGACTGTCTCCAGGAAGCCGGCGTAGCGGACGTCGAAAAGCCCGGTCGGGTCAAGTCTTGGCTGCATCTTCATGGGCATTCAATTCGGCGGCGGATCACAGCGGGACATAGGTCAGCGTAATGACGCCGTTCTTGAAACGGTGCGTATCTATAAGCTCCAGCTTGACCAGGGATGGGTCGACATCCTGGAAAGCGCGTTTGCCATGCCCGACGCGGGTCGGCACGATCGAGAGTTGATACTCGTCGACAAGCCTGTTGGCGAGCAGCGTCTGGTCGAGATTGCTCACTCCATACTTCAGTATGTTGCCGCCGGCCTGTTGCTTGATCCTGGCAATTTCGGCAGCGACGTCGCCTTCGATCAGCGATGCGTTCCAGCTCACCTCCTTAAGGCCGCGCGACGCAACGAGCTTCTTCAGTCCGTTCATGCGGTCCATGTACTTGCTGCCTTTGACCTGCGGCCAGCGCGCCGAAAACATTTCATAGGTGATGCGGCCGAGCAGGAAAAAATCGGCCTCGCCGGCCTTTTCATAGGAGTGCTCCTTCATCTCCTCGTCGAAGAAGGGCGAGGCCCATTCCATTGGCGCTTCGATGACGCCGTCCAGCGAAATGAAGCTGCCCACGATCAATTTTCTCATCGCATATCTCCGGTTGCGCACAGGCGTCCCGTGAGACCCAAGAACCGGCGAAAACGAAACGGCCCGATGGATAACCACAGGATGCAGTCTCTAGGACGTTCCCGGTTCGACTTTAGATACGCGTGAGGATCGTTTGAGTTAATAGAGCGGCTTGGCCATGTGCCGGGGCGTCGGCCACTCCGTCGTAATCCCCGGCTGCACTGGCCGCTCCAGATAGGTCGATAGCACCACGTAACTTCGCGTCGAGGTGACGCCGGGTGTTTCGTAGAGGCGCGACAGCAGGCCTTCGAGCGCCCGCGTGTCCTCGGTGCGGACCTTGATCAGCATGCATGTGTCGCCGGCCACCGAATGGATCTCCTCGACTTCGGGATGTTCGGAAATCGCCATCAGTTCCGGCGTCTTTCCCCACCCCTTGGTATCGATATGGACGAAGGCGAGCAGCGGCTTGTGTACCGCCTTGGGATCGATGATGGCCGCGGTGTTGCGGATGGCGCCACTCCGCCGCAGGCGCTTGACGCGTTCATGGACTGCCGGCGGCGAAAGGCCGACGCGGTCGCCGAGCTCGGCATAGCTGATCGTCGCGTCGTCGACCAGGACGCCTAATAATTTTCGGTCGATTGCATCGATATCGCGGGCGGCAGGCCTGTTCTGCGGAATGCCATCTGTTTCTTCATCCATATTAAAATTCCCGATTGATGCAGAATTTAATACGGCCATTATTGCCATATGTCGAACAGTGATCAAGTCGCCACATTCGCAGCGGCCCCCAAGCCGCCAATCCCGGCACTCGCTTACCTGCTGACCGGGTGCATTGCCGTGATCGGCTCGAACTCGCTTGTGCTCGGTCCGATTGCACCGGCGGTGGCCGCGTCGTTCGGCACAAGCGTGCCGGCGGTCATGATCGCGTCCGCCGCGTTCGGGCTCGGTACGTCGGCAAGCGCCTTGTTCCTGGCGCGCTACATCGACCGGCTCGGCGCCCGCCGCATGCTGCAGGGAGCGTTGCTGCTGCTGGCAATAGCGCTCGTCGCCAGCGCTGCGGCGCCGACGGTGACGGCGCTGGTCGCGGCCCAGCTTCTCGCCGGCATTGCTGCGGGTGTCGCCATGCCGGCAATCTATGCCAGCTCCGCCGCGATTGCGCCGCCCGGTCGTGAAAGCGGGACCATCGGCGTCGTGCTGACCGGCTGGACGCTGAGCATGGTCGCCGGCGTTTCGCTGTCGGCCGTACTTGCCGACCTGGTGCATTGGCGCGCCGTGTTCGCGGCGGTCGCGGTGCTCGCAACACTCGCATTGGCCAGCCTCACGTTGACGTTGCTCAGCGACGTCAGGAAGAGCGGTCCGGCACCGACGCCGCTGGGCGCCTTGGGTGTTCCCGGCATAGTGCCGCTTCTGGTCGCCTGCGCCGCCTTCATGACGGCGTTTTATGGCGTCTATGGCTATCTCGGCGATCACCTTCACAACGGCCTGGGACGGCCGGTCAGTGCCAACGGGCTGGCGGCGCTCGCCTATGGCGCCGGCTTTGGCACGGCGGCACTTCTTGACGGCGTCATCGATCGTCTGGGCGCGCGGCGGGTCATGCCGTTTGCCTATCTGCTCGTCGCGCTCGTCTATGTCGCGATTGCTGCGGCAAGTGGCAGCTTCGGCCTGACCATAGCGATGATAGCCGTCTGGGGCCTTGCCAATCATTTCGGGCTGAACGTCCTGGTGATGCGCCTATCGGCGCTCGACCCTGCGCGCCGCGGCACGATCATGGGTTTGAACAGCGCGGTGACCTATCTCGCGGTGTTCGTCGGCACCACGGCGTTCGGGCCGCTTTATTCCACGTTCGGGTTTGCGGCATCGGCGGTGGTTGCAGCCTTGCTCATGCTGATCGCTGCTGCGGCAGCGGCGTGGCGTTCGCCGAAGCTATAGCGCAGCAAGGCTTGCGTCTCGGCCCGGTCCTTCGATAGATGCTCGTTGGATGGACAATACAACGCTTGAGACAACCGCCAATCCCTTGCCGCACGAGCTGGCTTTTCTTGGAGAGCGGCTTGCGGCGTTCAACGACAGCGATGTCGGCGCCTCCGGCAGGAAGACATTGGCCGTGTTCGTGCGCGATGAGCATTGCGCGATTGTCGCCGGCATCTCGGGATACACCGCCTGGGGCTGGCTCTATGTGCAATGGCTCTGGGTCGATGAAAAGCTGCGCGGCCAGCGCATGGCCGGCCGGATGCTCGAGGCAGCCGAGAGGGAGGCGATGGCGCGCGGCTGTCACGGCGCCTGGATCGACACGTTCAATCCCAAGGCCGCCAAGGCCTATGAGCGCCAAGGTTATCGACCGTTCGGTGCGCTCGCCGACTTTCCCATTGGCCGAAGCCGTATCTTCCTGCAGAAGAAATTGGTGGCTTAACTAGCCGGCAAGGCGTCCGCCGCACATCGGCTGTGGCACGCCGGTCGTGCTGGGGAAGCTGATCGGCAAGCCCCTAAGCACGCGCACAGCCAGGAAGGCAAAACACTCCGCCTCCACCGCGTCGCCCTTCCAGCCAAGCGCCTCCGCCGGCACGGCTTCGACGCCGGCGCGGCTGGCAAGCATGGCCATGATCGTTGGGTTGTGGCGACCGCCACCGCTGACCACCAGCCGCTTCGGCCGGCGCGGCAGAAGATCGAGCGCCTTGCCGACCGCGGCCGCGGTGAAGGCCGTCAGCAGGGCAGCGCCATCCTCGGCATTCATCCCGTCCGCCATCGAGGCGCCGAAATCGAAACGGTCCAGCGATTTCGGGTATGGCTTGGTCAAGTACGGGTGCTGCAGGAGCTTGGCCAACCGTGCCTCATCGACCGTCCCGACGCGAGCCAGCGCGCCGTCGCGGTCCATTTCGCCAAGCCCCTTCGACTTGATGAAGTCGTTCAGCGGCGCGTTGGCGGGTCCGGTATCGAAAGCGATGACATTGTCCTTGCCGTCCCACCAGGTGATGTTGGCGACGCCGCCGAGATTGAGCACCGCCGTGTCGCCGCTGGCGTCGGCTTCGCGCAGCAGCGCGGCGTGATAGGCCGCCGACAGCGGCGCGCCCTGGCCGCCGGCGCGCATGTCGGCCGAGCGGAAGTCATAGGCGACCTTGGTGCCCAGGATGGCATGCATCAGCTCGCCATCGCCGAGCTGGCGACTCTGGCCCAGTCGGCCTACTTGCGGGGCACGGTGCAGCACGGTCTGGCCATGAAAGCCGACGACGCCGATGTCGGCCATGGTCAGGCCGTGGCTTTCGACAAGATCCTTGACCGCCGCAGACTGGGCGCGCGTCAGCGCCTCCTCTGCCTCGTGGAAGATTGCCGGTTCCGGCCCGGTGAAATTCCAGTTCCTTGCCTGCCTAAGCGTCTCTTCCAGCAAGGTCCGGATCGACTGCGGGTAGGGGGCCAGCGTGTAGGTGCCGAAATCCGCGATCCGCTCGCCGTCGGTCTTGATCAGCGCGACGTCGATATTGCCGTCCAGCACGGTGCCGGTCATCAAGCCGACGGCCCACATTGGTTCGCCATTTTTCATGATTGTCAGGCTCCGTTGACGAGATCGCCGACCGCTTGGCGAAGCGCTGCGATCCCGCTGTTGAAATGACGTGTCGGATGGATCCGGTTGGTGAGCAAGGTCCACGCTCTGCTTTTGTCGAAGTCGACCCAAAGCCCGGTGCCGGTGAAGCCGGTATGCCCGATGGTTTCGGGGCTGCACAGCCGGCCGCCGGACCAGCCTTCGTAGGGTCGCTCCCAGCCATGGGTGCGGGTTGCCGACAAGGGCGTGCGCATCAGCGCTATCGAACGCTGCGACGCGCCGGTCCCGTCCAGCAGCCCTCGCGCAAAGTCGAGGACCGAAGCTGCCGTTCCGAACAGCCCGGCGTGACCGGCCCCTTGCAATGCCGAGCAATTGTCGTCGTGGACCTCGCCTGACAGCACGCGATGGCGCCATGTGCAATCTTCTGTGGCCGCCGCTTGACCCGGTTCGGCGGAGAACGCGAAGCCCGGACCGGGATCCATGTCGCGAATGGTCTTGCCGGACAGGCGCTCCAGGACGAAGCCGAGCAGAATGAAGTTGATATCGGAATAGACCGGCTCCCCGACCTGCCACTCGCGCTGCAAGACAAAGGCGCGCAACAGCTCGGGGTCACGCCCATAGGTGTAGATCGGCGCGACGGCGGGAAACGGTGTCTGATGGCCGAGACACTGGCGAAACGTCACCGTCCGCTCCCAGGCTTTTTCGTCATATTGGCGAAGGTCGGGCAGGACCGAAATCAGCGGCGCGTCGAGGTCGATGACGCCTTCTTCCGCCAGTGCCAATATACGCGGCGTGCTGAAGATGATTTTTGTCAGGGATGCCAGATCGAACCAGGTTTCGGCATGCATCGGCCGCACCTTCGGCACCCGCTGGGCCGAGCCGATTGCCCGGACGACGCGTTGGCCGTCCAGGTCGACCATGCCGAGCACCCCGCCGGGAATGCGCGACGCAGCCACCGCCGCTTCGAGTGGGGCAAACGCCCGGTCGAAAAGATCATGGTCGATCAATTGCGGCCTCCGTCTGAAAAGCAGCGATCCGTCCCACTCCCTCTGGCCTTGCATCCGTCTGGGCGACAATCATCACACTTCCACCCGTACTCTATGATCCGGCCCGAACTGCTGCCATTTGGCCGGGCCCGGCTCAAATCCCAGCGGACGCACGAGCGAGGGAACCTGGCGCGTGTCCAGCTCGAAACGTTCATGCCGCCGGTCTATGGTGGGAACGGCCGCGATAAGCTGTTTGGTATAGGAGTGCTTCGGCTCCGAGAGCACCAATCTGGCATCGCCGATCTCGACGATCTGGCCGGCATAGATGACCGCGATGCGATGGGCGATCCGCTCGACCACAGCCATGTCATGCGAGATGAACAGATAGGCCAGCCCGAATTCACTCTGCAGCTCGATCAAAAGCTCCAGCACTCTGGCCTGCACCGATACGTCGAGCGCCGAAACCGCTTCGTCGAGGACGACAACGGAGGGATTGAGCATCAGCGCACGGGCAATGCACAGCCGTTGGCGTTGGCCGCCGGAGAATTCGTGCGGATAACGCTGCAGGCTGTTTTCCGGCAGGCCGACGCGGTTCAGCAGCGCGGCCATTTTCGCTCGCGTCTCAGCAGCTATCCGCCCGCCCGTGGCGATCACCGGTTCCGCAAGAATGCTTTCGATGGCGAGCCTGGGATTAAGCGAGCCATAGGGATTCTGGAACACCATCTGCACGGGAAGGGCGCTCTGCCCGGCGGCGGCCTTGCGCGTGCTGGCCAAGATTGTGCCGCGCGTCGAGCGCACCAGCCCCAGAATCGCACGGGCGGCGGTGGATTTTCCGGAACCGCTCTCGCCGACGACGGCCAATGTTTCGCCCGGCATCAAGTCGAAATCCACACCGTCCACCGCATGCACGGCACCGCTGGCGCGGCTGAAAAAGCCACCCTTGACGGGAAATCGCACCACGAGGCCATCGACCTTCAGCGCCGGCTCGGTAGCTTTTTGCTTTTCGCGTTGCATGTCTTTGCGTGTCGCACTGCCGCCGGCGAAATGCGGCACCGCATGAAGCAGATGCCGCGTATAGGGATGCTGCGGATCGTCCAATATCTGGTTCAGCGCGCCTTGCTCGACAGCTTCTCCGCTTTGCATCACCATCACCTTGTCGGCGATACCTGCAACCAAGCCGATATCGTGGGTGATGAAGATCATCGACATCCCGGTTTCCTGCTTCAACTCGGCGAGCAACGCCATGATCTGCGCCTGCACCGTAACATCCAGCGCCGTCGTTGGCTCGTCGGCAATGAGCAGGCGCGGGTTGCAGGCGAGCGCCATGGCGATCATCACCCGCTGCAGCATGCCGCCCGAAAGCTGGTTGGGCGTGTATTTCAGCCGCCGTGCTGCGTCGGGAATGCGCACATGGTCGAGCGCGTCCTTGGCCGCCGCCGTCGCTTGCCGGCCGGTCAGGCCGCGATGCAGGCGAAACGACTCCTCGATCTGCCTACCGATGGTCAGCACCGGATTGAGCGAGGTCATCGGCTCCTGGAAGATCATGCCGATTTCGCCGCCGCGGATTTTCGTCAGCTGCGGCTCGGCCGCGGCGGTCAGGTCGAACATGCTGCCGTCGGCCCGCTTCAGCTTGATCGAGCCCGCGGTGATGCGGCCGCCGCCATAATCGACAAGGCGATTGATCGAGAGCGCCGTCACCGATTTGCCCGAGCCGCTTTCGCCGACGATGGCCAGCGTTTCGCCGTCAGCGAGATCGAAGCTGACGCCGCGCACGACCTCATTGGCTGACGGCTTTCGGCCGAAGCCGACGCGCAAACCGCTGACGGACAGCAGCGGGATCATGCGATCGATCTCCGCGTCTTCGGGTCGAGCACATCGCGCAACGCATCGCCGAGCAGGTTGAAACCGAGGATGCTGATCATGATCGCCAGCCCCGGGAAGATCATCAACCAGGGAGCCGTCTCCATCAGATTGCGGCTGTCGCTCAGCATCAGGCCGAGCGACGCGGCGGGCGGCTGCGTGCCGAGCCCGAGGAAGCTTAAGCCGGCTTCGGTGAGCAGTGCCCATGCCAGCGCCAGCGTCACCTGAACCGTCAGCGGCGCGACCAGATTGAGCAGCAGATGCCGTGTCACGATGTAGCTCGAGCTGCTGCCGAACGTGCGGGCCGCGTCGACGAACTCACGCGCCTTGAGCGACAGAGCCGGGCCGCGCACCACGCGCGTGAAGATCGGCGTGTAGACGATGGCAATGGCGACGACACTGGTCCAGGTTCCGGGTCCCGCAACCGCGACGATCAGCAGCGCCAGCAGGATCGCCGGGAATGCCAGCAGCACATCCATGATGCGCATCACCAGGCCGTCCCAGCGGCGTCCGAACCAGGCTGCCGCCAGCCCGAGCACGGTGCCGGCCAGTGTCGCGAAGGCGACCGAAAAGAAGGCCACGAGGAAGGACTGGCCGATCCCGGTCATCAGCCGGCTTGCGACATCGCGGCCGAACAGGTCCGTGCCCATCCAGTAAGTGCTGTCAGGCGCATGCAGCCGCTCGACCCGGTGCTGCGTCAGCGGATTGTCCGGCGTCAGCCCCAGCATGCCAAGTACGGCAAGCAGCAGATAAAGCGCAACGATGGCACCGCCGATGCGGCCGCTGGTGTGCGCAAGTATGGCCCGCAATGTCGCCATCAGTGTTCGCTTAGCCGAATACGCGGGTCGAGCGCGACATAGGCGAGGTCGACGAGGAGATTGACGATCATGAAGTTGAAGGCGATAAACAGCACGCTTCCCTGCACCAGCGCATAGTCGCGCTGCAGGATGGCGTCCAGCACCATGCGGCCGAGACCGGGCAGCGCGTAGATCTGCTCGACGATGACTGCCCCGCCCAGGAGATAGCCGAACTCTATGCCGCTCAGCGTCACGACCGGGATGAGCGCATTGGGCAAAGCATGCCGCCAGATGACGCCGCGCGCCGAGACGCCCTTGCTACGCGCGGTCCTGACGTAATCGTCGCTCAGCACGTCGAGCATCGCCGAACGCGATATACGGGTGACCGACGCCGCGAAGGCGAAACCGAGCGTGACGGCCGGCAGCAACAGCTGGCTGAGATTGCGCAGCGGATCCCGCCACAGCGGCGAAAACTCGCCCATCGCCGGCAAAACGCCAAACCCCGCCGACAGCGTGTAGATGATCAGCAGTGCAAGGACGAAGTTCGGCGTCGATTGTCCGATCATTGCGACAACGCGCACGCCGAGATCGGAAAGCTTCTCATTGTGGGTGGCGGCAAAGATCCCGGCCGGCATGCCGACGACAAGGGCGATGATCATCGACAGCAGCGCTAGCTCCAGCGTCAGCGGGAAGCGTTCGAGGATGACGCCGAGCACCGGCCTGCCATAGGTGGACGAAATGCCGAGATTGCCTTGGAAAAGACCAAGCAGCCAGCGCCAGTACTGGATGAACCAGGGCTGGTCGATGCCGAAATAGGCCGCAAGCGCGTCGCGCTGAGGAGGCGTCAGCAGGCCGGCTTCGGTTCCCAGCATTGCCGTGATCGAATCGCCCGGAACCATCCGGATCGCCAGGAACACCACGATGGACACGCCAAGCAGGACGAGAGGGAAGGTCGCCAGTCGCCGCATCAGATAGTTCACGCGAATAATATCCTCTCGTCCGGCATCGAAGCAGCTACTGGATCGTCACCTTGGCGAGGCTGAACAGCGAACCTGTCGGCACTGGTTCGAATCCTGCGATATTCTTCTGCTGGGCGGTGTAGCTGTAGGACGTGTAGAGCCAGATCCAGGGCGACATCTCAGTGATGTGGTTCTCGAAGTCGGCGAAGATCGCTTTGCGCGCCGCCGGGTCGGTCTCGGTGCGGCCCTTCTGCATCAGGCTGTCCAGCGTATCGTCGATATAGTTCGCCACCTTCTGCAGATTGCCGGTCTTGGTCCAGTAGCGATTATACATAGTGTAGGGATCGGCCCTGCCGCCGTTCAGCGCGACGGCCATGTCGAAATCGCCCTTCAGCCATGCATCGACATAGACGTTGAGCTCCATCATTTTGATGTCGAGCTTGACGCCGATTTCTGCGAGCTGCGACTGGATCACCTGGGCTTCCGCCGCTGCCGTCGGCGGCTCGCCGGTGGCGCCGATCACGGTCGCCGAAAAGCCGTCGGCATAGCCGGCCTCGGCCATCAACTGCTTGGCCTTGTCAATGTCGCGCTTATAGCAGAACAACTGGTTCGGATCGGTCGCCAGGGCCGGGATGGTCAGCGGGCCGGTGACCTTGCCTTCGCCGAGCGAGGCGGTGTCCAGCACTTCCTGCCGGTCGATGGCGCAGGAGATCGCCTGGCGCACCTTGAGTTCGGTCATCGGCTTGCGGGAAGGATTGAGCTGCAGCACGTGATAGGCAAGCACCGGCACGCGGTTCAACTGCAGGCTGGCCTCCTTGGGCACCAGCGTGGCGACAAGCGGATCGTTGAGCAGGGCAAAATCGATCTGCTTGGTGCGCATCGCCGCCAGGATCGCCGTCTCGTCCGGCAGCACGCTGATCTCGATGCCGTCGACACCAGTCGCGCCGCCCGCCCAATCCTTGTTGACGACAAGCACTTCCTTGGAATTCGGATCCCACTTTTCGAGCTTGAAGGGACCCGAGCCGACCGTCGTCGTGCCGATCGAGCCGGCCTTGATTTCGCTTGCCGGGACGATCGCCGCATTGACGTCGCTCATCGCCGTCAGGATCGGCACATCCGGCTGCGAGAGATGGAACACAACGGTGGCTGGATCGGGTGTGTCGATGCTGGCGATCGAAAGAAAGTTGGCGCGGGCGGCCGCACCGGTCTTCTCGTCGAGTATGCGCTCGAAGGATGCCTTGACGTCGGCCGAGGTCACGGCGGCGCCGTTCTGGAATTTTGCTTTCGGATTGAGCCTGAAGCTCAGCTCCTTGCCGTCCGCCGAGAACTGCCAGGAGTCGGCAATCGCGGGCGTGATCTGCAGATTGGCGTCGAGCCGTACCAGCGGTTCATAGATCAGCTCCAGCAACCGCAGCGAGGAGAATGCCGTCTGCTTGTGCGGATCAAGACCGGTGGCGTCCTGCGACCAGGCCATGTGCAGCGTCGCCGCACTCGCCTGCACCGGTGCCGCGGCAATGGCCAGCATTGCCGCAAGCGTCATCCCGGAAAGCAGTTTCTTGCCAATGTGCCGTACCATTGTCGTCTCCCATTATTGTTAAACCTGATGCCTTGCAGTTCCCCGGACCGCTTCAAAGGGACACACGCCCCGGAACATCGGCCCAGCATCCATGCGGTCTTACACCGTCTTTTCGCCTATCGCCTTGCGCAGGAAACCTCCCGCATTGGCAAGCGCCGTACGTGCTTCTTCGACGCCCATGCCGGTGATCGTCACCAGGATTGCCAGTTTTACGTCATTGCCGGTCTGGTCGAGTGCCTGTCGTGCCTGCTGCGCCGCGCAGCCGGTCGTCTGCATCACGATCCTGACCGCCCTGGCGATCAGCTTCTTGTTGCTTGGATTGAGGTCAACCATCAGGTTCTGATAGCTCTTGCCGATGCGGATCATGCTGGCGGTCGACAGCATGTTGAGCACCAGCTTTTGCGCGGTTCCCGATTTCAGTCGGGTCGAGCCGGTGAGGACCTCCGGTCCAACCACCGGAGAGATGGCAATATCGGCAATTCCGGCAATGGTCGATCGCGGATTGCAGGACAGCGCCACGGTGGTGGCTCCCACCTGCTTGGCATAGGTCAAGCCGCCGATGACATAGGGTGTGCGTCCGCTGACAGCGATGCCGACCACCACGTCGCCGGCGGTCAGCTTGATGTCCTGCAGCGCCTTTATTCCCTGCTTCGGATCGTCCTCCGCGCCTTCCGCGGAGTGCACCAGCGCGTCGACGCCGCCGGCGATCAGGCCCATCACCATGTCCTCGGGCACGCCGAAGGTCGGCGGACATTCCGAGGCGTCGAGGACGCCAAGCCGGCCGCTCGTGCCCGCGCCCATATAGACAAGGCGTGCACCTTTCTGGAACGCGCTCACGATCCGGTTCACGGCGGCAGCAATGTCGGGGATGACCTTCTCGACGGCTGCCGCAACGCCTTTGTCCTCGTCATTGATCTTGCGCAGCACCTCGAGGGTCGGCAACAGATCGATGTCCATCGTCTTCGGATTCCGGTCCTCGGAAACCAATCGCTCCAGCTCCGACATCAACCCGTGTTCGACCACTTGCTTGCTTTCAATCTGCTGTGAGCAGGAATGTGATGCGGTGCCAGCCGACGTCCAGTGCCCGCAGCCGGCGACCGGCAACTTGCTTCTGCTTGGTTAACTTTTTTGAATTCGATATTCCTCGTGTCAACGGATTCTAGGAATATAATATTCCTTCAGGCAGGAGCACTATCGCTGACACAGGGATTTCCTAGCCAGGATTATGGCTCCCGAAACCGCATCGCCATCGGCCGGCTTCAGACGTCGGCGGACGTCGGGAGCGAGCCATGGCTCTAGCGGGCTGGACAGACCGCCGAGCAGCGTAACCCGCGGCGCGCCCTTTTCGAACAGCACCCGCACGAACGTGTCGACCTGCTCGGCAGCACCTTGCACGATGCGCCGTCCGGCAGGATCGCCCTGGTCGGCGTGGCGGATCACCATCGGCGCCAAGGCGGCATAGTCGGTCGCGCTGGCGCGGTCCATCCAGGCCACCGCCTCGAACGGATCGTCCCTGAAGCGCTGCATCACCTCGGTCAGCAGCGCCGTCCGCTCATGCCGGCCGTCATGGGCACGCAAGGCAAGCTGCACTGCCTTTAGTCCGAGATCGGCGCCGCTGCCCTCGTCGGAAATCGGAAAACCGTAGCCGCCGACGCGCAGGTCGCGCCCTTCGACAAAGCCGAGCCCGATCGAACCGGTCCCGGCTATGACGATGGCGCCGTCTTGACCCGAATGAGCGCCAAGGCAAGCCGCGACGCCGTCGCTGACGAAGTCGATGCTCGCAAAGCGATGTTCGATGCCACGAAACGCCTCGAGCGCACCCTTGCGGCCGATGCCGGCAAGACCGATGCCGGCGCGGATCCTGGCGATTTCCACCGCCGCGAACCCTGCCTCTTCGATCGCCGCGCCAAAGGCTTTGGCAATCGAGGCCCAGGCCGCCTCTATACCGAGCCGCGTTGTCGCCGGGCCCGACAGGCCTTGCCCGAGCACAGTTCCTGCCTCGTCTTCGATACGCGCCCGGCAGCCGGTTCCGCCGCCATCGACGCCCAGGAAATAATGCGGAGACACCGCGCCGGCACTCATCCACTTATCCGCTCGATCTGGGCGCCACACAGGCGGAGCTTGCGGTCCAGCTGCTCATAGCCACGGTCGAGGTGGTACACCCGGTTGATCGTTGTCTCGCCTTCGGACACCAGCGCCGCCAGCACCAGCGAGACGGAGGCGCGCAGGTCGGTCGCCATCACTTGCGCGCCCTTCAGCTTCTCGCCTCCGCGCACCAGCGCCATGGTGCCTTGCAGCTTGATATTGGCGCCGAGCCGCATCAGTTCGGGCACATGCATGAAACGGTTCTCGAAGATCGTCTCGCGCAACAGCGAAGCGCCCTCGGCACAGCACATTAACGCCATGAACTGCGCCTGAAGATCGGTCGGAAAGCCCGGATAGGGCTCCGTCGTCACGTCGACCGCCTCGAGTGGCCCGTCTCTCGACACGATCAGCCCGCGGTCGCCCGGCCATATTTTCACACCGGCTGCTTCGAGCAGCTGGACGACGGATGCCATGTGCTCGAGCCGCGCGTGGGTCAGCTCGAGCTGACCGCCGGTGATAGCCGCTGCGACGGCATAGGTGCCGGCCTCTATCCGGTCCGGGATGATGTCGTGCGTGGCGGCGCGCCAGTCTGTGCTGCCCGCGATCAGGATGCGGTGCGTGCCGGCGCCCTCGATCCGCGCGCCCATGGCGTTCAGGCAGGCGGCAAGATCGGCCACCTCCGGCTCGCGGGCCGCGTTGAGGATCTCGGTCTCGCCGTGTGCAGTCGTCGCCGCCATCATCGCAGTTTCGGTCGCGCCGACCGACGGCGAGCTCAAAACGATGCGCGCGCCTTTCAGTCCGCCCGGCGCAGACGCGACGATCAGCCCGTTTTCGATGGCAATGTCGGCGCCAAGTGCTGCAAGCGCGGCGACATGCATGTCGACCGGCCGTGCGCCGATCGCGCATCCGCCAGGCAGCGAGACCCGGGCATGGCCGAAGCGGGCAAGCAGCGGACCGAGAACCAGCACCGTCGCGCGCATGCGCCTGACTGTGTCGTAGCTTGTCTCCCTAGAGACGGCAGCACCGGCATCGATTGTGGCGGCATGCGCCGATCTGGTGACTTCAGCCCCATGAAGCCCGACGACGCCAAGCATGTTGTCGACATCGGTCACCTCAGGCAGGTTGGTCAGCTGCAGCGGGTGGGGGCTGAGCAAAGCTGCCGCTATTTGCGGCAAGGCCGCGTTCTTGGCGCCGGAAATCGTCACCGCGCCCTCAAGCCTGTGCCCGCCGACGATCCGCAATCTATCCATGGCTCTGACCTAATCCAAGGTGTCGGCGAGTCTACGCGCTTGCAGGCGATCTTTCATGTCCGAATTCCCGTGCATGTCCGAATCGTTGGTGTGGGCGAAAGACTAGGCCGAAACCGCACGGGTCGAGATTTGATAGATCATTCTTGGCTGTCAATCAGGAACGGAATAATTTATTCCTTGGCTTGGCATTGTCGATGACCGGCAACAGGGGAACGCATGTCCGTCCTGAAGAAGATCGAGGCCAAGCTCGAGATCATGGCGCCCGGCGATCGCGAGATCGGGCGGTACATCGTCGACAATCCCGACCAGATGCTGCGCCTGTCGACGGCGGCGCTCGCCGCCGAAATCGGCCACAGTCAGTCGAGCGTCGTCAAGTTCAGCCAGAAGCTCGGCTATGCCAGCTATCAGGAGCTCAAGCTCGCCGTCAGCGAGGCCAAGTCGCAGGAATGGCACGTGCCGGCCGGCATGATCCACGGTTCGATCGAGGTCGGCGACAGCTATCTGGTCATCTTGCGCAAGCTGATCGGCAGCAAGCTCTTGTCGATGCAACAGACCGTCGCAACCAACACCGAGCAGGAAATCGGCAAAGCCCTCGAAGCGTTGAACGGGGCGCGCCGCATTCATCTGGCCGGCGTCGGCGCATCCTCGCTCGTGGCGCGCGATTTCTCCTACAAGCTGATGAAGCTCGGCCGCAACGTGCTGCACGACAGCGACAGCCATGTGCAAATGGCCAATGTCTCGACGCTTGGACGAGGCGACGTGCTGTTCGCGCTCTCCTATTCCGGGGCGAGCATCGAAACCCTGCGGATAGCCGAACTGGCTCGCAAACGTGGCACCACCGTGATCGCCGTCACTGGACTTCGCGACAATCCGCTGAGCCGCGTTGCCGACATTCGCCTCCACACGATCGCCGATGAAGAGCGCGCGCGCTCTTCGTCGATAACCGCGCGCGACGCACAACTGACGCTCACCGACCTGCTGTTCATCCTGCTCGTGCAGAAGCAGCCTGACGCCAACGAATACGTCCACAACAGCGAACTGGCCGTCTCGGTACTGAAGGCTTAGTCGTTGGACGCATCTCACCCGCTCTCCTTGAGCCGCGCGTCTATTAGCGGCCCAGAAGGTTGCGCTCGACTGTCTTGAGATGGGCGAGCATCGCCTGGTTGGCGCTTTCCGGGTCGCGGCGCAGCAATGCGTCCAATATTGTCTGATGCTCGTCGCAATAAACGCGCCTGCGCTCCTCCGAGAATGAGCGCTTTTTCATTTCGAACCACGGCGATTGGTTGCGGATCGTGCGCATGAGATTGTGAATCTCTTTCAGGAAGTCATTGCGGCAGCAGGCGAAGACGCAGTGATGGAACTCGGCGTCCCAATGCTCGAAGTCCGGCATGTCCTCGGCAGCGCATGCGGTCTGATGCGCTTCGCGAACCGCGTTTAGTTCCGCCATGCTGGCATTTGTGGCGGCGAAGGCCGCCGCCGCTGGCTCCAGCAACTGCCTGATCTCCATCATGTCGGCGGGGCTGGTGCCTTCCATCCGCGTGACCGTCGCCGCGATGGAATTGGGATTGGTCGCAGTCAGAAAAGTGCCGCGCCCGACATGCCGGACAACCGTTCCGTCCTCCTCCAGGAAGCCGACGGCACGACGCACCGTATTGCGCGCCACGCCGAACTCGGCCGCAAGGTCGCGCTCGGGCGGCATCCGCCCGTCCTGAAGCCACTCGCCGGCCGAAATCCGTTTTTTCAGCACAGTGGCGATGTCGTTGGCGACGAGCTTGGGCATTTGTTGAGAGCTTTTAATCTGATCCAATGTTGAACCAATACTATCAGCCGGCGCCCTGCCGGTCCAGTACCTGATGAGGTCAAGGCCCGATTTACCGCGACAAGTGACGAAAACCCTCTTGCAGCCTAAACCAATCGGCGATAGCGTGTAACGAAAGAGCTTATATTGGCTCATAAAAGGTTCAGGGAGGAACGAATGAAGGTCGCGACGTTTTCGATTGCAGGCGAACGTCGCGTCGGCGTTGTCGATGTCGACAATCAGTCGGTCGCCCCCTTCGATATCCCTGTTGACCAGGCGCTGTCTGGCGTGCTGGCGCTGTTGCGGCGCAACGGCGCCGGGATGCCGCGCACGCTGTCGCCGGTTCCGCTGGCGCAGGTCGAGCTCGAGGCGCCGATACCTTTGCCTGCCCGCAACATCTTTTGCGTCGGCAAGAATTATTATGAACACGCCCACGAGTTTGCCCGCAGCGGCTTCGATTCGAGCGCCGGTGCCGGCGCCATTCCGCAACATCCGATCATTTTCTCGAAGGTCCCCGAATCGGTCGTTGCAACACATTCGAACGTGCTGATCGACCCTTCCATATCGATTGCGATCGATTATGAGGCGGAACTGGCGGTCATTATCGGCAAGGGCGGACGCGGCATTTCGAAAGCCGAGGCTTACGATCACGTCTGGGGTTATACGATTGTCAACGACGTCACTGCCCGCGACCTGCAGGGAAAATATAGCCAATGGCTAATCGGTAAGTCGCAGGATACGTTTTGCCCGATGGGGCCATGGGCGATCACCAAGGATGAGCTCGACCTGGAAAACGCTTCGGTACGTTGTTTCGTCAATGACGACCTCCGCCAGAATTCCAAAATATCGCTGCTCATCTTCGATATTCCGACGATCATATCGACGCTTTCGCAAGGCATCACCTTGAAGCCGGGCGACATCATCGCCACCGGCACGCCGGTCGGTGTCGGCATCGGCTTTGATCCGCCGAAATATCTCAAAGCCGGCGACATTGTGCGGGTCGAGATCGACGGCATCGGGACGCTGGAGAACCGGATCGTGGAGCGGGTGCAATGACAACTGTCACCGTCGGTCCGATTGTCGCGGAAGTCGCCGGCGAGGGCGAGCCGGTGGTGATGATCCACGGTCTCGGCGGAACCTCGAACATTTTCCAGCCGCAGCTGGAGGCGCTCTCGGCCTACCGGGTCATCCGCCTCGACCTGCCTGGATCCGGCCGCTCGCCGCGGCCGCTCGATCCATTGACGATCGAGCTAATGAGCGACGCCGTCATCCGCGCCATGGCGGGCATGGGCGTCACCCGGGCGCATTTCGTCGGCCACTCCATGGGCACGATCGTCTGTCAGTTGGTCGCAGCGATGCAGCCGTCGCTGGTCAGGTCGCTGGTTTTGTTCGGTGCTCTCGCCGAGCCGGCCGAGGCGACGCGGCAAGGCCTTGCCAACCGGGCGCGATTGGCGCGATCGGGCGGTATCGCCGACATCGCCGACCAGATCGTCACCAATGCGCTGTCGGCACATACCAGGGAAACCTCGCTGGCCGCCGTCGCCTTCGTGCGCGAATCCATCACCAGGCAGGACCCGGAAGCCTATGCCCGCAGCTGCGAAGCTCTGGCCAAGGCGACGGCTGTGGATACGCGCCGGATTTCAGCGCCGACCCTTTTGGTTACCGGCGACGCCGATACGGTCAATCCGATGAGCGTCGGCCAGGCGCTTGCCGACAGGATAAAGGGAGCGATATTCTTGTCTCTCGATCGGTGCGGACATTGGGCCACGGTGGAGTGCCCCCGCGAAAGCAGCCAAAGGCTCGCCGATTTTTTGAGACGCGTTGATAGGTGAGGATCGGAATTCGGGCGTAAAAACAGTGCGCCCGACAGTTTGGGAGGTTTTCTGATGGCAGACGACGGCTGGAACGGAAACGGTCCGGGCAGCACGCTCTTTACCAATGTGCGCGTGCTCGATGCGACCGGCGAATACCCCTACACCGGCGAAGTGCTGGTTCAGGGCAACCGTATCAAGCAGATCACCAAGGGCTCGTCGCGTTTCGGCTCGCCGGCTGTGTCGTCCTCCTACAGCGGCTTGTCAGGCGGTGTCACAACGATCGACGGCATGGGCGCGACGCTGATGCCGGGCATGATCGACGCGCATCTGCATCTCTCCTGGAACAACGCGCCCGGCATCGACCCGATCCAGATGATGGAGGTGGAAGAGCACATGCTGGTCACCATGGAGATGGCCAAGCTGGTACTCGACGCCGGCTTCACTGCCGGCCGCGGCGCCGCAGCCGCCAAGCCGCGGCTCGACGTGGTGTGCAAGAAATTCATCAATCAGGGGCGTTTTCCCGGGCCGCGTTACCTCGCCGCCGGCCCCGAGATCACGACGGTCGGCGGCCTCGGCGATTCCGCGCCTTCGCACATTCCGCATGAAGGCCTCAATCTCGGCATCGTCGTCTCCGGTCCCGAGGAAATCCGCCGCACGGTGCGCCAGCTGATCAAATACGGTGTCGATTCCATCAAGCTCAATCTGTCAGGCGAAAGCATCACCGGCATGGGCGCCGAAGAAACGCCAATGTCGGAGGAAGAGGTCGCCATGGCCGCCTCCGAGGCGCGCTGCCGCAACAAGGTGCTGTCGGCACATGCGCGCTCATCCGGCTCGGTCAAGCAGTGCGTCCGTCATGGCATCCAGAACATCTACCACGCTTCCTTTGCCGACGAGGAAGCTCTGGACATGCTCGAGGCGGCCAAGGACAAGCATTTCGTGGCCCCCGGCATCGCCTGGCTGATCAACACCGCGCGCCATGCCGAGCAATGGGGCATCAAGCCTGGTTCGCCGCTTTCGCTCGAATATGAGCGTGAGCTCGAAATGTGCATCGAGACGATGAAGAAGATGCATCGACGCGGCATCCGCGTCTGCATCGGTGGCGACTACGGTTTTGCCTGGACGCCGCAAGGCACCAACGCCAAGGACATCCAGACCTTCGTCGAGATGCTTGGCTTCTCGCCGATGGAGGCAATCCAGGCCGGGACCAAATATGGCGGACAGATCATGGGGATGGGCGACGAGCTCGGCATGATCAAGGAAGGTTATCTCGCCGATCTGCTGTTGATCGACGGCGACCCGATATCGGACGTGCGCATCCTGCAGGACAAGAACCGCATCCTCGCCATCATGAAGGACGGCAAGTTCCACAAGGCGCCGCGCTTGAATGAGCAGCGCCGCCGGCTGACCGCATGAGCATTCTGGACCGGCCATCTTCGCCCGACATTTCGCGGCCTAAGACTTCGGGGCTCGAGATTTCTGGCGGCGGCATGACGCGCAGACAGGCGTGGGGTCTTTTCTGGCTCCTCGCAGCTGCCGTCATTGCATGGCTGGTCTTTGCCGTCTGGCCGGACTGGCTGAACGCCATCCTGATTTCCAAGAAGGCATTCGTCAGCGCCATCCTCAACGGCATCACCCTGGCTGGCCTTTATTTCCTGGTCGCCAGCGGCTTTACCCTGATCTTCGGCCTGATGCGCAACGTCAACCTGGCGCATGGCTCGCTCTATCTGCTTGGCGCCTATATCGGCTATGAGGTGGCGAACCGCACCGGCTACTGGCTGCTGGGTGTCGCCGCGGGCTTCATCGTTCTGGCCCTTGTCGGCGTCGTCATGCAGATCTTCGTCTTCCGGCGACTGGAAGGCGACGACCTTCGCCAGACCCTGGTCAGCATCGGTATCTCGATCGTCGCCGCCGACCTGATGCTGGCGGTCTGGGCCGGCGGCACCTATCAGATCCCGGTGCCGGAATGGCTCGACGGTGCACTGACCTTACCGGTGGTCACGGCCGTGCGGTCTAACGGCGTCTCGGTGTTTCTCACCTACCCGCTTTATCGCGTCGTCGTGCTGGCGGCTGCGATCGTTATCGGCATCGGCCTTTGGCTGATGCTGCACAAGACGCGCGTCGGCATGATGGTCCGCGCCGGCGTCGACGACCGCGCCATGCTGTCGGCCTCGGGCGTCAACGTACACGCGGTCTTTGCTATCGTCTTTGCCGTCGGCGCCGGGCTTGCCGGCTTTGCCGGCGTCGTCGGCGGCTCGGCATTGTCGGTTGCGCCCGGCGAGGACGTCCGCTATCTCCTGGCCTCGCTCGTCGTCGTCATCGTCGGCGGCATGGGTTCGATTACCGGTGCTGCAATCGGCGCGCTGCTGATCGGCCTCGCCGAACAGATCGGCCTCGTCTATTTCCCGACCTACGGCATCGTGCTCACCTTCGTCATCATGGTGGTAGTGCTGTCGGTGCGGCCGCAAGGCATCATGGGGAAAGCGCGATGAGCCTGACCGTCGCCGTAGGCGCCGCGCCTCGACAGAACTGGCTGGAGAAGCTCGGCGCCGGTCACATCATCCTTGCCGTAGCATTGGTTCTCTACCCGCTGGTGGCATCCGATTTCTTCCTGACGCAGATCGGCGGTTATTCGCTGATCTTCGGCATGCTCGCACTGTCGCTGATGATGCTGGCCGGCTATGGCGGCATGGTCAGCCTTGCCCAGATCACTGTCGCCGGCATCGCCGCCTATGCCATCGCCATCCTCGGCGAGAACAATTCGAACGTGCTCGGCCTCGGCTGGCCGTGGTGGATCGCAGCACCCTTCGCCATTTTGGCAGCTGCGGTGGCATCGGCGCTGATCGGCTGGATCTCGGTGCGCACCGAAGGCATCTATACCATCATGATCACGTTGGCGATCGCCACCGCGACCTTCTATTTCGCCCAGCAAAACTACGCGATCTTCAACGGCCATTCCGGCTATGCCGGCATTCGCGCGCCGGTGTTCTGGGGCGTCAACTGGCGCGACCCGAAGGCCTTCTATTATCTCTGCCTGGGTTCGGCGGTGCTGTCCTACGCGGGGATACTCTACGGCGCCCGCTCGACCTTCGGCATGACCGTGCAGGCAATCCGCGACAATCCGCGTCGCATGCGCGCGCTCGGCTATCACGTCACCGCACACAAGGTCTTCGCATGGTTCCTGGCTGGAATCATTGCCGGTGTCGCAGGCGTGCTTTTGGTCTGGTTCAATGGGCGCGTTTCACCCGGCACGATCGGCGTCGATGCAGCCATCGACGTGCTGATCATCGCCGTCATCGGCGGTTTGCGCCACCCGATCGGGCCTTTTCTCGGCGCGCTCGTCGTTGTCCTGATGCAGACCTTTGCCATCGACCTTGTCGGAGCCGAGCGTTTCAACACGCTGATCGGGCTGGTGTTCCTGGTGATCGTCTTCATCTCGCCGGATGGAATCCTTGGGTTGTGGGGGAGGATCAGACCGCAGCTAGCTCAGGAGTCCTTGCGTTCCGGTCCGTGACGCCGGAGCGGAATGAACTGCATCAATCAATCAAAGGGAGGAAAAAATGAGAATACATCGACGCACACTGCTTGCGCTGGCGCTTGCCACCGGGCTGACAGCTCCGTCTCTGGCGCTAGCCGCCGACGACACGATCAAGATCGGCCTGCTCGCCACTTTCGAGGGACCGTTCACGGTGCTCGGCGAAGACGGCGAGCGTGGCGCGAAGACGGCGCTCGACGAGGTCAGCGGCATGGTTGCCGGCAAGAAGATCGAAATCGTCAAAGGCTCGTCCGACGCTTCACCTGATAGCGCCGTGCGCGCTGCCCGCAAGCTGGTCGAGCAGGATGGTGTCAAGGTGTTGGTCGGCCCGCTTTCGGGCGATGAGGGCCTCGCCGTCAAGGACTATGCCAAGACCCAGCCGACCGTGACCTTCATCAATGGCACCTCGGCGGCGCAGGACACGACGCTGCGCAACCCGGCGGAAAATTTCTTCCGCTTCTCGACCGACGGCGCGCAGTGGATGGCGGGTCTCGGCACCTATGCCTTCAACGACAAAGGCTACAAGCGGGTCGCTACGGTCGCCGAGGACTATTCTTTCCCGTATACGCAGGTCTTCGGCTTCATGGCCGAGTTCTGCAAGGCAGGCGGCAAGGTGCCGTCCAAATCCTGGGTGCCGATCGGCAACAAGGATTTTTCGTCGGTTATCGCGGCCATTCCCGATGACGTCGATGCAATCTACGTCGCGCTTGGCGGCGCCGACGCCGTGAACTTCCTGACCCAGTATCAGCAGGGCGGCGGCGCGGCCCCCTTGATTGGTGGCTCGATCACCGTCGACCAGACGGTGCTGACCTCGAAGGGCAAGCTGCGCGACGTGCTGGTCGGCACGCCTTCCGCCGGACCAACCGCCGACACCAACGACACGCCTAGTTGGAAAACTTTCGTCGAAGCCTACAAGAAGCAGCCAGGTGCCTTTCCCTCGCCGTCGCTCTTCGCCCACGGCTATTACGTCAACATGAAGGCGACATTGCTCGGTCTCGAACAGGTCGGCGGCGATGTCGCCGATGGCGGCGCCAAACTGCGTGACGCACTCTCGAAACTGTCTTTCGACACGCCGACCGGCAAGGTGTCACTGGACAAGAACCGCAACGCGATTGCCGACATCTACCTGACCGAGGTGACCGAGGGGCCGGACGGCAATCTTTTGAACAAGCTCGTCAAAGTCGTGTCGCAGGTCAACCAGACGCTGGGCATTCCCGAAGACGAGTTCACCAAGCTTGGGGCTGTCAGCCGCGACAATCCGAGCTGCCCGTAACCGCGTGGCTTGCGAGTATATCCGCCCGTGACCGAAACTCTTGCCGCGAACCGTCTCCAAGGCTCCGGCGCCTTTGCGCTGGAACTCGATGGCGTTGCGCGGCATTTCGGCGCTTTGGTGGCGCTCTCCGGCATTGATATGAGGATCGCGGCTGGCGAGCGGCGCGCGGTTCTCGGCTCTAACGGCGCCGGCAAGACCACGCTGTTCAATGCAGTGACCGGCGATTTCCTGCCGACGGCTGGCCGCATCCGCTTCTTCGGTGAGGACATCACCGACTTGCCGCCGCATGAACGCATCCGGCGGGGCTTGCGGCGGACCTACCAGATCTCGCAGCTGTTCAAAGGCTTGTCGGTTCTCGACTCGATCTTTCTCGCTTGCCGCGGCGTCTCACGCCGACGGTTCTCGCTGCTCCGCCCAAAGGCCACCGACGTCAACATGGTGCAGGCGGAATCGATCCTCAATGCCGTGCATCTCGAGGCCTATCGCGACCTGCTGGTGGCGACACTCAGCCATGGCCAGCAGCGGCAGTTGGAGATCGCGCTGGCGCTGGCCGGCGCGCCACGCTTCATCCTGTTCGACGAGCCGGCGGCCGGCCTGTCGCCGACCGAGCGCCGCGACTTGGTGGCGATCCTCAATGCGCTGCCCAAGCATATCGGCTATATTATCATCGAGCACGATCTGGATGTCGCGCTGCGCGTTTCGGAATATGTGTCGATGATGCACAACGGCCGTCTGTTCAAGGAAGGCACGCCGCAAGAGATCGAGGCCGACCCGGAGGTCCAGGATATCTATCTCGGGGGCAAGCATGGCTGAGCGCCCCGTTCCCCTCGGCCGAACGCTCCCTTCTGGCCCAGCCTCTTCCGGCAAAATAGGCAAGGCGATCCTCAAAATAGAGGATCTGCAGGTCTATTACGGCGAAAGCCATGCCCTTCAGGGCGTCTCGCTGGCGCTGGAAAGCGGCGTGCTGTCGGTGGTCGGCCGCAACGGCATGGGCAAGTCGACGCTCTGCAACACCATCGTCGGCCTGAAGCGCGCGCGCTCCGGCTCGATCCGCGTCGACGGCCGCGAGATCACTGCGCTCGAACCGCACGAGATCCATCGCCTCGGCGTCGGTTATGTGCCGCAAGGGCGGCGCGTCTGGCCAAGCCTGAGCGTTGATGAGCATCTCCGTCTCGCTGCCGGCAATCGGCGCGATGCGAGTTGGACCGTCGAACGCATCTACCAGACATTTCCGCGCCTCGCCGAGCGCCGCACCAATGGCGGCTCGCAGCTCTCCGGCGGCGAACAGCAGATGCTTGCTATCTCGCGTGCCCTGCTCAGCGACCCGAAGCTGCTGGTCATGGACGAGCCGACCGAAGGCCTTGCGCCGATCATTGTCGACCAGGTTGAGCGGATGCTCGTCACCCTGGCCGAGGAAGGTGAGATGGCGATCCTCGTCATCGAGCAGAATATCGGCGTGGCGACCGCTGTTTCCAACCAGGTCGCCATCATGGTCAACGGCCGCATCAATCGGCTGATGGACGCGGCAGCGCTCGCGGCAGACCGGGAATTGCAGCAACGGCTGCTTGGTGTCGGACGCCATGCCGACGAGACGTCCGTCACGCCGGCAGCCGCGGCACAGGCGAAGGACCAGTTGGCTGAAGTCTACCGCATCGACCGGACGGCTACCGGTTCCGAACCGATGACCCAGAATGGAACCTACCTTCCGGTCACCGAACTGCCCAACCGCTGGAACGTGCCGGTCACGGCCATGCGGCAAGCGGCTATCGAGAAGGCCGCGCCACAGGACGATTTGAAGAAGGTCTTTGCAATTCCTTTCGCCGAACGCATTGGAAGAACAGTGCTCGTCGCGGGCACTTTCGATACCAAGGGCAAGGAGTTGCGGTTCGTCGCCGACCGGCTGAAGTCCCTCGGCATTCCGGTTCGCACCGTCGACCTCTCCACCTCCGGAAAACCGTCGAGCGCCGACGTTCCCGCCATGCAGGTGGCCGGAATGCATATGCGGGGATCGGCGGCCGTTTTCACCAATGATCGCGGCGGCTCGGTGAGCGCTATGGCGGAAGCCTTCGCGCGCTGGATCGAGCGCGAGCCGCGCATTGGCGGCGTCATCTCGGCCGGCGGCTCCGGCGGCACCACGCTGGCAACAGCAGGCATGCGCGTGCTGCCCGTCGGTATCCCCAAACTGATGGTGTCGACCGTGGCAGCCGGCGATGTCGCCAAATATGTCGGCGGCGCGGACATCATGATGTTCCATTCGGTTGCCGACGTTCAGGGGCTGAACTCGATCACCGAACAGGTGCTGTCAAATGCGGCGCATGCGATGGCGGGCATGGTCGCGCAGCTGCCCAATGCCGAAGCCTGGGAAGCCAGGCGCAAGCTGGCGCGCCCGGCTGTCGGCATCACCATGTTCGGTGTCACGACGCCGGCGGTGCAGGCGGTAACCAGGCGGCTCGAAGCCGACTACGACTGTCTCGTTTTCCACGCCACCGGCATCGGCGGGCGGGCAATGGAGAAGCTCGGCGATTCGCGGCTGCTCTCGGCCTTCCTCGACCTGACCACGACGGAAGTGGCCGACATGATCGTCGGCGGTGTTTTTCCGGCGACTGAAGACCGCTTTGGCGCCGCAATCCGCACCGGCTTGCCCTATGTCGGCTCGACCGGCGCGCTTGACATGGTCAATTTCGGCCCGCGCGACAGCGTGCCGGAGAAATTTCGAAGCCGCAAATTCGTCATCCATAATCCGAACGTCACGCTGATGCGGACAACCCGCGACGAGAACCGCGCCTTTGGCGAATGGATCGGTGCGCGGCTCAATGCCATGAATGGCCCGGTGCGGTTCCTGTTGCCGGAGGGCGGTGTCTCGACGCTCGATGCACCAGGCCAGCCGTTTCACGATCCGGAGGCCGACCACGCCCTGTTCGAGGCGATCGAGAAGACCGTTCGCCAGACGCCGCAGCGCCATCTCGAGCGTGTGGGTGCGAACATCAATGACGCGCTCTTCGTCGATGCGGCGGTCAATGCGTTCCGCGCGATCACGCCGAAACTGCAGAGGCGAGCATAATGGCTTCGAGCACGCGCAATTGTAAAATCGGTGCCGGTAGCCTGTGGCTGACCGCATTCTATTTGGGAGGGTAGAAAAGATGGCCGCGCAGACCTTGGGCGCTTTCCTTTTGTGGCTAATCATTGCCGCGATCGTCGTGGTGATCGCCGTCTACATACTGCGATGGCTTTATCGCCGGTCGACCAAGGAGACGGCATTCGTGCGCACCGGCTTCATGGGCGAGAAGGTGGTGGTGAACGGCGGCGCTTTCGTCATTCCGGTGCTGCACGAGATCACGCCGGTCAACATGAACGTCCTGCGCATCGAAGTGCGCCGCGAGGATGCCTTTGCGCTGATCACCAAGAACCGCATGCGCGTTGATCTGGTCGCAGAGTTCTTCGTCCGTGTCGGCGCCGGCCGCGATCTGGTCGCCGCCGCAGCCCAGACGCTCGGGCGCCGCACGCTGCAGCCCGACAGCCTGCGCGAATTGCTGGAGGGCAAGTTCGCCGGTGCCATGCGCACCGTTGCCGCCCAGATGACGCTGGAAGAGATGCACGAGCTGCGCGGCGACTATGCGGCCAGGGTCCGGCAGCTTGCCTCGGAATCGCTCGCCGCCAACGGGCTGGAGCTGGAAAGCGTCGCCATCGTCGACCTCGACCAGACCAGCCTCGAATATTTCGATCCGTCCAATGCCTTCGACGCCGAAGGCCTCACCCAACTGACGGAATCGATCGAGACGCGCCGCAGGATGCGCAACGAGATCGAGCAGCGCACGCTGGTCGACATCCGCAACCAGAACCTCGACACCCAGCGCAAGGTGCTGGAGATCGACCGCGACACCGAATACGCCCGCCTCGAGCAGGAGCGCGAGGTCGAGATACGTCGCGCCTCGCAGCGCTCCGAACTCGCCAGGGAGCGGGCGATCCGCGACCAGGAGGCCGAGCAGGCGCAACTGTCGGCGCGCGAGGCCGTCGAGAAATCGCGCCTCAACCAGGAGCGCAACATTACCGAGGAGCGCATCAAGAGCGAGGAAGACACGCAGCGCCGCGAGATTGCGCGCCGCCGCGCCCTCGATGAGACGGAAATGAAAATGCGCGAACTGACCGAGCGCGAGCAGATCGCGCTAGAGCTCGCCCTGGAAAAGGCCAGGATCGAACGCGAAGGCACGCAGAGCGAGCTCGAGATCGAGCGCAGGAAAGCCCTCGAAATCGCCGAGCTCGAACGCCAGATCGCGCTGGCGGAAAAGGCATTGGAGGTTACCAGGGCCGAGGCGGAAAAGCGCCGCGCCGAAATTGTCGAGAACCAGGCGACCGAAACAGCGCGGATCGGGCAGGAGCGTGCCATCGACGAGGTCAGGATTGCACGCGAGCGTCACCTCGAGGCGCTGCAGATCGCCAAGCGCCAGGCTTTCGAGGAAGCCGAAATATCGGCCGGCGAAGAGGTCGAGCGCGCTCGCATCACCACCGAGCGCGGCATCGAGGAGGCGCGGCTGATCAAGGACCGCGACATCCGCCAGCTCGGCGTCGAGCGCGACCAGAAGATCGAGATAGCCGAAATCCAGAAGGCCATCGACATCGCCAAAAAGACGCAGGAGCGTTCCTCCGCTATCGCGGCATCCGAGGCGGTGCGCGCCAAGGCCATCCAGGCTGAGGAGCAGGCCTTCACGGCGCGCGAGCGCGAGATCGCCGAGCGCCGCAAGCTGACCGACTTGATCGGTGCGGCTCGCGAGGCCGAGCGCGAGGCCTTGCGCATAACCGCGGCCGCAGATGCCGAGATGAAGGCGGCCAAGAGCCTGGCCGAAGCGCAGAAGATCGCCGCTGTTGCCGCGGCCGAGGCGGAGAAGATCCACGCCCTTGCGGCGGCCCAGCGCTACGAGGTTGATGCCGCCGGCCATCGTCAGCTCAACGAGGCCGACAATCTGCTCTCCAACGAGGCTCGTGCCGGTCGCCTGCGCGGCAAGTTGCTCGACCACATGGAAGGCATCATCCGCGAAAGCGTCAAGCCGATGGAGAAAATCGACGGCATCAAGATCCTGCACGTCGACGGCATCAATGGCGGGCAGGGCGGCAACCGCAACGTCACCGACGAGGTGATCGATTCGGCGCTGCGCTACCGGGTCCAGGCGCCGATGATCGATAATCTGATGAAGGAGATCGGCATCGAGGGCGGCTCGCTCGGCCGCATGACCGACGTGCTGCGCGATGCCAAGGACATATCGAGCCTGACCCGCGACAAGAAAGGCAAAGGCAAGGTCAGCAAGGACGACGATGACGACCGCGACCGCTGACCAGGTCCGGTGGGCGGTGTGCTGTGCGAATGAGTGGCGATGCCTCGGCACCGGCCGCTCGTTCGATGCGGGCGGTGGGGCATGACCAAGGTCTATGTGTCCTCGGTCATCCCTGCGCCGGCTGCGGAAGTCTGGAAGCTCGTGCGCAACTTCAACGGCCTTCCCGCCTGGGCGCCATTCGTTGCGGAGAGCCGCGTCGAACAGAACGCACCGGCCGACCAGATCGGCTGCATCCGCAACTTTGTGCTCAGGGATGGCGGGCGGATTCGCGAAAAATTGCTGGCACTGTCCGACTACGATCTGTCGTGCAGTTACGCTATCCTGGAAAGCCCGATGGCGGTGGAGAATTATATCGCCACGCTGTCGCTGACGCCGATCACCGACGGCAATCTCACTCTGGCCGAATGGGAGGCGGAGTTCGACTGTGCGCCTGAGCGCGAAGCAGCACTTATGCATCAGATCGGCACCGGCGTCTTCCAGGCGGCGTTGAGCGCACTCAAGCAGCGCTTCGGGCGCTGACATTCCCGCGATGGTTCAAGTCCGCCAGAGCACCATCATCGATGCGCCGATCGATGATGTCTGGTCGATTCTGCGCGATTTCAACGGCCATGAACGCTGGCACCCGGCGATCTCGTTCAGCGAAATCGAAGGTGGCGACCCGGTCGATGCGGTCGGTTCGGTTCGTCATTTCCGCCTGGCCGATGGCGGCGAGTTGCGCGAACAACTGCTGGCGCTGTCCGACAAGGACTTTCGGCTCGCCTATTGCCTTCTCGAAGCGCCGCTGCCGCTGATGGGTTATGTCGCATCGATCCAGCTGAAGCCGGTGACCGACGGCAACGCGACCTTCTGGGAATGGCGTTCCGAATTCCATCCACCTACGCACCGCCGCGACGAACTGGTCAAGCTCGTCTCCGAAGGCATTTATCAGGCCGGCTTCGCGGCGATCCGCAGCCTTTTGCGAGGAAGGGTTCTGTCTGCCAAGGCAAGAGCGCCAACGCCGGCACCTCCGTCAGCCCCGCCGCTGATCGCTTCGCCGGTCTCTTCCGCAACAACATCGTTCGGCCAGTCAGCAACAACCAGGGCTATTGTGGTCGAGCGCTATGGCGGTCCGGAGGTGCTGCAACTCAAGGAGATCGGCTTGCCGCCGCCGGCGCCGAACGAGGTGCGGATCCGCCATACTGTGATCGGCGTCAACTTCATCGACGTCTATTGCCGCACCGGCTATTTCGACCTTTTGCAACCACCGGGCGTGCCTGGCATGGAGGCAGCCGGCGTCGTCGAAGCGGTCGGTTTGGAGATTGCCGGTTTCTCGGTCGGCGACCGCATCGCCTATGCCTGCCCGCCGGTCGGCGCTTATACCGAGCGGCGCAACGTGGCGCCCGATCTGCTGGTTCGCCTGTCCGACGATATTCCCGACGAGATTGCGGCCGCGGGTCTGCTCAAGGGCGTCAGTGCGAGTTTTTTGCTGCATGATGTCCATGCGGTGCAGCCGGGCTCCGTCGTTCTCGTCCATGCCGGCGCCGGCGGCATCGGCCAGCTTCTGGTGCAATGGGCACGCCATCTCGGCGCAACGGTCATTGCAACGGTGTCGAGCGACGACAAGGCGCGCATCGTCGAACGCCTCGGTGCCCATCATGTCATCGTCTACTCGCGTGAGAATTTCACTGAGGCCGTCATGCGGCTGACGGGAGGCGTCGGCGCCGATGTGGTCTACGATGCGGTCGGCCAGGATACGTTCGGCGGCTCGCTGGCGGCGCTCCGCATTCGCGGTCACCTCGTCAGTTTCGGTCAGGCGTCAGGGCCGATCGGCAATTGGGACATCGGCCGCTTTGCATCGAAGTCGATCACCGTATCGCGTCCCAACTATGCGCATTACACCGACACGCCGGAAAAACTAGCCCCGCACGTCGAGCGTTTCTTTGCCGCGCTGCGACAGCGCGTCGTCAGGATCGAACCGCCCAAGCGCTATAACCTATCCGACGCCGGCGATGCTCACCGCGACCTTGAGGCCAGGCGGACAATAGGCGCATTGGTGCTGGTGCCATAGCCGACACTCGTCGAAACAGATGTTGACAATGTCATCTGTTGTTGCGAAGCGTTCAGCCTCGAATTTGACGGCCGGGTGGGACAATGGACGACCTTGGAGCACAGGAACAAGCGGTTCTCGACCTCATTGCGGCGAACCCATTCGCCGGCCAGCAGGACATAGCAACGGCGCTCGGCATCGCCCGCTCGACGGTCGCGGCCCACATCGTGCAACTCGTCAACAAGGGCTATATTCTCGGCCGTGGTTACGTCTTGCCGACGTCCAAGCGCATGGTCTGCGTCGGCGGCGCGGTGCTCGACCGCAAATACCACGCCAAGAAGGATCTGATTTTCGAGACGTCGAACCCGGTCGACGGTTATCGCAGCTTCGGAGGGGTCGCCCGCAACGTAGCCGAAAACCTTGCCCGCCTCGGCGTCGACATAAGCTTCGTCTCGATCGTCGGCGACGATGAAACCGGCCGCTCGCTGGTGCGGCACCTGCGCGATCTTGGCGCCGATGTCAGCCAGGTCATCACCACCACGGAACGGCCGACGGCGGAATATGCCGCCATCCTCGACCGCAACAATGATCTGGTGCTCGGCATTGCCGACATGGAGATCTTCGATCTGTTTTCGTCGTCCTATCTCGACCGCTTCTGGCCGCATCTGGCTTCGGCGACATGGGTGTTCATCGACTGCAATCTGCCGGCTTCGACCATCGCAGCACTGATCTCGCGCAAGCAGGGCGCGCGCTTCAAGCTCGCCGTCGACACAGTCTCGTCGCCGAAATCAGCGCGCCTGCCTAAGGATCTGACCGGCATCGACCTTCTGTTCACCAACCATGACGAGGCCAATACGATGCTCGGCATGACGGATGCCGACAAGCGGCTAACGCCGAAGGAAGCAGCAGCAGCGCTGCGCGCGGCCGGCGCCAGCACGGTGATCGTAACCGCAGGCGCGCATGGATTTGCCGTTGCGACCGAGAGCGGTGTTACGACGATGCGCTCCGTCCCGGCGCAGGCCGTCGACATCACCGGCGCCGGTGACGCGATGATCGCTGGCACTTTGTACAAGGTGCTTTCGGGTGATCCGGTCGCTCATGCCGCGCGCACCGGCGCGCTGCTCGCCACGCTGACCACCGAGAGCGAATCGAGCGTCCACCCCGATCTGTCGCCGCGCTTCCTTGCCGCCGGCACGTACCGCATTCCTGCCTGAAAGCGAGATGATATGAAACCTTCCCTTGTCCACTTGAACGATGAAGTCGCTGCTGCGCTTGATAAAGGCCGCGCGGTGGTGGCGCTGGAATCGACGATCATCACCCACGGCATGCCCTATCCGGCCAATCTGGAGACTGCTCGTGGTGTCGAGACCGTGGTGCGTGAAAACGGCGCTGTGCCCGCCACGATCGCGGTGGTCGCCGGCAAGATCAAGGTTGGCCTCGACGACCGTGAACTGGAAGAGCTGGCAGCGGCAAAGGGCGTGGTCAAGGCTTCCGGGCGCGATCTCGCCGCCATCATGGTGCACGGCGGCTCGGCCGGAACCACCGTCTCGGCGACGATGCGGATCGCGGCACTCGCCGGCATCGGCATTTTTGCGACCGGCGGCGTCGGCGGCGTGCATCGCGGCGCCGAAGCGACTTTCGACATCTCGGCCGACCTGACCGAACTCGGCCAAACCGGCACGACTGTCGTCTGCGCCGGAGTCAAGTCGATCCTCGATATTGCGAAGACGCTGGAATATCTGGAAACCCAGCGTGTGCCGGTGATCGCCTATGGGAGTGATGATTTTCCGGCTTTCTACACCCGCTCCAGCGGGCTCAAGGCCGATCATCGCCTCGATACCCCCGACGAGATCGCGCGAGCCATGCTGCTGCATGACGAGATGGAATCCGGCACCGGCATTCTCGTCGCCAACCCTATCCCCGAAGCGGACGCGCTCGATCCGGCATTCATCGACGGCACGATCGCAGCGGCGGTAGCCGAAGCGGAGCAGCGCGGCATCGGGCGCAAGGAACTGACGCCGTTTCTGCTCGCCCGCATCAACGAGCTTTCGCAAGGCCGCAGCCTGAAGGCCAACATCGCGCTGGTCCGCAACAACGCCGCGCTCGCCGCCCGCATCGCGGTGGTGCATGCGAAATTGAAAGGCGTGACCAGATAGAGGCAGCACCCGGCCAGCGCTACCGGCCTTCGATTTCAGCCCGTCGCAAGGTCGAAGATGCGCCCGGCATTGAGGATGTTGTTCGGGTCGAAGGCTGCTTTCAGGCGCCGCATGGCCGCAATCTCTGCATCGCTGCGCACCAGATGCAGCCACTCCTTCTTGTCAAGGCCGATGCCATGTTCGGCCGAAACGCCGCCGCCGGCGGCGGCCACACCGCGGTAGACGGTGCCGTATGCGGCTGCCGGATCCACCGTGCGGATCTGGTAATGCAGATTGCCATCGCCGAGATGGCCGAAGACGTAGATGTCGGCGCCGGGGTCGACGGCCTTGATGGCGGCTTCTGTTTCGTCCAGGAAAGTCGCCATTCTCGCCAGTGGGATGCTGATATCGACGCCAATCAGGCCTGCCATCGAAAACAGGAAACGGTTGGCCTCCTCCCGCACCGCCCAGAGCGCCCGGAATTCGCGCGGCGATTGCGAGACGACCACGTCGTCGATCACGCCCTCCTCGACCGCCTGCATCAGCGTCGCGGCAAAGCGTTCGCCGTCGCGGTCGGGCTCGCTGCCCTGTATCTCGGCAAGCACATAGACGGGCGAGCCCGCGGGCAGCGGCGCCGGCGCGTCCATGCCGGCGATCATGGCGCCATAGAGCGGGGCGAAATTCACCTCATAGGCCGAGAGCGAGGGCCCGAGTTTCTGCCTGAGCAGCGCCAGCAGCGCGATTGCAGCGTCGAGCGAAGCAAGCGCGCAGAAGGCGTTGATCTCGGTGGCCGGCTTCGGGTGCAGCCGCAGGCATGCGCGGGTGACCACGCCGAGCGTGCCCTCACTGCCGATGAACAATTGGCTGAGGTCATAGCCGGAATTGTCCTTCGCCAAACCCTTGAGCGAGGTCAGGATGCCGCCGTCGGCAAGCACCGCTTCCAGGCCAAGCACCTGCGCCCGGTACATGCCGTAGCGCAGCACGCGGATGCCGCCGGCATTGGTGGCGACATTACCGCCGACGGTCGCCGCGCCGCGCGCTCCGATGTCGACGCCGAACTGTAAGCCGGCCGCATCGGCGGCTTCCTGCACCGTTTGCAGCGGCGCGCCGGCCTCGGCGATGATGGTCGCCGCTTCACGGTCGAGGGCTTCAACGGAAGTCATACACTCCAGCGACAGCACCGCTTCGCCGGGTTGGACGCGAGCGCCGCCGGCGAGCCCGGTCCGGCCACCCTGGATGACAAGCCTCTGTCCGGCCTCGTTGCACAGGCGAAGTATGTCCGACACCTCGCCGGCCGTACGTGGACGCAGCACGAACTCCGGCGATACGCCGGCTTTGCCGTCGGGGTCTTCCCTGTAACGCGGCCCGGCCTCATCGGCCGAAACGATCGCCGACCGGTCCAGCCGCTTCTCCAGCCGCGACAGGAGTTCGCCGGTCAGTGGGGACAGAGCGCTCACGGATGGTGTCGTCATGCGCCGCTCCTGTAACAGGCAGACGATAGACACGGACTGCTGTTTGTCAAACCCACGCGGGACTGCCAGTCGTGGCCGGCCTTCAGCCTCGACCCTTCAAAAACTCGATCACCATTGCCGCGGTCCAGGTGAAACGGTTACCGCCGAGCGGCTCGCCGCTGAGGGGATCGTAATATTCGGCAAAGCCGCTCTCGGCGATCAGGTCGAGACTGGACTGGGTGATCCGTTGTGCGATTTGGCTGTGGCCGGCGGCGGCAAGGCCATTAGCGATCATGTAGTTGACCACCAGCCAGACCGGGCCGCGCCAGTAGCGCTTGGCGTCGAAGCGCGCATCGCCAGGATCGTGCGAGGGGACGATGTAACGCGCTTTGCCGGCGATGCGCTCGATCGTTGCGGCGATGGCCGCTGCCCGGCTTTCCGGAATAGCCGAAAACACCGGCAGAATGCCGCCGACCGACGCGCTGTCAACGTGCTTTCCGGCCACTCGGTCGAAACAAATGTACTGGCTATGTGTGTCGCTCCACAGCCGTTCCATCGTTGAAAGCCCGTTTTCGGCACGGGCGCGGTTGGCTTTTGCGATTTCGGTTTCGCCAAGTGCCTCGGCGAGATCGGCAAGATCGGCGGCGGAACGGATCAGAATGGCATTGAAGCCGGGATCGACGACCTGGAACGGCGAGGCATCGTGCAGCCTGGCATTATCCCAGCCAAGCCCGCGGAAATGCTGCAGCAGCCAGATATAGCGGTCATACTGTGCCTTGGTTGGACGATGCGCCGGATCGGCGTGCAGGATGTCGCGGCGGGTGTAGGGCTCGACGCCTTCGGTCGGCACGTGCTCAAACGCCTCGTCCCAGTCGATCGAGTTGTCGCGACCGGACTCCCATGGGTGGATTATGGCGACCAGCCCTTCGCCGTTCGGGTCGCGGTTTTCGTAGAACCAGCGGTGCCAGGCATCGATTTTCGGCAGCAACACCCGGGCACGCTCGGCCGCCAGCGTCTTGTCCTTGGCCTGGTCAAACAAGCGGCGCACGGCAAAGCCGGCGACCGCCGGCTGGGTGATGCCCGAGGTGGCGGTCGGGCGGTCCGTCCGCCAGACCTCCGGTCCCGGGAAATAGCCGTCGCTCCAGACATGGAAGACGATGTGCGGTACCATGCCGTCCGGCCACTGGTGGGCGAACAGCGTGTCGATCTCGGTCCAGGCTCGAGCCTCATCGTAGTGGGCAAGACCGAGCGCGGTCAGGCAGGAATCCCAGTTCCACTGGAACGGGTAGAGGCCCTTGGTCGGTATGGTGTAGGTGCCTTGGTCGTTTTCCCTGAGCACCTCTACGGCGCGGGCGATGGTTTCGTCGACAGCAAGAGATATCATGGGGGCGGTCGTACTTTCAGGATCGAAGGGCGTTTGGATCAAAGCGCGTTGGTGGTTTCGGGGTCGAACCAGCGGATGCGGTCGGGTTTGGGCAAGAGCCGCAGGTGATCGCCGACGGCGACCGTGGCATTCGATTCGAGGATGGCGCGGAACAGGCCGCCCTCGACATCGCAGGTGACCAGCGTGTGCGGTCCGAGCGGCTCGACAACGCGCACGGTGGCGTGCAGCCCTTCGGTGCCGGTGTCGACATCCTCGGGGCGAATGGCGAATTCTATCGTCTGCTTGTCCGATTTGGGGCCGGGCAGCGTCAGCCCGGCGACGGTCCAGCTGCCGTCTGCCGCCTTCGTCGCCAGGATGAAATTCATCGGCGGGTTGCCGATGAAGGAGCCGACGAAGCGTGCGGCCGGATTGCGATAGACCTCTACCGGCGAGGCGGCCTGGACGATATGGCCCTGATGCATGACGGCGATGCGGTCGGCGAGGCTCATCGCCTCGACCTGATCGTGAGTGACATAGATGGTGGTGGTCTTGGACGCGGCGAGCACGCCCTTGAGCTCGGCGCGCATTTCGAGCCGCAGCAGCGCATCGAGGTTCGACAGCGGCTCGTCCATCAGGATCACGTCCGGCTCCATCGCAAGTGCCCGAGCGACTGCCACGCGCTGGCGCTGGCCGCCGGAAAGCTGGCCCGAATAGCGCTTCAAAAGCTGCTCGATGTGCATGAGCTCCGCGGTGCGGTTGACGCGCCCCTCGACCTCCTGCTGCGGCAGCTTCTTCATGCGCAGGCCGAAGGCGATGTTCTCGAACACGGTCAGGTGCGGAAACACGGCGTAATTCTGGAACACCATGGCGATGCCGCGTTCGCGCGGCGGCAGATGGTCGACGCGACGGCCGCCGATCCAGACCTCGCCCTGGCTTGGCGTTTCCAGCCCGGCGACCATCCTCAGCAGCGTGGTCTTGCCGCAACCCGAGGCGCCAAGCAGCACCATGAATTCCTGGTCGGCGATGGTCAGGTCGATCGAATGCAGCGCGGTGAAGCCACCGAAACGTTTTGCGACCTGCTTGATGGCGATCTCAGCCATCGGCGTTCTCTTTTGTGCGCGTCATCGGTTGGCGATCCCCCACATGGCGAACAGATATTTGCGAACGGCGAAGATGAAGATCAGCGCCGGGATGACCAGTGCCGCGCCACCGGCGAATTTGAGGTAGAGCGGCGATTCGCCGAGGCTCTGCAGCAGGAAGGCGGTCAGCGTCCGGTTCTCGATGGTGACCACGGCGGCGGCAAACACTTCGTTCCAGGAGATGGTGAAGGCAAATACCGCCGACGCCGCGATGCCCGGCAGCGCCAGCGGTAGAATGATTTTTCGGAATGCCTGCAATCTCGTGCAGCCGAGCGTCCAGGCCGCTTCCTCCAGCTCGACTGGAATGCCGGAGAAGAGCGAGAACGTGATCAGCACCGCGAATGGCAGCGCCAGCGTGGTGTGGACCAGCGCCAGCCCGATCGCGGTGTCGTCGAGGCCGGTGCGGATGAACATCACCGCCAGCGGTAGCGCCAGCAGCGGCAGTGGGAAGGCGCGGGTCATCAGCACGAGGAAACGGAACGTTTCCTTGCCCGGGAATTCGAAGCGCGACAGCGCGTAGCCCGCGGGTGCGCCGAAGCCGATCGAGAGGAGCATCGTCAGCGTGGCGACGAGAACGGAGTTCCACAGCGCCCTGGCGACGCCGGCGAAATTGATGAAGAAAGAAAGGCTGCCGAAATCGAATGACGGGAAGAAGCGCTTGGGAAAGGCGGTCACCTCTTCCGGCGACGACAGCGCGTTGACGATCAACAGATAGATCGGCAGCAGCACCCAGATGCAAAGCAGGATGACGGTGGCGACCAGCAACCAGTTGCCGGCTTTGCGGGCCTCAGGCGCGGCGATCGACAGCTCCACCGTGCTCATATCCGCGCCTCCTTCGGCACACGCAGCACCCGCAGGAAGAACAGCGTGAAACCGATCGATATGGCGAGGATGAACAGCGCCATGGCGGCGGCGACATTGCGGTCCTGCAGCGTGAACTGCCAATTGTAGGTCTCGCCCATCAGCACCGGCAGATTGGTGCCGCCGAGTGCTGCAACCACCGCAAAGACCTCAAAGGCAAGGATGACGCGCAGGATGATCGCCGTCTGCAGGCTGGGGCGCAGCAGAGGCAGCGTGATCTTGATGAAGCGCTTCCACGGACTAGCGCCAAAAACCTCCGCCGCCTCGTAATATTCCCGGGGGATGAGCCCCATGCCGGCGACCAGAATGACCATCATGATGGCGGTCGCACGCCAGATCTCGGCCAGCGCCACGGCGATGAAGATCGTCAGCTTGCTCTGGTAGCCGAGGAACATGACCGGCCTGTCGATGACGCCGAGATTGGAGAGCAAGGTGTTGAGGAAGCCGGACTGGTCGAAGATGGCGAGCCAGATCAGCCCAGCGGCGAGATCGGAGATGCCGAGCGGAATAGCGAAGATATAAAGCGCGGCGCTGCGCCCGGCCGCAAGTCGCGACACCATCGTTGCCATCAGCAGCGCCATGACCAGCTGGATGGGCACGACGACGGCGCTGAGAAGCAGCGTGTTGCGAACCGTGACCGGAAATTTCCAGCTGCTGGTCATGGTGCGGAAATTGTCGAGCGTAAAGCCGCCGTCGCGGGTGAACGCCTCGAAGGCGACCAGCGCAAACGGATAGAGGAAGAAGACGCAAAGGAACAGCGTCGCCGGCGTCAGCAGCAGATAGGGCAGGGCCTTGCCGTGCATGGAGCTCTCTCTATTCGAAGCTTCAAAAGGGGTGGGCGCCCGGCGCGCTGGAAATCCGGACGCCCGGGGAGGATTCTTAATCGACGGGACAGGCGCCTTGCGATGGTTTGTCGGGCGCCCAGCACGGCGCTTTCGCCTGGTCGATGATCGCCTTCAGCGCCGTCGCCTGTTCGTCGAGCACGCCGTGCACATCCTCGCCGCCGAGCACGATGCGCTCGAAGCTGTCGGTGTAGATCTGATTGAACTTGCCGCCGAGGCCGCCAAGTCCCATCGGCAGCAGCGCCGGCAGCGCATCCGGGGCTCCGGTCATGGTGGCGATCACTGGGCTGAAGGCCTTCACCGAGGCCGGCATGTCGTCGGGCAGCTTGACGTCGACGATGGGGAAGAAGTTTGTCGCCTTGAGCGTCGCGATCTGGGTTTCCGGTTTCAGCATATAGGCGACCAGTGCCTTGGCCTTGTCCATGTCGGGCGAGGTCTTCGGGATAGCGACGCCGGCGACCACCGGCATGTAGCCGCGGCCTGCCGGGCCGGCCGGCGCCGGGAAGGCGACGAAGTCATCGGGTTTCTGGTTGAAGGCGTCGGCGAGGCGCGCCACGTGATCGAATGCCACCCAGACTTCGCCGGTCAACAGCGGCTCCTGCATGAAGGCATAGTTGGTCGAATTCGGGTTGGTGTATTGCCACAATTCCTTGAACTTGTTCCACGCCGTCTCGGCCTCCGCCGAGCGGAACTTGGTCACCATCGAGCCGGTATACGATGGAAGGAGAAAACCCTCGAAGAAACGGTGCTTCAGCCCTTTCGGGCCGGCCGGAAAACCGAATTTGGGCGAACCGGTCTTTTCAGCGATGTTTTTCGCCCACTCGATCAGTTGGTCATAAGTGATGGTGTTGAGATCGGTGCCGGCCGGCAGATATTGCAGCGCCTGCTTGCTGGCCGCCATCAGAAAGGTGGCCTGCATCCATGGCAGGTACTTCTGCTCGCCGGTGCCGAGCATGCCGAGCTTCTTGTAGGTCTCGTTGACCTTGACGCCACCGAGATCGACGCCAGAGAGATCGACAAGGTCCGCGCCGACGGTGGAGAAGTCTCCGTGCAGGCCGCCGAGCACGCCTATGGTGCCGGAGCCGGCCTGCAGTTCGGCCTGAAGGCGGGTGAGCCAAGGCCCGTCCTCGGCGACCTGATAGTCGACCTGGCCATCAAACCCCTTCAGCACCTCGCCGCGCATTTTTTGCGTCTCTTCCACAGGTCGCGCCTGTGTCGACCAGAACAACACCTGCTGGGCTTGCGCTGCGCCGGCAGCGAGCGACAGCGCCAGCACGGCGCCGGCCAATATCCGCAAAGCATTCATCGTCATCTTCCTCCCTGGGTTGCGCCGCGAAGCGGGCGTCAGTTCTGTCTTGTGGGTGCCGGGCCATGGCTTGCCCGCGAGACAAGTGTCGGCCGGACCAGCCGCGTCAGTGGCGCGTCCGGCCTGTTGCCGATGACGGTCAGCAGCATCTCGCCGATCTCGCGCGCGCACTGGCGGATCGAGGCGTCGAAAGTGGTTAGCCCCGGCGGCGCATAGGCTGAGGCGGCTATGTTGTCGAAGCCGATCACCGAAAGGTCGCGAGGAATGGCAAGGCCGGCTCGGGCAGCCTCTTCCATCACCGTCAGCGCCAGCTCGTCGAACAGCGCGACAATGGCCGTCGGCCGCTCGGTGGCGTGCAGCAGCCGGTTGATTGCCTGGATGCGGGCACCGCGATCGAACCGCGGTGCCGTCGCCACATCGAGCCTGACCGACGGATCGCCTCGGCGGGCGATCGCGGCAGCGAGCCCATCCTGCCTGAGATGGCGAAACGTCATCGGCTCGGAAATCGTCACCAGGCCGAAATGGCGGTGTCCGAGATCGTAGAGCATGTCGAAGGCCTCGCCGAATGCGTGCGCGCCATCGGTATCGAGCCAATGATAGGCAAAGTCACCGTCGAGCAGCCGGCCATGCGCGACGAACGGAAAATTGCGTTGACGCAGGTAGGCAAGCCGCTCGTCGACCTCGGCGATGCGGGTGACGACGACCCCATCGGCGCGTCCGGATTCGACAACATGGCGAAGCACGGAAAGTTCCGACTGGCCCTGCGCCGCTGCGGCCAGGATCAGGTCGGAGCCGTGCGAAACCAACCCTTCGCCGAGCCCGGTGACGAATTCGCCGAGGAAGGAATCGACCAGATTGGGGCCACGGATCGGCAGCACCATGCCGACAAAACCGCTGCGGCCGGAGACTAGCGTGCGGGCTGCCGTGTTCGGCACATAGCCGGCCTGGCGCGCGGCCTCGGTGACACGTTGGCGCGTTTTCAATGCGATCTGCTCGTGGCCGGCAAGGGCGCGCGAAACGGTGGTGATCGACAGGCCGAGCTGTGCGGCTAGTTCCTTGAGGGTGGTAACGCGGCCCGGCATCGTTCCTCTCGAACGAAGTTTGAAACGTTTGTAATCAGTCCAAGCGAAATTGCAAACGTTTTAAATGCGCGCGATCGGTGTTGCTTCTTGCCCGTTGGTTCGCGCGGCCCTGTTCGGCCCCGGGCCGGCAAGCTTCCGGACGGAGATTTAAACGCAGCGGTTGCTTGACTCGGACGGCGCCTTGTGAAAAATTTTACAGCAACTGATAAAAATATCAAAGGGCGGAAATGGTTGGTTTTGGCAACGGCCTGCTGCGCGACGATGAGACCGGGATGGCAGCCCGCGCTGCCTGGCTTCACTATGCCGGCGGCCTGACCCAGTCGGAAGTCGCCAAGCGGCTCGGCCTGACCAGCCTCAAGGCGCACCGCCTCATCACCAAGGCCAATCAGGAGGGCCTGGTCAAAGTCTATATCGATGGCGAAGTCTCAGAATGCGTGGAACTCGAGGACGAGTTATCCGGCCGTTACGGCCTCGACTATTGCGAGGTGGTCCCGGACTTCGATGCCGAAGACCTGCCGCTCAAGGCGCTCGGCATTGCCGGCGCGCAGTTTCTCAAGCGCGAGATCGAACGCGGCGAGGAGGCGCTGATAGGCGTCGGCCACGGCCGCACGCTTGCCGCCTGCGTCGAATATCTGCCGCGCATATCGGCCGGCAGGATCCGTTTCGTTTCGCTGCTTGGCGGCCTGACGCGCAAGTTCTCCGCCAATCCGCATGACGTCATCCACCGCGTCGCCGAACGGACCGGCGCGGAGGCCTATGTGATGCCGGTGCCGATGTTCGCCAACACGGTCGAGGATCGAACGGTGCTGCTCGGGCAGAAGGGCGTCAGCGATGTCTTCGACCTCGCCAAGACCGCCGACTTGCTCATTGCCGGCATTGGCACCGCCGAGCGTGAGGCCTCGCTTGTCGCCACCGGCATGATCGAAAAGGGCGAGATGGAGGAGATCCGCCGCAACGGCGGCGTCGGCGAACTGCTCGGCCATTTCTTCGACGATGCCGGAAAGGCCGTCGCGACGACGCTTTCCGACCGGGCGCTGGCACTGGCGCGCGAAGACATCAGCAACCGCAGGATTGTCGCCGTCGCCGGCGGCAAGGTGAAGGTTCGCGCCATCAAGTCAGTGCTGGAGGGCCGCTATCTCAAAGGCCTGATAACCGACGAGCGGACGGCGCGATCGCTCGTGGAACAGACGCCGGTCGGGTAGCCGGCAACCATTTCGTTGAAACTACCCTGTGGAGGAGAAGAGAAATGCATGAGAAAGAGAAAGACCTCATCGACGCGTTCCTGCGTGGACAAGTCGGCCGCCGTGGGCTGATCAAGGGCCTCGGTGCAATGGGCCTTGCCGCCAGCACCGCCGGTACACTGCTCAATTTCGGGCAGACCCGCGCCCTGGCAGCTGATTTCGACTGGCAGGCGCATAAGGGCAAGACCATCAAGCTGCTGCTCAACAAGCATCCGTACGCCGATGCGATGATTGCCAACCTCGACAACTTCAAGAAGCTGACCGGCATGGAAGTCGTCTATGACGTGTTCCCCGAAGACGTCTATTTCGACAAGGTTACCGCCGCGCTGTCGGCCAGCTCGCCCGAATACGATGCCTTCATGACCGGCGCCTACATGACTTGGACCTACGGCCCGGCCGGCTGGATCACCGATCTCAACGAATGGATCAAGGATCCGGCCAAGACCAACCCGAAATATGCCTGGGACGACTTCCTGCCCGGCGTCAAGAATTCTTGCGCCTGGAACGGCCAGCCGGGCGGCGCGCTCGGTTCGGAAGACGCCAAGCAATGGTGCATTCCGTGGGGCTTCGAGCAGAACAACATCACCTACAACAAGGGCATGTTCGACAAGGTCGGCGTCAGCGTTCCCGGCAATATGGATGAAATGGTCGCTACGGCGGCGAAGCTTACCAAGGATGTTGGTGGCGGCGTCTACGGCATCGGCGTGCGCGGCTCGCGCTCCTGGGCAACGATCCACCCGGGCTTCCTGTCGGCTTACGCTAATTTCGACCAGAAGGACCTGAACGTCTCGGCTGACGGCAAGCTGTCGGCCGCGATGAGCACCGCCGAATCCAAGGCTTTCCACAAGCAGTGGGTGCAGATGATCCAGGAGAGCGGCCCCAAGGACTGGTCGACCTACACCTGGTATCAGGTCGGCACCGATCTCGGTGCAGGCGCTTCGGCGATGATTTTCGACGCCGATATCCTCGGCTACTTCATGAATGGCGGCGACAACAAGATGGCCGGCAAGCTCGCCTTCTCGGCGTTCAAGGCCAATCCCGCCGCCAAGGCACCGACGCCCAATATCTGGATCTGGTCGCTGTCGATGTCCAACTTCTCCAAGGACAAGGACGCCACCTGGTACTTCATGCAATGGGCATCCGGACCCGAGCATGCATTGTTCGGTGCGACCAAGATGGACTTCGTCAATCCGGTGCGTCAGTCGGTCTGGAACGACGAGATGTTCCGCGAGAAGCTGAACAAGAGCTATCCGGGCTATGTCGAGATGTTCGACGTCTCGGCGCCGGGCGCCAGCATCAAGTTCACACCGCAGCCGCTGTTCTTCGATCTCACCACCGAATGGGCGGCGACGCTGCAGAAGATGGTGGCCAAGGAAGTGCCGGTCGACGAAGGCCTCGACAAGTTGGCCGAGAGCATCAACAGCCAGCTCAAGGAAGCCGGGCTCGGCTAAAGCCGCGGCCAAGGCTGGCCCGTCCGCGGGTCAGCCTTTGAGATGTGATACGTTTGCGACGCGGTGCCGAGCGGTACCGCCTGCTCGCCCGACCGGCCGCCTTGCTCCCTTGGGCGGCCGGGACGGCGAAGCAACAGAATGACGGAGCAGCAGATGACTGCGGCGACAATACAAAGAAACAGGCCGTCGGGCTTCAGGATCAGCAAGCGGGTGCTGCCCTATCTCCTTAGCTTGCCGGCCTTGCTGGTCTGCATCGGCATCCTGATCCCGTTCTTCACATCGGTGGTCTATTCTTTCCAGCGCTACCGATTGAGCCAGCCTTGGGCGCGGCAATTCAACTGGGGCGACAACTATATCTCGTTCTTCACCGACCCGAAGTTCTGGAACACGCTGCAGGTGTCGCTGCTCTACGCCGGCATCACCGTCGTGCTCGAGTTGCTTCTCGGTCTCGGCATCGCCATGCTGCTGCAAAAGCGCTCGACGCTGAACAACTTCATCTCGATCATGCTGTTGATGCCGCTGATGACGGCGCCAGCGCTCGCCGCGCTGATGTGGAAGCTGATGACCAATCCCGGCTTTGGCGTGCTCAGCTATCTCGCCAGCCTGATCGGGCTGCAGGATTTCCGCTGGGCCTCGTCGCCCTCGACGGCACTGCTCACCGTCGTGCTTGTCGACATCTGGGTCTACACGCCCTTCATCATGATCCTGCTGCTTGCCGGTCTGCGCAGCCTGCCGACGCAGCCCTTCGAGGCGGCAGCACTTGACGGCGTGCCGCGCAGCTTCGTGTTCTTCCGCATCACTCTGCCGATGCTAACCCCCTATATCCTGACGGCGACATTGTTCCGCCTGCTCGATTCCATCCAGCAGTTCGACATCATCTACGCCATGACCCAGGGTGGTCCGGGCGACACGCTGACCGTGTTCCAGGTCGAGGCCTATCTCAACTTCTTCCAGTCGACCAATGTCGGCCGCTCGGCGGCGCTGATGATCATCCTGTGGGCGATCACCTATTTCCTCTCGAACATCTTCATCAAGAACTGGCTGCGGCTGCGCGAACGCGCCCGCGGCCAGGCATAGGAGGCTGGCATGGAACATACCTCCCTTCTCGAACGCATCCTGCGCGGCATAGCCCTGGCGCTGGTCGTGATCTTCTTCATGTTCCCGATCGTCTGGATCCTGATGATGTCATTCCAGACCAACGAGACAATCCTGCGGATTCCGCCACAGCTTGTCTTCGAGCCGACGCTCGCCAACTACACCGCCTTGATCACCGGCAAGCTGATGACGGCGGCCGGCACGCTCGACATCGCCTTCATGCGCAATCTCTGGAATTCCGTCTTCCTGTCGGTCACCTCGGTTGCCGTCGCGTTGCTGCTCGGCGTGCCGGCCGCCTATGCGTTTGCGCGGCATAAGTTTCGCGGCTCGGAGGACATTGCCTTCACGCTGCTGTCGTTCCGTTTCGCGCCGGCGCTGCTGGTGCTTTTGCCGCTCACCCTCTATTTCCAGAAGCTCGGGCTGGCCAATACCTATATCGGGCTGATCTGGGTCTACCAGCTGATCTGCCTGCCGCTGATCCTGTGGATCGTGCGCGGCTATTTCGAGGATATACCGGCCGACATCGAATACGCCTACCGCATTGCCGGACATTCCTGGTTTGCTACCTTCCGCAAGATCGCGCTGCCGCTCGCCGGCCCAGGCATTGCCGCTGCCGGCCTGCTCGCCTTTATCTTTGCCTGGAACAATTTCGTTTTTGCGCTGGTGCTCGCCTCGGCCGACAAGCAGCCGGTGACGGTCGGCGCGCTCGCCTTCATCACGTCCTCCGGCATCCAGTATGGCCAGATTTCGGCGGCGATCGTGCTGTCGATCACGCCGACCCTGGCGCTCGCTCTCTATGCGCAACGCTATCTGGTCGAAGGCCTGTCGCTTGGCGCGGTGAAAGGATAGTCCGATGGCAAGCCTCGAACTGCGAAACATCGTCAAGCGCTATAAAAGCCAGACCGTTCTCGACAATCTGTCGCTGACCGTCGCCGACGGCGAAACGCTGGTCCTGTTCGGACCGTCCGGCGCCGGCAAGACGGTGCTGTTGCGGCTGGTGGCCGGGGTCATCGACCCCGACGAGGGAAAGATCCTCATCGGCGGCGAGGACATGACCGATCTCGACGCCGAGTTCCGCGGCGTCGGCATGGCATTCCAGAACTTCGCGCTGTTCCCGCATATGACGGCGTTCGACAACATAGCCACGCCTCTGCAGGCGAAGCACTCATCGCAGGGCACGATAAAGACCGGCGTCGAGAGCGTCGCTAAGCTGTTGAAAATCGGCCATGTGCTCAGCCACAAGCCGCGGGCGCTGTCCAACGGCCAGAAGCAACGCACCGCGCTTGCCCGCGCGTTGGTCGGCTCGCCGCCGCTGCTGCTGCTCGATGATCCCTTGCGCAACGTCGATGCCAAATTGCGCTTCGAAATGCGCCTCGAGCTGCCAAGGCTGCTCGCCGATCGTGGCGCGACCGTCATCTACGTCACCCAAGACTACAAGGAAGCGATGGCGCTCGGCGACCGCATCGCGGTGATGTCGCAAGGCGTCGTCAAACAGCTCGGCACGCCCGAGCAGATCTATCGCGAGCCGGCCAATGTCGAGATTGCCCGGCTGTTCGGCGACCCGACCATCAACCTTCTGGACGTCAAGCCGTCGCGGGACGCCAAGGGCATCTATGTCGGCCTGTCCAACGTCCAGGTCCATCTTGCCGGCGCGCATGAGGCGGCGGTCGGCCGTGATTGCGTGATCGGCCTGCGGCCGGAGGCTCTGGCGTTTGTTGATGAAGGCACGCCCGGCGCCATCCCGGTGACGGTCGAGGCTGAGACGCCGCTCAACGAGAAGATCGTCACCCTGGCGCGAACCGTGCGCGGCCGTGAAATCTTGGTCTCGCGTCCGTCCGGGACACCTGGCCAATCCGAGGGCAGGGCGCATATAGCCGTCGACAGCAAAAGCGCCCTGCTGTTCGATCGCGCGAGCGGCGAGCGCATTGGCTCGAAAAACGTCGTCAATTTGCGCAGTGGAGAAGCGGCATGAGCCCAAGCGCAATCACCCTCTCAGGCGTCGACAAGTTCTACGGTCCGATCGACCGCGGTGTGCATGCGGTCAAGAACCTGACGATGGAAATCGCCAAGGGCGAGATCGTGGCGCTGCTCGGCTCGTCCGGTTGCGGCAAGACCTCGACATTGCGTATGATCGCAGGCTTCGAAGAGGTCTCGCGTGGCACCATCGCGGTTGCCGGCCGCAAGGTGCACACGTTGCCGCCGGTCAGGCGCAACGTCGCAATGGCCTTCGAGGGCTATTCGCTCTATCCGCCCCTGACCGTGCGCGAGAACATGGCCTTCGCCCTCAAGGCGGCCAGGCTGGCGAAGAGTGCGGTCGATGCAAAGGTTGCCAACATCGCCAAGCTGCTCGAGATCGAGGACATTCTCGAGCGCTATCCGAGCTCGATCTCCGGTGGCCAGCAGCAGCGCGCCAGCCTCGGCCGGGCGCTGATCCGCGAGGCCGACCTGCATCTGCTGGACGAGCCGATGGGCCAGCTCGAGCCGCAGCTTCGCGCCGTGCTGCGCGGCCGCATCAAGCATTTCATCAAGGAGCGTGGCCTGACCGCGATCCTGGTCACGCACGACCAGACCGAGGCCAATGCGCTGGCCGATCGCATCGCCGTCATGGAGGGCGGCGTGCTGCAGCAGTTCGATACGCCTGACAGGCTCAAGGAACGGCCGGCAAACCTGTTCACCGGCACCTTCGTCGGCGAGCCGCCGATGAATGTCTTCGAGGCCTATGTCGGCACGGCTGCCGACAAGATCAGTCTCAAGCTGCCCGACGGGCTTTCGCTCGACTACGACAAGGACGCGTTCAGCGGCCCAGTTCGCGATGAATTGCTCAACCGGCAACGCGTCGTCATCGGTGTCAGGCCCTATGCCGTCCGCCGCTCCAAGGACGGTGTGCCGGCCACGGTTTCGGCCAATCAATGGCTCGGCGACCAGACCCATATCGCCGCCGACTTCGCCGGCGGCTCGCTGGTTCTGGTCGAACATGACCGGACTCGCCTGGAACTCGGGGCGCCTATCAAGGTCAGCATCGATCCAAAAAACCTGCACGTCTTCGATCAGGCGAGCGGCGACGCCATTTCGCACGGCACGGAGCTTGCCTGATGCGGGATGTGCTGATCGGCATCGACGCCGGCACGTCTGTTATCAAATCCGTCGCCTTCGACACGGCGGGCAGGCAGATCGCGGCAGCCGCGCTGCCGAACAGATACGAGACACTGCCGGGTGGCGGCGCCGAGCAGGACCTAGTCCGCACCTGGGCCGATACCGCGACGACCTTGCGCCAACTGGCCGACAAGGTGCCGGATCTCGCCAGCCGGACCATTGCCATCGCCGTGACCGGGCAGGGCGACGGCACCTGGCTGATCGACAAGGACGGCGAGCCGGTGGCCAAGGGCTGGCTGTGGCTCGACGCGCGCGCTGCCGCCGTCGTCGAGGAGATCCGCGCGCGGCCCGAAGACCGGCTGCGCTTCGAAAAGACCGGCAGCGGGCTCGCTGCCTGCCAGCAGGGGTCGCAATTCGTCTTCATGAAGCGCCACATGCCCGCGATGCTTGCCAATGCAGCGACGGCGTTCCACTGCAAGGACTGGCTTTATTTCAAGTTGACCGGCCAACGCGCCACCGACCCGTCCGAAGGCACCTTCACCTTCGGCGACTTCCGCACGCGCAGCTATTGCGACGATGTTCTTGAGGTGCTCGGCGTCACCGATCTCAGGCATCTGCTGCCGCCCATCGTCGATGGCACCAGGCAAAGCACCGCACTGTCGGCGACAGCAGCCGATGCGACCGGCCTGCTTGCCGGCACGCCGGTCGTTCTGGCCTATGTCGATGTCGCCTGCACGGCGCTCGGCGCCGGCCTGTTCGATCGCGAGCGCAAGCCGGGATGCTCGATAATCGGCTCCACCGGAATGCATATGCGGCTTGCCGAGACGCCGGACGAGGTTCTGCTCAACGAAGCTGCAACCGGCTACACGATGACCATGCCGGCACCGGGCGTCTTTGCGCAGATGCAGTCGAACATGGCGGCAACGCTCAACATCGACTGGGTCCTCGGCCTCGCCTCCGGCATTCTCGCCTCGCAAGGTATCACGCGGACCAATGGCGAGATGATCGCGCTGGTCGACCAGTGGATATCGTCGTCCGAGCCAGGCTCGCTGCTCTACCAGCCCTATGTCTCCGAGGCGGGCGAGCGCGGCCCGTTCGTCGATGCCAATGCCAGGGCCGGTTTCGTCGGCATTTCGTCCAGGCACGGCTATGCCGACATGGTTCGTGCGGTGTTCGAAGGGCTGGCTTTCGCGGCACGCGATTGCTACGCCGCCATGGGGCCGCTGCCCAAGGAAATCCGCCTGACTGGTGGAGCGGCCAGGAGCCCGGCTCTGCGCAAGATCCTGGGTGCTGCGATCGGCGCCGACATTCGCACCAGCGAGCGCGAGGAGGCCGGTGCTGCGGGCGCCGCGATGATTGCTGCGGTTTGCGTTGGCCAGTACGCATCGATGGACGATTGCGTCAGTGAATGGGTCACACCTTTGCTCCGTGCGGCCGAGCCAAGCGATCGTAACCTTGCCGCTGCCTATGAGGCGATGGCTCCGTCCTACACATTGGCGCATGAGGCGCTGCGGCCGGTCTGGCGTTCGATGGCCGCGTCCAGGCAAACTGACGTGAATTGAGAAGAGCATGCCCAAGAAAATTGCGATCATCGGTGACCGCTTCATGCTTCCGGAAGTGTTTCGCGAGAAAATCGAAGCGGCCTGCGGCGACAATCTCGACATCCGCACCATTGAAACCGCTTGGCCCGACGAGCCGATGCAATTCGGCAATGCGGCGCTCGGCCTCGACAAGATCAAGGAATATTTCGGCGATCCCGACGAAGTGGTGGATTTCATCGGCGATGCCGAAATCTTCGTCACCCAGCTTGCGCCGCTCTCCGAAGCCATGATGCAGCGCCTGCCGACGCTCAAGCTGGTTGCGGTGTCGCGCGGCGGGCCGATCAACATCGACATGCCTGCCGCCAAGGCTCATGGCATCACCGTGGTCAATGTGCCCGGTCGCAATGCCAGCGCGGTGGCCGAGTTCACCATCGGTGCCATTCTCGCCGAGACGCGGCTGATCCGCGTCGGCCACGAAGCCTTGCGCAAGGGCGAGTGGCGCGGCGATCTCTACCGCGCCGACCGCACCGGCCGCGAGCTCAACGAGATGACCGTCGGCGTCATCGGCTATGGCAATATCGGCACCAGGCTGGTTCGGCTGCTGCGTGCATTCGGCTGCCGCATCCTGGTCTCCGATCCCTATGTGCAATTGAGCGCCGAGGATCGCAATGCCGGCGTCGAGCTGGTTGCGCTGGACGATCTCCTGTCGCGCTCCGACGTGATCACGCTGCATTCCCGGGTCACCGAGGAGACGCGCGGCCTGATCGGCAAGGACGCCATCGCCCGGATGAAGCCCGGCGTGATCTTCGTCAATACCGCGCGCGGACCGCTGGTCGACTACGATGCGCTCTACGAGGCGCTCGTCTCGGGGCAGATCGGCAGTGCCATGCTGGAGACGTTCGCCGTCGAGCCGGTGCCCGTCGACTGGCCGCTGCTGCAGCTCCCGAATGTGACGCTGACGCCGCATATCGCCGGCGCGTCGGTACGCACCGTGACCTACGCAGCCGAGCAGGCGGCCGAGGAAGTGCGCCGCTTCATCGCCGGTCTGCCTCCGGCCAATCCATGCTGACGACAGGGCATAGAGCGAGATGAGCGGTGACAGCGAAATCGTCGACCTCTTCGTCATCGGCGGCGGCGTCAATGGCGCCGGCATCGCGCGCGACGCGGCAGGCCGGGGGCTGTCGGTCATTCTTTGCGAAAAAGACGATCTCGCCGAAGGCACCAGTTCTAGATCAGGAAAGCTCGTCCATGGCGGTTTGCGCTATCTCGAATACTACGAGTTCCGCCTGGTGCGCGAGGCGCTGATCGAGCGCGAGGTACTGCTGGAATCCGCACCGCACATCATCTGGCCGATGCGCTTCGTGCTGCCGCACAGCCCGGATGATCGGCCGGCCTGGCTGGTCCGGCTCGGCCTGTTCCTCTACGACCATCTTGGCGGCCGCAAGCGGCTGCCGGCCACTCGCACGCTTGACCTGCGCACGGCACCCGAGGGCGCGCCGATCAAGGACAGCTTCAAACGCGGCTTCGAATATTCCGACTGCTGGGTCGACGACGCCCGCCTGGTCGTCATCAACGCGCTCGACGCCGCGGAGCGTGGGACCAGGATATTCACCCGCACTGCCTGCACCGCCGCCCGCCGCGAAAACGGCCTGTGGTCGGTGGAAATGCGGGACGGTCGAACCGGCGTCAGGACCACGGTTCGGGCACGGGCGCTGGTCAACGCCGCCGGACCCTGGGTCAATGATATCATCAACCGCGTGGCTGGCCAGAATTCCAGGCGCAACGTGCGCCTGGTCAAGGGCAGCCACATCGTCGTGCCGAAATTCTGGGAAGGCCGGCAAGCCTATCTCGTCCAGAACAGCGACAAGCGCGTGATCTTCATCAATCCCTACCAGAACGATCTGGCGCTGATCGGCACCACCGACATTCCTTATGACGGGCGGCCGGAAGACGTGACCGCCGACGCCAGCGAGGTCGACTACCTGATTAAGGTGGTCAACCGCTACTTCAAGCGCCAGCTTGCGCGCAGCGACGTCGTCTACTCGTTTTCCGGCGTCAGGCCGCTTTATGACGACAATGCCGACAATCCGAGCGCGGTCACCCGCGACTATATTTTCGAGCTCGACGTGGCGGCGGGACAGGCGCCGCTGCTTTCCGTCTTCGGTGGCAAGATCACCACCTTCCGCAAGCTGGCCGAGCACGCGCTCGACCGCATCGCCCCGTTCTTCCCGAAGATGGGCAAGCCGTGGACCTCGAAAGGACATCTGCCAGGCGGCGATATCGCCAATGCCGATTTCGAGCAGTTCCTCGGTGACCTCGGCCACGAATATCCCTGGATGCCGGCCTCGCTGGTCAAGCATTATGGCCGGCTCTACGGCACAAGGACGCGTGATCTGGTCGGCGCGGCCGGTTCGCTCGCTGAACTGGGGCGGCGCTTCGGCAAGGATTTATTCGAGCGCGAAGCCAATTACCTGTTCGAGCATGAATGGGCCGAGACGGCCGCCGATATTCTCGAACGGCGCACCAAACACGGACTGCATCTGTCCGCCGCAGAAAGAACCGCCTTCGAAGACTGGTGCTCGAGCCGGCTGGCGAAGGCAGGCTGATGGCCTTTACGCTGTCCCTCAACACCAACCCGCTGGTCAATCGTTTCGCCGAACCGGACGATCTGATCGATGCGATCGCCTACGACATCGGCATCCGCGACGTGCAGCTCACGCATGAATTCGTCAATCCCGGTTGGCCGGCGGCGACGATCGCCAAATTCATCCGCCTGTTCCGCTCCGCTCTCAACCGCACCGGCGTGCGTGTGACCTCCGCGATGACCGGCCCCTACGGCCGGCTCAATCATTTCGGCCATCCCGATGCCGACGTGCGGCGCTATTATGTCGACTGGTTCAAGACCTTTGCCGAAATTTCGGCCGAGCTCGGCGCCCGCGGCATGGGCACGCAATTCGCGATCTTCACTCATCGTGACTATGACGATCCCGAGCGTCGCGCGCGGCTTTTCGAGATCGCGCTGGAATGCTGGCGCGCGGTCGCCGAGCACGCCAAAGCGGCCGGCTTGACCTACCTGTTCTGGGAGCCGATGTCGGTCGGCCGCGAGTTCGGCCATACGATCGAAAGCTGCCGGACGCTGCAGAGCGAGATCGATGCGGCCGGCATGGCGATCCCGCTCAAGATGATGGTCGATATCGACCATGGCGACGTGACGTCGAGCAATCCGGACGACATCGACCCCTATGCCTGGGCCGAAGCCTTTCCAAAGGAATCGCCGATCATCCACGTCAAGCAATCCTCAATGAACAAGGGTGGCCATTGGCCGTTCATTGCCGCCTACAACAAGGACGGCCGCATCACGCCGGAAAAGCTGCTGGACACTGTTCGCCGTGGCGGCGGCGTCGACAATGAGATCTGCCTCGAATTGTCGTTCCGCGAACGCGAGCCCGTCGACCACCAGGTCGTCGCCATGATCCGCGAATCGGTCGACTATTGGGCGCCCTTCATCGAGGCCGGCAGGGCCGGTCTTTTGCCGAAAGCATGATTGGATGAGCAGGTGCCGACGCGGCTCCTGCTCAGAACCGGAATATGTCAGCCGAATTTCGGATCGAGACTGCCCGACTTGTAGCGCTTGGCCATTTCCGAGACCGGCAGCGGCTTGATCCTCGGTGCGTTGCCGGCAGTGCCGAACTGCTCGAAACGCTCCTTGCACAGCTTCCGCATGGCGGCCATCGCCGGCGTCAGATATTTGCGCGGATCGAATTCGCTCGGGTTCTCGGTCAGCACCTTGCGGATCGCGCCGGTCAGCGCCATGCGGTTGTCGGTATCGATATTGATCTTGCGCACGCCATGCTTGATGCCGCGCTGGATTTCCTCGACCGGCACCCCCCATGTCGGCTTCATCTGGCCGCCATATTTGTTGATGATCTCCTGCAGCTCCTCCGGCACCGAGGACGAGCCGTGCATGACGAGGTGCATGTTCGGCAAGCGGCGGTGGATTTCCTCGATGACGTTCATGGCAAGCACCGCGCCGTCCGGCTTGCGGCTGAACTTGTAGGCGCCGTGGCTGGTGCCCATGGCGACGGCCAGCGCATCGACACGGGTGTCGCGCACGAACTGTTCGGCCTGAACCGGGTCGGTCAGCAGCTGATCGTGGCTGATGACGCCCTCGACGCCATGGCCGTCCTCCTGTTCGCCGCCGCCCATCTCTAGCGATCCGAGAACGCCGATCTCGCCCTCCACCGACACGCCGCCCCAATGCGCCATATCGACGACGCGGCGGGTGATACCGGAATTATAGGCGTAGTCGGCCGGCGTCTTGCCGTCTTCCTTCAGCGATCCGTCCATCATCACCGAGGTGAAGCCGTACTGGATTGCGGTAACGCAGGTCGCTTCGTTGTTGCCATGGTCGAGATGCATGCAGACCGGGATATCGGGATGGATTTCGACCAGCGCGTCGATCAGCTTGGCCAGCACGACATCGTTGGCGTAGGCCCGCGCGCCGCGGCTCGCCTGCAGGATGACCGGCGATTTGGTCTCCTCGGCTGCCTCCATGATGGCGAGGCCCTGTTCCATATTGTTCATGTTGAAGGCAGGCACGCCATAACCGTATTCGGCGGCATGATCGAGCAATTGTCTCAGTGTGATGCGAGCCACTCAGTAGTCTCCCGTATCCGGTTTCGAGCCAGTGTTTGCGGGCTGTTCGGCTATTGTCGAGCCCGCTAAAGCTTCTGGCCGGATTTCCGCTGCACCGCAACCGCTGGACGCCCGGCCGACAGCAATTCTTGTTACGGCACGCCGTCAGAAACGTCATGATATCCCAGGCAGATATAACATTATCACAAAAATACTGGTGGCTATGCGACGTTTCCTGTTATATCTCGGAACGTGGTTCGGATTGCACGAGGAAGCCGCGGAAATGAAGAGCGACGGCCGTCGGCAAGGCATCATGGATTTTCTGATGGACACCGGCACCGCCAGTGTCGACGATCTTGCCTCGCGCTTCGGCGTCTCCAAGATGACCGTCCACCGCGACCTCGACGAGCTCGAGGAGGGCGGCTTCCTGCGCAAGGTACGCGGCGGCGCCTCGATTCAGCCGAGCAGCCTTTTCGAGAGCGATTTCCGCTACCGCCAGAGACTGGCCGGCGACGAGAAAAAGCGCATCGCCGCCGCTGCCGTGACGATGATCGAACCGGGTCAGACGGTGATCATCGACGACGGCTCGACCGCGGGCGGCGTTGCTCGGCATCTCGTCGATCTGCGTCCGCTGACGGTGATCTCGAACAATCTGGCTGTCATCCAGGATTTGGCGGGCGTTGCCGGCATCAACCTGATTGCGCTCGGCGGCCAGTACAGCAAGAAGTTTCACGGCTTCTTCGGCCTGCTCGCCGAAGATACACTGAAATCATTGCGCGCCGATGTCGCCTTCCTGTCGTCATCGGCTATCCACGGCGCTTCCGCCTTTCACCAGGATCAGGAAGTGGTCCAGACCAAACGGCTGATGATGGCCGCTGCGGCGCGCAAATATCTGCTGGTCGATCACGGCAAGTTCGGCCGCACAGCCTTGCATTTCCTGACCGATCTCAAGGCTTTCGATACCGTCTTCACCGGCCGCGAGCCGCAGCCGCAGATGCGTGCGGCGCTGGATGGTGACGGCGTGTCGCTGACAGTGGTCGCAGAGTAGGAGGAGCACGCATGGTTTACTGGGTCGGCACCAGCTGGAAAATGAACAAGACGCTCGCCGAGGCGATGGCTTTCACGAGGGCATTGGCCGAGTTCGTCCCCGGTTTCGACGAGCGCATCCAGCCCTTCGTCATCCCACCCTTCACGGCGGTCCGCGAGGTCAAGAAAGCGCTGTCGCCGACGCGCATCAAGGTCGGCGCGCAGAACATGCATTGGGCTGACGCCGGCGCCTGGACCGGCGAGATCTCGCCGGTAATGCTGAAAGACTGCGAACTTGATATGGTAGAGTTGGGCCACAGCGAACGGCGCGAGTATTTCGGCGAGACCGACAAGGCTGTCGGGCTGAAGACCGCAGCGGCGGTGAAGCACGGTCTCGTGCCACTGATCTGCGTCGGCGAGACTTTGGCTCAACGCGACAGCGGGCAGGCGGATACGGTGCTGGCCTTGCAGGTGCACGGCGCGCTGCAGTTTCTCGAAGGCGCGGCCAGGGCGGCGACGATCCTGTTTGCCTATGAGCCGGTCTGGGCGATCGGCGACAAGGGCGTGCCGGCAAGCTCGGACTATGCCGGCAGACAGCAGGCGCTGATCAAGAAAATCGCGCGCGACCTGCTGCCGGCCGTGCCGCCGGTGCTTTATGGCGGCAGCGTCAATCCGCAAAATGCCGCCGAACTGATCGGACAGTCTCATATAGACGGCTTGTTCATCGGCCGTTCCGCCTGGCAGGCGGACGGCTATATAGACATCCTCAAACGCGCCTCAGCGGCGATCTGAACCATCGAACAGGAAGGAAACCGAACATGAAAATAGCCATTGGAGCCGACAGCGCCGGCAAACCGCTGCTCGATGTCATCGCCGCTCACCTCGCCACCAAGCCCGGCCTCACGGTCAGCGATCTCAGCCAGACGGGCTTCTACGCCGACCTGTCACAGAAGCTCGCCCAGACCATCCTGGACGGCGAGAACGATCGCGGCATCCTGTTTTGCGGCACCGGCATCGGCGTATCCATTTCCGCCAACAAGGTTCCCGGCATTCGCGCCGCACTCACCCACGACACCTATTCGGCCGAGCGCGCTGCAAAATCCAACAACGCCCAGATCATCACCATGGGCGCGCGCGTCATCGGCCCGGAATTGGCCAAGTCGATCGTCGATGCATGGCTTGCCTCGGAATTCGATGAGATGGGACCGTCGGCCGGCAATGTCCAGGCGATCGACAGGCTCGATGCAGCGAAGGTCCGTTAAGCCAGACTGTCCCGTATCGCTTTGATGATCGTGACGGCCGAGGCAGCGCCGGGATCCATATGCCCGAGCGATCGTTCGCCGAGCCGCGAGGAGCGGCCCTTCGCGGCGATCATATCCTTGGTTGCCTCGGCGCCCCGTTCGGCTGCGGCGAGTGCAGTTTCCAAGCTCTCCAACAGGGTCTTGCCGGCTTCCTGCGCGGCGCCCGCTGCCTGTGCTGCCGGCAGCCAGGCGTCGACCATGGTCTTTTCGCCGAGCTCGGCCTTGCCGCGATCCTGGATGCCTTGCGCCATCGCCCGGAGCATGGCGATGATGTCAGCATCCTCCAGAATTGCCTTGCCTTTGACGGCGGCGGCAGCGCGCATGAAGGCGGTCGCATAGAGTGGGCCTGACGACGCGCCGACGGCGTTGAGGAACGACTTTGCCGCGGTATTGAGCAGCGCCGTCGGTCCGGTCGCCGCGAGGTCGAGTTGCGCCAGCGCCTCGCGTACCGCGCCGAAGCCAAGCGCCATGGCGATGCCGTGGTCGGCGTCGCCGATGACGCCGTCGAGTTGGCAGAGCCTGTCCTTGTCGGCGTCGATCGCCGCCGCGATCTCATCGAACATTCTTTTCAAGCCGGCTGAGTCGATCGAGGTCATGATGCTTTCTCAGCCGGCGCGGAACATGGCGCAGTCGCAGGGATGGTCGAGCATCTCCTGCAATTCGCCGTCGAGATGCATCAGCGTCACTGAGGCGCCGGCCATTTCGAGCGAGGTGCAATAATTGCCGACCCAGGTCGCGTGGACGGAAACGCCGATGTCGTCGAGCCTCTGCTTGACCCGCCGGTTCATGATGTAGAGCTCCATCAGCGGCGTCGAACCGAGCGAATTGACCAGCACGGCGACCTTGTCGCTGCGCGTCGGCGCCATTTCGTCGAGGATCTTGTCCAGCATCTCGTCGGTGATCTCGTCGGCCGTCTTTAGTTTTCCGCGTGCGATGCCCGGCTCGCCATGGATGCCCATGCCGATCTCCATCTCGTCCGGTCCGATTTCGAAATTCGGCCGGCGGGTCTGCGGCAGCGAACAGGGCGAAAGCGCCACGCCCATAGTGAAGGTCTGATCGTTGGCCTTCCTGGCGATACGCTCGCATTCATCGAATGTCAGCATCCGGTCGCATGCGGCACCGACAGCCTTGAAGATGAAGAAATTGCCGGCGACGCCGCGCCGCTTCTGCCTCTGGTCGCGTGGCGCCGAGGCGACATCGTCGGTGGTCAGCACGGTGCGCACCTCGATATCGTCCATCGCCGCCATTTCGGCGGCCATGTCGAAATTCATCACGTCGCCGGCATAGTTGCCGTACATGAACAGCACACCGGCACCGCCGCTGGCCGCTTTGGCGCATTCGAGGATCGGGTCCGGCGGCGGCGAGGCAAAAACGTTGCCGATCGCGGCCGCGTCGGCAAGCCCCTTGCCGACGAAGCCAAGGAAGGTCGGCTCGTGGCCCGAGCCGCCGCCGATGACAAGGCCGACCTTGCCTGGGCGCGGCCCGTCGCGGGCGATGATGGAGCGGGGGCTGCCGTCCGCACTTCGGAGATGGCGCGGATGCGCGGCCAGAATGCCCTCCAGCATCTCGTCGACGGAGCGGTTGCCGTCATTGATGATCTTCTTGGTCTGCACCGGCATCCTCCCTAGTTTTCGTGAGATACTACAGCGCCTTACCGGGATTTCCACCCGGCGACGGAGATTTCACGCCGCGATGCGTTCGCGTGTCGCCAGCAGTTGCACGCAGGCACCGGCCGCCTCTTTGCCCTTGACCCTGAAATGCTCGAAGAAGAAGCGGTGATGGTCAGCGCTGTCATGGTAGTTGTGCGGCGTCAGCACCGCCGAAAGCACCGGCACGCCAGTCGACAATTGCACGTTCATCATGCCGTCGATGACCGCACTCGCCACGAACTCATGCCGGTAGATGCCGCCATTGACGACGAACGCGGCGCCGAGGATAGCGGCATAGCGGCCGGTCTCGGCAAGCATCTTTGCATGCAGGGGAATCTCAAAGGCGCCCGGCACATCGAAGACATCGACGGCAAAGCGTTTCTCCCCGACAACCGCCAGTTCCGCCTCGAATGCTTCAACGCATTGGTCGACGATATCGGCGTGCCAGCGCGCCCGAATGACGGCAACGCGGATCGTTTCATAGTCGTTCTGGGAATGCTGATTCATGGGTCCATCCTTCCGTTTCCAACCAGAATCAGGACGCACGATACGGAGTCCGAACCGCGAAAGCGGACCGTCTTCCATTCGTTCTCTTCCATCCGGACTGTGACCGTCGGCTCCGGAATCTCACCGGATCTGCTGACCCCTCCGGCTAACCGGAAAGCGCTCGCGGGCTTGGGCCGAGACCCTTACCGCCGGTGGGGACTTTCACCCCGCCCTGAGAACATTGACGGCGTTTGTATGGAAGGACCGGATAGCGCTGTCAACCACCGACGTCGTCGCCGATGGCGCAGAAATGGCCATCCGGTCCGACTTGGTCACCCTTGAGGGCGAGGGAGGCGCTGATAAGTTGCAGCATCAAATGGCGATCACGGGCAAGGCAGGCAGCACCTTGTCCAAGGTGATGGGAAATTCACGCACACGCACTCCGGTCGCGTTGTAGACGGCGTTGGCGACAGCAGCCCCCGCACCGCAGACGCCGAGCTCGCCGAGGCCCTTCGCGCCAAGCGGATTGGCCTTGTCGTCGTCTTCCTCGAGGAAGACGACTTCCATCTCGGGGACGTCGCCATTGACCGGCACATGATACTCGGCAAGATCGTGATTGACGAAGTGGCCGTAGCGCGGGTCGAGCACCGTCTGCTCCATCAGCGCCGCACCGATCCCCCAGGTCATGCCGCCGATGATTTGCGAACGCGCGGTCTTGGCGTTGAGGATACGGCCCGCGCCGATCACTGCCAGCATCCGGCGCATGCGGATTTCACCGGTATCGCAATCGACAGCGACCTCGGCGAAATGCGCTCCGTACGAATGCTGCGAATAAGTCTTGTATGACTGGGTGGTGGCGCCTGCGGCTACGGAGCCTTCGGCCTCGAACCCGTCGGGAGCGATCCCTCGGATGAGATCGGCCAGGCTCGCCGACCGCTGGCCGATCCTGACTTCGCTGTCGGCAAATCTTGCCTCGGTGGTGTTCGCGCCGCGCAACGGCGAGGCCTCGCTCGACTGCGCCGCGTCCAGGATCCGTTCCTTGAGGGCGTTGCACGCATTATACAGGGCCGAACCCGCGCTTGCTGCGCCCCAGGACCCGCCGGAGCCGGCGGTACGCGGGAAACGGCTGTCGCCGAGCTCCACCTTGACAGACGAGATCGGCACGCCGAGGCTCTCGGCGGCAATCTGGGTCAGGATCGTATAGGTGCCGGTCCCAATATCGGTCATGTCGAGCCGCGCCGTCACCCGACCGTCCCGGTCGATCGCAACTCGCGCCGTCGCCGCGCCGATGTAGTTCGGACGGATCGCCGCCGCCATGCCGTAGCCGATGAGCTTCCGGCCCTCCCGGGTTCGGCCCGGTGTCGGGTTTCTCCGCTTCCAACCGAAACGGCGGGCGCCTTCCTCCATGCAGGCGACGAGATTGCGGGTGGAGAACGGCACTCCGCGCTCGGGATCCTGAGCCGGTTCGTTGCGGATCCTGAGTTCGATCGGGTCCAGGCCGACCTGCTCGGCGAGTTCATCCATGGCGCATTCGAAAGCCAGCATGCCGGGCGCTTCGCCGGGCGAGCGCATCCATTCGCCGCGGTTGATGTCCAGCGGAACCAGGCGATGGCGGGTGAGACGGTTCGGCGCCGCATAGAGCGAGCGCGCAAAAACTGCCGTTTGTTCGCAGTACTCCTCGAAGCTGGACGTCGCGGACCAGACATCGTGCGCGATCCCGGTGAGCCGCCCGTCAGTGTCCGCGCCGAGACGTACCTGTTGGACCATCTCTGCGCGATGACCGGCATTGGCGAACATCTGTTGCCGCGTCAGCGCGATCTTCACGGGGCGATGCAGGGCCTGCGCTGCAAGCGCGGCCAGGATCGTATCGGAATGGGCAATCAGCTTGGAGCCGAAGCCGCCGCCGATGAAGGGGCTCACGATGCGCACACGCTCGGGCGGAATGCGAAGCGTGCTGGCGACCCCCGCCCGGAAGTTCGCGAGGGTCTGCGCCGATGTACGGATCGTCAGCTCGTTGCCTGACCAGGCGGCGAGCGTCGCATGCGGCTCCATCGGATTGTGATGTTCGAAGGGGGTCCCGTAAGTGGCATCGATCTTGATCGGCGCCGTCGCAAAGGCGCGCTCGAAGTCGCCGACCACGCTGTCGGTCTCGAAGCCGGCATTGGTCCGCTTTGGCGCGTAGGAGTCGGCGATATGTCCCGGTAGATCGTAGAGGCCCGGCTCCTCGTCGTAGCGTACTCTGATGAGGCCCGCAGCAGCGCGTGCCGCCTCGAATGTCTCCGCAACGACCAGCGCGACCGGCTCGTCGTAATACCGCACCCGATCGCTGTTGAGCGCAGGCCGGGCGCGGGTGAAGACCTCCGGCACCGTCGGCGTGACCGCCGGGCCGAAGTCCGGCTGGGCCGGCGCATTGCGGTGCGTCATGACGAGCAGCACTGCCGGCGCCCGTTCGGCTTCGGTCGTGTCGATCTCGGCGATGCGGCCCTTGGCGACGGCGGCGCCGAGAATGTAGCCATAGGCTGTACCATCCAGCTCATTCTCGTAAGCGTATGTGGCGCCGCCCGTCACTTTGAGCGGACCGTCGATGCGGTCGATCGGCCTCCCGATGATGCCAGCACCGGGACGCGGTTTCACTCTTGAATGGGTGGCGGAGCCGGGCAGTCCGGGTATGGTCTCGTTCATAAGTCACCTAAAGATTTTCATTTGGAGTTCGGAAGCATCGAGGCCGCGACGACGCCTCTTTCCTCGCACCTTCATGTTCGTCGCGCAGCGGCCGGAGCTCACGCGGCGATCTCGCCGAAATACTCGCGAAACTCGACCAGCTTCCCTGTCGGGCCGGCGCGCATGAAGATCGCATGCAGGCCAGTGTAGGGCGCGCCGCTGATTGTCCCGCTCCCGCGATCGCAGACGATGACCCAGTCGGCGGCGAAGAGCTTGAGATCGACGGTCGATTTCGTGATCCTGTTTCCTTGCGCTTGATGCGCGGCGGTCCAGGCTGCGAGTGCTGGCTTGCCTTCTGGCGGTCCGTGTCGGCCTCGTTGCTCGCCGGCAGGGAATTGGAAGGTCATCGTCTCATCGCAACAATCAAGGAATGCCGTCCAGTCGCCGGAGGCCCAGCCGGCAAAGAAGGCGTCGACGGCGGCCTCGAGCACGTGACGAGCTCCCGGGTCGGATGTGGCGCCCCAAGCTGCGGCGGCAGAAACAAAAAGGCCGCCACCCGCGGCGGCAACGGCGCGTCGCGTGAGTTTCATATCGATCTCCTGCTCGTCGCCTGCATCTGGGAACCGCTGTTCGGGGTCGTCGTCTCTGTCATCGTGTCGCCTCACGCACTCTCGACGGCAGCAGCGAGTGTGTGCCGCACCGTTCGTTTCGCCAGCGGGATCTTGAAGTCATTGGCGCCATGCCCAACGGCTCCGGCGAGCGCGGCTTCGGCAGCGTCGGTAAAGGTATCGTCGGACGCCGCTGCGCCTGCCAGCCCGCGCTCCGCCTCCGTCGCGCGCCAGGGTTTCGCTGCCACGCCGCCCATGGCGATCCGAGCGCTTCGGATACGATCGTCGCTTTTTTCGACGATTGCTGCCACCGACACCAGCGCGAAGGCGTAGGAAGCTCGGTCGCGCACTTTGCGGTAAAGCTGCCGGCCGGGTGGTGGCGGCGGCAGGGTAACCGCGACGACCATTTCGCCGTGGCCGAGCACGGTCTCCACATGGGGCATCGTCTCGGGCAATCGATGGAAATCGCCGATCGGGATCGTGCGGGTCTCGCCGCCGGGCGAAACGGTCTCGATCCTGGCGTCGAGCCCGGACATGGCGACCGCCATGTCCGAAGGATGGACCGCGATGCAGGCTTCGCTCGCGCCCAGTACAGCGTGCATGCGGTTGAAGCCTTGAAGCGCCGCGCAGCCCGAACCCGGCTGGCGCTTGTTGCAGGGCATGTTGCGGTCGTAGAAGTAGGGGCAGCGCGTGCGTTGCAGGAGATTGCCGCTGGTCGAGGCCTTGTTGCGTATCTGGCCGGACGCTCCCGCCAGCAGCGCCTGCGTGAGCATCGGGTAGCGCGACCTCACCCGCGGGTCGGCGGCGAGATCGCTGTTGCGGACCTGGGCTCCGACCCGAAGCCCGCCTGCCGCCGTCTCCTCGATCCGATCAAGCGGCAGCCGGCTGATGTCGACGAGATGCGCTGGGCGCTCGATCTCGAGCTTCATCAGGTCGAGCAGGTTGGTGCCGCCGCTAATGAACTTGGCGTCCGGCCGCGCCGCAACCGCGGCCGCTGCCTGCTCGGCATTTGCGGCACGTTCATAAGTGAAGAACTGCATTGCTCATGCCTCCTCTGCCGCGTCGCGGATTGCTGCGACAATGTTCGGATAGGCGGCACAACGGCAGATGTTGCCGCTCATCCGCTCGCGGATCTCGGCATCGCTGAGAGCGACGGAAGCCGCTGCCAGGTCGGCGCTCGCATGGCTCGGCCAGCCGGCCTTGGCTTCGCCCAGCATGCCCACTGCCGAGCAGATCTGGCCCGGCGTGCAGTAGCCGCACTGGAAACCATCACGGGCGACGAAGGCGGCCTGTACCGGATGCAGCCGGTCACCCTCGGCAAGGCCCTCGACCGTGGTGATCTCGTCGCCATCATGCATTGCGGCAAGCGTCAGGCAGGAATTGATCCGGCGTCCATCGACAAGCACCGTGCATGCGCCACACTGGCCGTGATCGCAGCCCTTCTTCGAGCCGGTGAGGCCGAGATGGTTGCGCAGGGCATCGAGCAGCGTCGTCCGCGGGTCGAGTTCGACGGCAAGGTCCTTCGCGTTGATCCGCAACGATATCGGCATCGTCGGTACCGGCGTGCCAGATGCCGTCGCCGTGACGGTGTCGGCCGGCTCGGCGCCGACCGGTATCCCGGTAGCCAGGAGCACCCCGGTCGCCACCCCGCCCTCCAACACGGTTCGACGCGTTGGCCCCCTCCTGTTGTCTGTTTTGGCCATGCAAGATCTCCCAGTCGCAATGAAGGACGCAGACGGCAATTTGACCCCGACAGCGGACCCTCGGGTTCGGTCATCGACACTGGAGGTGGGGGCGCACGCAGCGGCTTTCTTTCAAGAAACCGGCGGCACTATCAGGATTCTGGAGAAGAATTCACCCGATAGGCACGAGGCGTCATGCCCCTGAGACGCCGGAACGTCGTGGTGAAGTGGCTCTGGCTTGAAAAGCCGAGCCGAAAGGCAATGGTACTGATCGACAAACCCGTTTCGCGCAACAGTGCCTCCGCTCGCCGCACCCGTTCCTCGATTACATAGGCATAGGGGGCAAGACCGGTCGTCGCCTTGAAGCGCCGCGCAAAACTGTCGACGGCCAAGTCGGCGACAGCTGCAAGCTCGCTTAGCGAAATGTCGGAATTCATACGTGCATCGATATAATCCCGAACTCGACCAAGTGCTCGGCGGCTGAGACAGCCGTGACGTACGAGCGGCTGTTGCTCCCGGCTCAGGTTGGCCACGCGGAGGCTGACGAGGGCCACCAGATGCTCGACATAGGCAGTGTCCGGCTTGTGACCGAGGGCCATCTCGTCGCGAAGCGAACTCAGCAGCGTGGCGACGACCGCGTCCTTCTTGTTTACCAGTATCGGCAGGTTCCTCAGGCGTTCGCATCCGGGAAGCCCGATATCGGGATCGATCCACAGGGCTGAATATGAGAGGTTTACATCGCGATAGAAGCCCTGTCGCTCCGCGCCTGCCGGGACGAAGGTGAGGGCTCCGGGACGATCCATTCCGTCGTAGAGGGATCTTGCCTCGTGCCGGATAGACGTATGGGACGTGCCGCCTTCTTCGGTCAGCACGATCAGATGATGAGGGGCTGTCCAGCGGAGCTCCGCCTCCCGGCACGCCCACCGCCGGTTGTCGAAAACGATCGAGGAGCTGACCCATGACGCGGTTTGCAGGGGCTCCGACTTTTCCTCCTGGCTCCGAACCCGTCCGTCACCAAGCAGCGGTCTGAATGACATCGCGGCATCCCGCTGGTTCACTCGCCGAGCCGTGGTCAGCCCCGGCTTGAGCGTTGCGCCGCCCCGCCGCTACGCATACGACCGTCCATCTGGGACAGGCAACGGACCTTTTTAACCGCGCCGTGTTCAAGAAATCGTGAGATCAGGCAAAATCCAGCGCGCCTCCTGGCACTCCAAAGCGGATCATCCGCGCTCGGGAAACATCGCCTTCAGGCCTTCGCGCGAGGCCGTGGCGACGCCGCGTTCGGTGATCAAGCCGGTGACCAGCCGCGCCGGCGTCACGTCGAAGGCGGGGTTGGCCGCCGGCGTGGCTTCCGGCGACACGCGGACCTGGGCAATCTCGCCGGAAGCGGTCTTGCCCCAGACCAGCGAGACCTCGTCGGGCGAACGCTGCTCGATCGGGATTTCGGCCAACCCGTCGCCCACCGTCCAGTCGATCGTCGGCGACGGCAGCGCGACATAGAACGGCACGTCGTTGTCGGCGGCGGCCAGTGCCTTGAGATAGGTACCGATCTTGTTGCAGACATCGCCGTCGGCGGTGGTCCTGTCGGTGCCGACGACGACCATGTCGACCTGGCCGCGCTGCATCAGATGGCCGCCGGCATTGTCGACGATCAGCGTGTGCGGCACGCCGTGGCCGGCCATCTCCCAGGCGGTCAATTGGGCGCCCTGGTTGCGCGGTCGCGTTTCGTCGACATAGACGTGGACTGGAATGCCGGCTTCCGTCGCCAGATAGATCGGCGCGGTGGCGGTGCCGTAGTCGACGGTGGCCAGCCAGCCGGCGTTGCAGTGGGTCAGGATATTGACCGGTTCGCCCAGCTGCTTGCGCGCCGCGATCGTCTTGATGATTTCGAGCCCATGGGCGCCGATGGCGCGGTTGAGGCCGACATCCTCGTCGGCGATCTTGCCGGCACGCCGATAGGCGGCTGCGGCACGTTCTGCCAGGGGAAGCGCCAACAGGAAGCGCTGCATTTCATTCAGCGCCCACCGCAAATTGATCGCCGTCGGGCGCGTTTCGTGCAGGGTTGCCCAGACGGCGTCGAGCGCCGCATCCGACGGATCGTCGGCCATCTGCATGGCGACGCCATAGGCGGCGGTGACGCCGATCAGCGGCGCCCCGCGCACCCACATGTCGCGGATTGCCGTGGCGATGCCGGCGACGGTATCGATCTTTTCGATGCGGAAATCATGCGGCAGCCAGCGCTGGTCAATGATCTCCACGGAACGCCCGTCGTCACTCGGCCAGATGGTGCGGTAGTGGCGGTCACCGACGTTCAAATCCTGCTCTCCCGTTCGATCAGCGCGGCCAACTGGTTGACCTCGTCGATGCTGTGGATCTGGCGCCGGTTGACGGCGAGGTGACGGCCGAATTTCAGCGCCTTTGCCTCACATCTGGCGCGCAGATCCTGATCGGCAATGGTCTCGAAATCGGCATTGTGGGCAAGTCCGAGAATTCGCCGGTGAACCTCGACGCCGGCAAAGCCGAGCAGATCGGTCCAGATCGAATGCAGCATGTGGTCGAGCGCCTGCTCGGCGCCAAGACTGTCGCCCTGATCCTCGAACAGGCTCTTCTGGTAGAGTATGCCGGTGCGCTCGGTTCGCCACAGATGCGAGAACTCGGCGCGGAATACCGACCATGTCTCGACCGTGACGTCGAGCAGATAGGCGCGCATGGCGTCGCGCTTGCCATTCTGCTCATGGCCGCGCTGCGAGAAGAACGCCATCCAGAAATTGGCGAGCAGCATGCCAACATCGAAGGCGATCGGACCGTAGAAGGCGAATTCGGGGTCGATCATCCGCGTTTCGGTGTCGGTGACCATGATCGAGCCGGAATGCAGGTCGCCATGCAGCAGCGTCTCGGCATTGGCGGCGAAGAGGTGCTTCATCCGCTGCGCCTCGACCTTGAGGTCGCGGTCGGCGCGCAGTTCGGCGACAATGCCATCGAGCTGCGGGCTGGTGTGCCGGTTCATCTTGGCATCGAAATACGGGTCCGAGAAAACCAGGTTCTCGGTGATGTCGCAGAGTTCGACATTGTCGGCGAACAGCGCCAGATCGGCCTTGCGGTCCTTGGTCGCCATATGCAGGTCGGAGCCGCGAAACAGCGTGCGGGCCATGAACAGGCCGATGTCTTTCGCGATGTTGGGCAGTTGCCGGCCCTCGATCAGCGCCCGCCGCAGGATAATGTGCGGCGACAGATATTCCATGATGATCAGCGCCTGGCCTTCGTCGAAGTGATAGATATCAGGCACGGAACCCGGCGCCCGCGCCTGTTGCCGCGTCAGCGCATGATATTCGAAAAAGGAGCGTTTCAACGGCAGCGGCCAGCTGTCGCCGACCAGCCGGACGTAGGGCAGGGCCTGCTTGACCACGGCCGCACCCTCAGCACCCTCGACAATGAACACCAGGTTCAGATTGCCGTCGCCGACTTCACGGACCTTCCAGCGGCTCGTATCCTTGCCGATCTGCGAACACAGAGCCCCGTTGGCACGGAGACGGCCCGCCAGTGTCTCGACCGACAGTGCTTCGAACGGCGATTTCCCAGTCATCCTCACCTCCCGCTTATGTGCTCCGATGATAGCGGAGCCATGGCGGTCGGGCCAAGCTAGGAAGCCCGCTAGCAATTGTCAATCGTGTTGACAATTGCCGATATAGCCCATAGCGTCACGGTCAGGGAGGAACGAATGGGCAATGATGCCGTGTTCCGCGTCGACGGCCTGAGGAAATCCTTTGGCCATATCGAGGTGCTTGGCGGCGTCTCGCTCGAATTGCATGCCGGCGAAGTCACCGTGCTGATGGGTGCCAACGGCGCCGGCAAATCCACCCTCGTCAAGATCATCAGCGGCGTCTACGACCATGGCGGCGGCTCGATGTCGCTTGTCGGTCAGGACTTTGCGCCGAAAACGCCGGCCGAGGCGATCTGCGCCGGCGTCGTCACCGTCCACCAGAACATCAATGACGGCGTCGTCGCCGACCTCGACGTCGCAACCAACCTCACGCTCGACAGGCTGAGCGGCAGCGGCGTGCCGACGCTGTTCAATCCAGGCCGGGTGCGCCGTGAGGCCAAGGCGGTTGCCGACCGCATGGGGCTGGCCATCGACCTCAAGGCCCGCATCAGTGACCTCTCGCTGGCCGATCGTCAGATGGTGGCGATCGCCCGCGCCATGGCGCACCGGCCGAAAGTGCTGATCCTCGACGAGCCGACCTCCTCGCTGTCCAGTGCCGAAGCCGACCGGCTGTTCGCATTGCTCGACCGGCTTCGCCAGCAAGGCGTGGCCATTCTCTATATTTCGCACCGTATGTCTGACATCAGACGGCTTGCCGACCGCATCATTTCGATGCGCGACGGGGTCATCTCAGGTATCTTCGACAGGAAGCCGCTGGACTATGAAGGTGCGGTCAACGCCATGCTCGGCCGCAAGATCCAACTCGAGCGGATCGTCGCCAGGAATTCGGCCAAATCAATTTTTATTGCCGACGGCTTGCGGATTGCCGAAGGCGCCAGGCCGATTTCGCTGACGCTCGGCGACGGCGAGGTCGTCGCCATCACCGGCCTCGTCGGCGTCGGCAAGACCGCGCTCGCCGAGACGCTGTTCGGCTTGCGCCAGCCGCTGTCCGGGACCATGGTGCTGAACGGGAAACCCTATGCTCCGGCGTCGACGGGCGAAGCGATTGCCGCCGGCGTGTTTCTCGTCGCCAAGGACCGGGGCGAAAACGGCATCGTCGGCGACTTCAACATCCAGGAAAATATCAGCCTGCCGTTCCACAGGCGAATGTCGCGTCTCGGCGTCCTCAAGCGCCGCATCGAACGCGCCATTGCCCGCCAGCAGATCCAGGAGTTGGGCATCGTCTGCCGCTCGGAGAAGGACGAGATGTCGTCGCTTTCCGGCGGCAATCAGCAGAAGGTGATGGTCGCCCGCTGGATATCGCAGACCGCAAGGCTTTTCATCCTCGACGAGCCATTTCAGGGCGTCGACATTTCGGCCAGGCGCGATATCGCCGCCAAGCTGCGGGCCAGCGCCAGCGGCCGCGCGACGCTGCTGTTCGTCACCGAACTCGACGAAGCCCTGGAGACGGCCGATCGCATTCTGGTGATGTCGGAGCAGACGATCGTCGGCGAGCACCGCAACACCGATGTCGATCTCGAGCGGCTGCTGGCCGAAGTGGCGGGCGGGCCGTTGCACAGCGCAGCCTGACGGCAGGAAGACGATGAGAATTGGAATGGAGAGGGCATGAGTTCAGGTTGGGTAAAGACAGTGCCAGCGTGCGGGAGCGCTGAATGATCCTGCGCGACAATGCCATCCGCTACGGCTTCATCGTCCTGTTGTTCGGTCTGATCGCCTATTTCGCCATTGCCGCCGATGGCTTCGTCTCGCCGCAAAGCGCCGTCTTCATCTTCCAGTCGGTCGCCATCACCGGCGTTCTGGCGCTCGGCGTCACCGCCACGCTGGTCGTCGGTGGCTTCGACCTGTCGATCGGTTCGGTCGCCACCAGCGCCATGATGGCGGCTGCCTATGTCATGGTGGTGCTGGAACAGAACGCCGTCGTGGCGGTCGTCGCCTGTCTTGTGATCGGCGCCGTTGTCGGCCTCATCAATGGCTGGCTGATCGTCCATATGCGGGTGCCGGACCTTTTGGCGACGCTCGGCATGATGTTCCTGCTCGTCGGCCTGCAGCGCATCCCTACCGAGGGCCGTTCGATCGCCACCGGCATGACCATGCCCGACGGCTCGGTCGCCAACGGCAGCTTCGGCGCCGCGTTCCTGGCGCTTGGCCGCCATCGCTTCGATTTCTTCATCCCGAACCTCATTCCGGTGTCGGTCGTCGTCCTGCTCGTGCTGGCGGTGCTGATCTGGTTCTTTCTCGAATACACCCGTTTCGGCCGCATGATGTACGCCGTCGGCAGCAACGAGCGCGCTGCCGAACTCGCCGGCGCGCCTGTCAAGGCATACAAAATCTGGGCCTACGTTATTTCTGGGGTTTTTGCCTCGATCGGCGGCATTTTGCTTGCCGCCCGGCTTGGACGCGGCGACATCGCCTCGGGTAATAATCTGTTGCTCGACGCGGTGGCTGCGGCACTCATCGGTTACGCGGTTCTCGGCGCCGCCAAACCGAACGCCTTCGGCACGGCCGTCGGCGCGGTGTTTGTCGGCGTGCTGCTGCAGGGCCTGACGATGATGAACGCGCCTTACTACACGCAGGATTTCGTCAAGGGCGTGGTTCTCGTGGTCGCCCTTGTCTTCACCTTCGCCCTGTCCGGCAGGGGCAGGAGATAGGGTTCGACCGGGTCACATTTTGGGTTCAACAAGTGGAGGAAACGACGTGAACATCACAAGAAGACTTTTGGGGAAAGCAGCGCTCGGGCTTGCCGGCGCAACATTGCTGATGCAGTTGCCGGCAATTGCGCAGGACAGGCCGGCGCCGTTCGACAAGCCGGGTGCCGTCAAGATCGCGCTGGTCCGCTATCTCTCGACCGGCGACTTCTTCCAGGCCTATCTCTCCGGCGTTGAGGCGCAGGCCAAGGCGCTCGGCGTCGACCTGCGCGTGCTCGACAGCCGTCAGGACGCGGCGCTTCAGGCGGACATGGTCGACCAGGCCATCGCGCTCGGCGTCCAGGGCATCATCATCCAGCACGGATTGACGGAATCGATGAAGGACGCCGCCCAGCGTGCCGTCGATGCCGGCATCAAGGTCGTCGCCTTCGACGTCAATGTCGAAAACCCCAAGATCCCGCAGATCGAACAGTCCGACCGCGACCTCGCGCGCCTGGCGCTCGAACAGGCGGTCAAAGACAATGGCGAGAGCTGGAAGGCCGGCTATGTCTATGTCGCCGGCATCGCCCCGCTCGATCGCCGCAACGAGACCTGGGTCGAATTCAAGAAGAAATATTCGGGCATCAACGAAGCCGCCATGTTCGGCACGCTCGACAATCCGATCGCCAATTCGGTTGCCAACCAGGCTCGCTCGGTGTTGTCGGCTCATCCCGACATCAAGGTGATGTTCGCGCCCTATGACGAATTCGCCAAGGGTGTAAAGATCGCCGTCGACGAGGCCGGGCTGAACAAGGATATCAAGATCTATTCGGCCGACATATCGACCTCCGACATCGCCGCGATGCGCGAGCCCGACAGCGCCTGGGCGGCAACCGCCGCCACCAACCCGGCCGTCGTCGGTCAGGTCTCCGTGCGTGCGCTGGCGCAGCTCTTGGCCGGCGAAGACCCCGGCCATAACGTCATTGTGCCACCGACGCTGATCACCCAGAAGGACCTGCTCGACAAGGAGATCAAGAACATGGAGGACCTCTCGGCCAAGCTGCCGCAATTCGCCCATGCCGATGTCGCCATGCCGGCCTGGATGCCGAACCCGAACGCGAAGTAACTTTCGACACGAGCAAAACAATAGCCGCCTGCAGCAGCTTGCTGCAGGTGGCTTTTTTGTCGAAGATGTCTGGCGCCGGGCTGCCGAATTTCAATTGTCGCAGTCTCCGGTTTTGCATGCCGATTGAAATCAGGATTCAGCGGGTACATGGAGGTGCGGGCGGTAGTAGAGGAAAGTCTTGCCGGCGCCGTCGCTGGAACATTTTTTCGACGCTCGCAGGCCACCACGGGCGTTGTGGTGTTGGGTGGATCGAGTGGTCGTGTTGATGTCGGGCGCGCGCGGCTTTTTACAGATGCCGGTACGTCGGCCTTGGCGTTGCAGTGGTTTGGCGGCGAGGGCCAGATTCCGGGAATATGTGAAATTCCCCTGGAAACGTTCTTTGCAGCAACAGACTATCTCATTGAAACAGGGTGCCGTCGCATCGTTTATGTCGGCACATCCAAAGGTGCCGAGGCCTCATTGCTTGCCGCGGTCCATGACCAGCGAATCAACGCGGTGGTCGCGATCAGCCCGTCATCGGTAGTTTGGGGGAATATCGGTGCGGGCCGGGATGGTGCCAGTTGGCCTGAACGATCCTCATGGTCGCTCAACGGTATCGCGCTGCCGTTTGTGCCGGCAGATCCAGATTGGACACGAGAGTATGTGGATGGCCTGGTATCTTACAGGGGGCTTTTCGAATGCTGTTTGAAAACCTTCAAGAGCGAAGCGAATGCGGCGACCATCCCCGTTGAGACCATATCGGCCGAGCTTCTGCTTGTCGCCGGTGGCAACGATGCGCTGTGGCCTTCCCTATCGTTCGCCCGAGATATTATTAGGCGGCGCGGCGAAGCAGGTAAGGTCACTCATCTCATTTCGTCGCCGGATGCGGGACACCGCATTCTGTTGCCAGGCGAGAGCACACCACGCTCGACATTGCACGCACATGGAGGCAATGACGAGGCCGATTCAAAGCTGGGCAGAAAGGCTTGGGAAGGCATCCGAGGCCTGCTGTAGTAGCAGTTCGAGAATGCCTTCCATGGCCGTGTCGCAAAATTCCGAGTTGCGTGCCTGTCTCGGCCGGTTCCGCCTACCGCAGCGCCGCCGCGATGTTGCCGCCGTCGACCGTCGTCACATCGGCTGTGGTCCGATCGGCCAGCGCTTGATGCAGAAAGGCCTGGGCGACGTCTTCGGCCGTCACTTCCTGCCCGAGCAGGTTGCCGGACATGTACTCCTTCTCCGATACGCCGCGCGCGCCCGAGCGGCTGGCGATCATGGCGTCGGTCAACAGCCCCGAACGGATGCGGTCGGCGTTGACGGCATTGGAGCGGATGCCTTGCGCGCCGTAGTCGAGCGCATATTGCCTGGACATGAACAGCGTTGCCGCCTTCGGGATGCCGTAAGCGCCGAACTTCGGTCCCGGATTGATCGCCTGCTTGGAGGCATTGAACAACAGCACGCCGCCGGTGCCCTGTTCGAGCATGATGCGCACGGCATTCTGCGCCGCCGACTGGTGGGCGAAGAAATTGAGTTCGAAACTTTTGCGCAAAGTGGCGTCGTCGAGCTCGCCGATCCGGCCCTCCCAGGCTGCGCCCGCATTGGAGACGAGAATGTCGAGGCCGCCGAAGACGGCGACGGCTTTGTCGAACGCAGCGCGCATCTGCTCCGGATCGGTGATGTCGGCGCCAATGCCGATCGAACCGTTACCGGCTTTTTTGGCGGCCTCGGCAGCTCTTGACCCGTCGACATCGACGACCACCGCATGGGCACCGTTGTCGGCGAATAGCTTTGCCGTGGCAGCACCGATCGCGCCGGCGCCGCCGGTGACCAGTACCACCTGGCCGGTCAGCGGCTTCGGCTTGTTGGCGGCGAGTTTGGCCTGTTCCAGCGACCAGTATTCGAGCGGGAACAGATCGGCTTTGGAGAGCGGGCGGAAATCGCCGACGGCTTCGGCGCCGCGTACCGCCTCGATCCACATTTCGCCGACGTCGGAGGCGATCTTCGCGTCCTTGAGCGCGCGGCCGTGGCCGAACATGCCGAGGCCGGGCACCAGCGTCAGCCGTGGCATCGTGTCGAGCATGGTGCGCTTCACGTCGTCGAGCGCATCGTTGGTTTCGAAATAGGCGCGATAGTCCTTGGCGAATTTTTCGACATGCTGGCGGATGACGGATTTGTAGTCGCCGACATTGTCCGCGTCGGGCGCCGGCAGTGCCATCGGTCCGGTCTTGATGCGGATCGACAGGTCGGGCGTCGACACGCCGCGTCCGGCATAGTCGGCAATTCTAGCCGAATTGATGAAATCGACGATCGCATCCGAGGTGCGGAAATCGCTGACCATGCGGTCGAAGCGGCCTTCGCCGCGTGCCACCGCCACCGCGCCGCGCAGCATCGGCGCAATGTCCGCGGGCTTGGCCAATCTGGCCGGCAAGGCCGCTTTTTCGGTGCGCGGCTTGCCGTGGCTGGCGATGAAATCCTCGGCGGCGTTCACATAATGGATCATCCGGTCATAGGCCTGCCTGGCATCGTCGCCGAAGGTGAAAATGCCGTGCTTGTCGAGGATCAGGCCTTCGACCGTCGGGTCGGCGTCGAAAACATCGGCGGCAGCCTTCGCCAGATCGAAGCCCGGCATGATGTAAGGCACGAACCCCATTTTCTCGCCGAACACTTTTCTGCTCAGCGCCTCGCTGTCCTCCTGGTCGACGATGGCCAGGATTGCGGTCGAATGCGTGTGGTCAACGAATTTGTGCGGCAGGAAGGCGTGCAGCAGCGTCTCGACCGAAGGGTTGGGCGAGGACGGATCGATCAGGTTCGCCCGCTGCAGCGCGACCATGTCCTCGTCGGAGAGCTTCTTGAGCGACCGCGCCTTCAACAGCGCGCCGAGCTTGACCGCCGGCAGGCCCTGCGGCTCGATGACGCCCATGTCCCAGCCGCTGCCCTTGACGCAGAGCACGTCCCATTCGTCGCCGACAAGATCGGTGGCCTTGGTCTTGCACGAGGTGTTGCCGCCGCCATGCAGGACGAGCCGCGGCTCGCCGCCCAGCAGCCTGGTCGTATAGACGCGCAGCGCCAGGTCGCGGGCCACACCCTTCTTTGCATAGTCGGCGACCAGCTTCTCCGCGTCGCCGTCATTCCACAGGTTCTTCATGTCAGCTTCGTCCGATTTCTCTTTTGTTGTGAACAGGAATGCCGCGACGCCCTGATGACAATGCGTCGGCGACTGAAACTAGGTATCAGGCGACCTTTTCTGCTACTGCTCCGGCATGGTCGAGCAGCCGTCGCGCCATGCGCGCGCCGACGACGAGATGGGTGCAGAGCCCGCCGGCGATCGCCGCGACGAGCGGTTCGAACTTGCTCTCTTCCTGCACCACCACAAGGCGCTTTTCGATCTGGCGCAGCGATGACAGCTCTGCCGAAATCAGCCGGCGGTTGTAGCTGCAGTCGAGCGCCTGGCCTTCGGTATCGATGATCTGCCCGGCAATGACGCCGGCTGCACCCGCCTTGCGCAATGCAGCCATTTCGCTTGGCGTCAGCGCGCCGCATTTGACCAGATGGCTGTCGGTATCCACCGAGCCAACCGAGTATAGCGCCAGGTCGCAGTCACCGATACCCGACAACTGCTCGCGGATCACCGGTTCGGCGCGCAGGCCGCGTGCCAGTTCTTCCGTCGTCAGCACCAGCGGCGCGTAAAAATTCAGCCCCTTGGCATTGAGCCGGCGCGCGATTTCCATGGTGCATTGGTCCGGCCGGTACGAATAGGGTGCTCCCAGATTGCCGCAGAGCTGCACCACCGTCACGTCCTGCAGGTCGGCATAGGACATGATGTCGGCGATCGTGTAGATGGTCCGCCCCCAGGCGACGCCGATACGGTCGCCCTTCCTGACCAACTCAAGAAAGACGCTTGCCGCCAGCACCGCGATGTCGGTCGACGGATCGGCGACATAGCCGTTTTCCGGCGCGATCCAGACCGCGTCGAGCTTAAGCGCGTCTTCCAGCTTGCGTGCCAGCACGTCGTCGGTGAAAAGCTGGGTCGAGGTGGAGATGTTGACGATGCCGGTCTCGCGCGCCTTGCGCAGATACATGGCCACCGAGGCACGGGAAATCTTGAGTTGGCTGGCCACCTGGTCCTGGCGCAGGCCGTGTGCATAGTAAAGCCAGGCGGCCTTGTGGATAAGCTGTTCTGCCGGTCGGATCGCCATACCATCTCCTCCCTGACATTAGTCACGGCTCTCGACAAAAGTCAAATTGGGCGCGGGCAGGTAATGCTCTTGCGCCCGTCGAATCGAGATCGTCATTGTTGTTCCAAATGCGGTCTGTCGTGGCATCGTTGGTGGTGACGGGCCGGAAGCCGGTAGCTAAAGTTCTCGACGAACACATTGCGGAGGACGGGATGGGCAATCCCTATGAACAGGACCTCGACCGGAACCCGGCCAACCACCAGCCGCTGACGCCGCTGACCTATTTTGAACGGGCGGCAAAAACCTTTCCCGACCAGACCGCCATCATCCATGGCCGCCAGCGCACGACCTATCGCGATTTCTGGAAGCGCTCGCTGAGGCTTGCCTCGGCGCTGGCGAAGCGCGGCATCGGCAGGGGCGACACCGTTACCGTCATGCTGTCCAACACGCCGCCGATGCTGGAAGCGCATTTCGGCGTGCCGATGACCAAGGCGGTGCTGCATTCGCTCAACACCCGCCTCGACGCCGCGGTCATTGCCTTCCAGCTCGAGCATGCCGAAACCAAGGTGCTGATCGTCGACCGCGAATTCGCCGGCGTGGTTCGACAAGCGCTGACGCTGGCCAAGGTCAAGCCGCTGGTGATCGACTACGACGATCCCGATTACGCCGCCGACGCGCCCTATGCCAAGGGCCTGCGGATCGGCACGCTCGACTACGAGGCGTTTGTCGCCGGCGGCGACGAGGATTTCGCCTGGTCGATGCCGGACGACGAATGGGACGCCATATCGCTCAACTACACCTCCGGCACGACAGGCAATCCGAAGGGCGTCGTCTGCCACCACCGCGGCGCGGCACTGATGGCCTATTCCAACACCATCCATGCCGGGATGGGCAAACACCCGGTCTATCTGTGGACGTTGCCGATGTTCCACTGCAACGGCTGGTGCTTTCCCTGGACGCTTGCCGTACAGGCCGGCACCCATGTCTGCCTGCGCTGGGTGCGGCCGAAGCCGATCTATGACGCCATCGCCGATCACGGCGTCACCCATCTCTGCGGTGCGCCGATCGTCATGTCGGTGCTGATCAACGCCAGGGACGAGGACAAGCGGCAGTTTCCGCAGACCGTCACCTTCAACACCGCCGCGGCGCCGCCGCCTGAGGCGGTGCTGTCGGGCATGGCCGATGCGGGTTTTGCCGTCACCCATCTCTACGGCCTGACCGAAACCTACGGCCCGGCCGTCGTCAACGAATGGCATGGCGAGTGGGACCGGCTTGCGAAGGGGGCGAGGGCGGCGAAGAAGGCCAGGCAAGGCGTGCGCTATGCCGCGCTCGAAGGTCTGACCGTGATGGACCCGCAGACGATGCAAGAGATGCCGGCCGACGGTGAGACGATCGGCGAGGTGATGTTCCGCGGCAACATCGTCATGAAAGGCTATCTCAAGAACCGCAAGGCGAGCGACGAGGCCTTTGCCGGCGGCTGGTTCCATTCGGGCGACCTCGGCGTCATGCATCCGGACGGCTACATCCAACTCAAGGACCGTTCCAAGGACATCATCATCTCCGGCGGCGAGAATATTTCCTCGATCGAGGTCGAGGAGGCGCTCTACAAGCACCCCGCCGTTGCTTCCTGTGGCGTTGTCGCCCGATCCGACGACAAATGGGGCGAGGTGCCGGTCGCCTATGTCGAGTTGAAGCCGGGCAAGGCGGCGACCGAGGCCGAAATCATTGAGCACTGCCGCGCGCTGCTCGCCCGCTTCAAGGTGCCGAAAGCGGTGATCTTTGCAGAAATCCCTAAGACTTCGACGGGCAAGATCCAGAAGTTCCGGCTGCGGGAGATGGCGAAGCAGCCTTAGCGCCTGACCCGAAAACGGAACCGATTTCGGGAAGCATCATTTCAAAATCCTGTGCGTTCAAAAAGACGCGCGGTGTTGCAGGCGCGCCCGGCGGGAACCACATGCGCTTCATGGGCCAACTCCGTCCAGAGATGTCACCATCTGTCATCAGCAGCGTCAGCTGGCCGAAATCATGTCTTGACAGGTGATGGTTTTCAATTTACGAGTGACGAAATTCTAAATTCGTCAGTCGTAAATTTTGGCCAACGAGATGCTTGAAACCTTAGACACCACCGCCGATTCCGCCCGCCAGGAAAATGTCACGCGCATCCTGGATTGCGCGGAGCGATTGTTCCGCCACTACGGCTACGGCAAGACCAACGTCGCCGACATAGCGCGCGAACTTGGCATGTCGACCGCCAACATCTATCGCTTCTTCGCCTCCAAGGTGGAAATTCACCAGGCGGTTTGCGGCCGTATGCTCGCCACCTGCTACCGGTTGACCTACGAAGCCTGCCATGGTCCCGGCACCGCCAGCGAGAAGCTCCGCCGCTATGTGCATACGCACTATCAGTGGACGCTCGAGACCATGATCGACCAGGAGAAAGTGCACGAGATGGTCATCGTCGCCATCGAACGCGATTGGCATGTCATCGAAAAGCACATCGACAGCATCCACGAATTGGTCGCGGAAGTGATCCGCGAGGGCATCGCCACCGGCGAGTTCGTCGATCAGGATCCGGTGATCGCGTCCAGGTGTTTCGGCGCTGCTATTATCAGCCTCTGTCATCCGCAGATGATGGCCCAATGCCTCGCCAAGAAGAACCGGGCGACGCCGGACGAGCTTACCGAGTTTGCCATCAGAGCCTTGAAGAAATGACCGTTGCCGCCCGTCGGGCGGTGATGTCGGCAATTCATCCCCACAGTTCGGGAGTACGAAAAGTGTCTTTGTCCAAGTCCATCACCTACAGGCTACCGGCCGCCGGCCTGGCACTGATTGTCGTTGCCGCTCTCGGCCTCGCCGGCTGCTCGCAGGAGAAAGCCGAGGTCAAGGAGATCATCCGCCCGGTCAAGGTGGTCGAGATCGCCAAGGCGAGCGATACCCGTCAGCTCTCCTATTCCGGATCGGTGCGCGCCCGCACCGAGATGAATCTCGGCTTTCGCATCAACGGCAAGATCACCGAGCGCCTTGTCGACATCGGTGACCGCGTCAAGCCCGGCGACGTTCTCGCCCGCATCGATCCCACCGACTACGAGCTTTCGGTGAGAAGCGCCCAGGCCAGCCTCGATGCCGCCGACCGTCAGGTCGAGACAGTCGAGCTTACGCGCAAGCGCGCCGAACAGCTCTACGCCAAGAATTTCGCACCGAAGTCGCAGCTCGAGCAGGCGACGCTCAGTTACAATCAGGCGGTCGCCACGCGCGACTCCGCCCGCTCGCAGCTTGCCCAGGCACAGAACCAGGTCCGCTATACCGATCTCAAGGCGGACAAGAATGGCATCGTCACCGCCGTTGCCGCCGATGTCGGCCAGGTGGTCGGCTCAGGCACGCCGGTGGTGACCGTTGCCATCGACGGCGAGAAGGAAGTCCTGATCGCTGTTCCCGAAACCGATATCGCCGAGTTCAAGCCGGGCAAGACCGTCAAGGCGGGTTTCTGGTCCGATGAGGCGCTGACGCTCGAAGGCAAGGTCCGCGAAGTCGCCGGCAGCGCCGATCCGCAGTCGCGCACCTTTGCCGTTCGCGTCAGCCTGCCCAACGATCCGAACGTGCTGCTTGGCATGACGGCCTCCATCGAAGCCGCGGCGGGCAACCGGCAGCAGCTGGTGTCGATCCCGCTGAGCGCATTGGCACAAAAGGACAGCCAATCGATCGTCTGGACCGTCGACCGCAGTGGCGGTACCGTTCATGCGCATCCGGTCAAGGTCGCCGCCTTCACGCCTGACGGCGTCAGTGTCGCCGACGGGCTGAAGCCGGGCGATGTGGTCGTCGCTGCCGGCACGCAGTTCATGACCGAGAATCTGAAAGTCAAGCTTACCGGTGATGCAGCACAACAGTCGGCCTCGGCCGATGATGACGCCGCAAGGCGCTTGCGCTGACGGCCAGGCAATTCACGGTTTCCGGGCGGCAGGCGCCCCCGATTTTCGAGATCTCAGGTCGATGTAACCCCCACATCGATCCTCGTGTCCCACCGCGATGTAGATCTCTCAACTCGGAAAGCCTCGCCGCTCGGAAGCCCACATCGGAAGTTCCTTGGGCATGCGAAAGCGCGTGCTCTGTTGATCAAATTGAAACGGACTGACGCCGATGACCACCGACACCACTGAAAAGCGGTCTTTCAATCTTTCGCGCTGGGCAATCGGCCATCCGAGCATTGCCCGCTTCCTGTTCGGGCTTATCATCGTCGCCGGTGCGCTCGGCCTGATGCGCATGGGCCAGAAGGAAGATCCCGATTTCACCTTCCGCGTCATGGTCGTCCAGGCGATCTGGCCGGGCTCCTCGATCAAGGAGATGGAGGACCAGGTCGTCAACAAGATCGAGCGCAAGCTGCAGGAAACGCCGCATCTCGATTTCGTCCGCTCCTACACCCGCGCCGGCAGCGCCATCATCACCTTGCAGGTCAAGGGCGACACCAGTCCCGCGCAGGTCGCGGATGCGTTCTATCAGGTGCGCAAGAAGGTCGGCGATATCTCGAATGAACTGCCGCAGGGCTTGCTCGGGCCCTACTTCAACGACGAATTCGGCGACACATTCATCACCCTGCATTCGATCAGCGGCGATGGCTACGGCTATCCCGAGCTGAAGAAATTCGCCATCCAGGCACGCGACATGCTGCTGACGACGCCCGGCGTCGAGAAAGCCGTGATCATCGGCGACCAGCCGGAAAAGCTCTACATCGACGTTTCATCCAAGGTGCTTGCCGAACGCGGCCTGACGCTGACCGACCTGCAGAATGCGATCAGGGGCCAGAACAATGTCGACCCGGCAGGTTCGGTCGACACCGGCCAGCGTTCGGTGCGCATCTCGGTCGAAGGCGACGTGGCCAGGGCGGCCGACATTCGCGAGCTTCGGCTGCGGGCCGGCAACCAGGTGACGCGCCTCGGCGACATCGCCACCGTGACCTCCGGCCTCGAGGACCCTTATCAGCGCAAATACCGCTTCAACGGCCATGACAGCGTCCAGCTCGGCGTCGTCATGGCCAAGGGCTTCAACGTCACCGACGTCGGCAAGGACGTCGAAGCGACCTACAAGCGCTTCGAGGAGGCGCTGCCCTATGGCGTGTCGGTGGACCAGGTCTCCGACCAGCCGGAAGTCGTCAAGGATGCGGTGGCCGAGTTCATGGAAGCGCTCGGTGAAGCGCTGCTGATCGTGCTTGTCGTCTCGTTCCTGTCGATCGGCTGGCGTTCGGGTCTGGTGATCGCGATCGTCATTCCGCTGGTCCTGGCCGCCACCTTCGCCATCATGTACGAGCTCGGCATCGACCTGCAGCGCATCTCGCTCGGCGCGCTGATCATCGCCCTTGGCCTCTTGGTCGACGACGCGATGATCGTCGTCGAAATGATGGAGCGAAAGCTCGAGGAAGGCTTGGTCAAGGTCGAGGCGGCGAGCTTCGCCTATTCCTCGACCGCCTTCCCGATGCTGACCGGCACGCTGATCACCACGGCCGGCTTCATCCCCGTCGGTTTCGCCGCCTCGACGGCCGGCGAATATGTGCGCACCCTGTTCTACGTCGTCGGTATCGCGCTGGTCGTGTCCTGGTTCGCGGCGGTCTATTTCACGCCATGGCTCGGCCACATGATCCTGAAGCAGCGCAAGCACGCCGGCAGCCATCACGATGTCTTCGACACGGGCTTCTACCGTCGCCTTCGCTCGACCGTGACCTGGGCCGTGCGCCATCGCATCATCGTGCTGGTGATGACGATGATGACCTTTGCCACCAGCCTGTGGGCGTTCCAGTTCATCCCGCAGAATTTCTTCCCGCAATCGTCGCGCCCGGAAATCCTTGTCGACCTCTGGCTGCCGGAAGGCACCAGCATCAAGGAAGTCGAGACACAGGCCAAGGCGCTCGAAGCCAGGATGATGGACGACAAGGACAAGCGCTTCATCGCCACCTATATCGGCGAAGGCGCGCCGCGTTTCTTCCTGCCGCTCGACCAGCAGCTTCGCAATCCGAATTTCGCCCAGCTTCTGGTGATGGCCAATGACGAACCGGCCCGCGAGCGGCTGATTGTCAAGCTGCGCACCATCCTGGCCGAGGATTTCCCGTCGATCCGCGCCAAGGTCGACCGCCTGTTCCTTGGTCCGCCGACCGGCTGGCCGGTGCAGATGCGCGTCATGGGTCCGGATCGCCAGGAGGTGCGCCGCATCGCCCACGAGGTGAAGGCGAAGTTCCAGGCAAATCCGCTGCTCGGCGCCATCCACGACGACTGGCTGGAGCCGGTGCCGGCGATGAAGCTGGTGATCGACCAGGATCGCGCCCGTGCGCTCGGCGTCACCTCGCAGCGCATCCGCCAGATGCTGCAGGCGACCATGTCGGGAGCGCCGCTCGATGACTTCCGCGACGGCGAGGAGACGGTTTCGATCGTCGCCCGCGAACCGGAGGCAAGCCGTCACCTGCTGTCGGCGGTCGATTCCGTCTATATCCCGACGGATTTCGGTGGCTCCGTGCCGCTGTCGCAGGTCGCCAAGATTGTCCCGGTGCTGGAGCAAGGCGTCGAATGGCGGCGCGACCGCTTGCCGACCATCAGCGTACGCGCCACGCTGCCGGATGGCGTGCAGCCGAACGATGTCGCCATGAAAATGTATGGCGAGATGTCGGGCCTGCGCGCCGGCCTCGCACCCGGCTACAAGATCGAGATCCAGGGCGGCGCCGAGGATGCGGCCGAAAGCCAGGCCTCGATTGCGGCGAAAGCTCCAGTCATGCTGGCGGTCATCGTCGTGCTGCTGATGATCCAGCTGCAGCATTTCGGGAAGGCGATGCTGGTGCTGGCGACCGGTCCGCTCGGCATCATCGGTGCGGCGGCGGCACTTTTGATCAGCGGTGCGCCGTTCGGCTTCGTCGCCATCCTCGGTGTTATCGCCCTGCTCGGCATCATCATGCGAAACTCGATCATCCTGGTCGATCAGATCGACCAGGACATCGCCGCCGGCGTGGAGCGCTCCGAGGCCATCATCGGCTCGGCCGTTCGCCGGTTCCGGCCGATCGTGCTGACGGCGCTGACGGCGGTGCTGGCGCTGATCCCGATCTCGCGTGGCGTCTTCTGGGGGCCGCTCGCCTATGCCATGATGGGCGGCATCCTGGTCGCCACGGTGCTGACCATCCTTGTCCTGCCGGCAGCCTACGCGCTGTTCTTCGGCCGGGAGCCCAAGAAGGTGGTGGAGCAGCCGGCCGAGACGGAAGAAAAGAACGAAAGGCCGCAACTGGCCCTGGCGGCCGAATAGAGCTGTTGGCAAATGTGACCTCCGGCGGTTTAATCCGCCCACCAGGCGTAGGTGCCGGAGGAGGACCGTCATGACCATAGCTCAGGCACCGCTGCGGCTGCCGATCGACGGACGCCATCGCCAGATGTTCATCGGCGGTGGCTGGGTCGATGCCCGCTCCGGCCGGACCATGGAGACCCGCAATCCTGCCACCGGCGCGGTCATCGCCACGGTGCCGCGCGGAGACCGCCTCGACATCGACTTGGCGGTGACTGCCGCCCGCAAGGCGTTCGAGGGACCGTGGAGCCGGCTCAGACCTTACGAGCGGCAGGTACTGCTGCTGAGGATCGCCGATCTCTTCGAAAAGAACTGGGAAGAGATCAGCCTCTCCGACACCACCGACATGGGTATGCCGATCGTGCGCACCCGCGCCAATCGCAACCGCGTCATCGGCATGCTGCGCTATTATGCCGGCATGGCGACGGCGCTGCACGGCGAGACGATCGAGAACTCGCTGCCCGGCGAAATCGTCTCCTTCACCCGCAAGGAGGCGGTCGGCGTCGTCGGCGCCATCATTCCCTGGAACGCGCCGACCGCCGCGTCGATCTGGAAAATCGGCCCGGCGCTGGCGACCGGCTGTACCATCGTGCTGAAACCATCGGAAGAGGCGCCGCTGACGCCACTGCTGATCGCCGACATCATGAACGAGGCCGGCGTCCCGGAAGGCGTCGTCAACATCGTCACCGGCACCGGCACCGAGGCGGGCGCCGCACTCGCCGAGCACATGGGCGTCGACAAAATCGTCTTCACCGGCTCGACGGCGACCGGCCAGTCGATCGTGCGCGCCTCGGCCGGCAACCTCAAGCGCGTCTCGCTGGAGCTTGGCGGCAAGTCGCCGGTCATCGTCTGCGCCGATGCCGATCTCGACAAAGCGGTGCCGGTGGCCGCGATGTCGGTGTTCGCCAATTCCGGCCAGATCTGCATCGCCGGTTCGCGCCTTTTCGTCGAACGCGCGGTCCATGACGAGTTCATCGAGCGTCTCGCGGCATACGCCAAGGGTCTCAGGGTCGGCGACGGCATCGACCCGGCGACCGAGATCGGCCCGCTCGTCTCCGAAAAGCAGTTGCAACGGGTCACCGGTTACCTCGAGGCCGGTACTGCAGAAGGGGCGAAACTCGTCACCGGAGGCACCCGGCTTGTGGAAGGCGCGCTTGCCGCCGGCAATTTCGTCGCGCCGACTGTCTTTGCCGGCGTCTCGGACGATATGAAGATCGCGCGCGAGGAGATCTTCGGGCCGGTGATTTCAGCCTTGCCGTTCGATACGCTGGACGAGGCGGTCGAGCGGGCCAACAACACGCCTTACGGCCTGGCTGCAGGGGTCTTCACCCAAAATCTCGCCACCGCCCACCGGCTGTCGCAAAAGATCCGCGCCGGCTCGGTCTGGGTCAACACCTATCACGCCATCGATCCGGCCGTGCCCTTCGGCGGCTACAAGATGAGCGGCTACGGCCGCGAGGGCGGCGCCGAACACCTTGACGAATATCTCAACACCAAGGGCGTGTTCATCAAGATCGATTGAGCCAGAATAGGCCCAGAAACGAAAAACCGGGTCTCGGGGCGAATCAGCACCATGACGGGATTAGTAGCATAGCTGCCGGCACAAAGCAAGAACAAAATGCAAGCGATCGAGCGCGCATCGCGCGCCCAATCCGTAGAACGGTTCATCGTTTCACGGAAACGCCGAACCGCTCTATTTTTTGTTTTGAGGCAATTCCGGCCGGAAAACCGTTCACACCTTTTCCTGGAATTGCTCTCAAGGCAAGCCTCAGATGACGAACAGCCAGTTGGCGAGCAGCATCACCGCGACGCCGGCGATCAGCGTCAGGTAGGGCAGCATGCCCGCCTTTCGCACTGCGAGGTCGGACGAGTTCATGCCGAGATCGGCCAGCATGTGGTCGGGGAACTTGCCTTTGTCCTGGATGTAGTGCCGGAAGCAGAACACCGGGATGATCAAGGCGGCCGTGATCAGCCCGGCCCACAATGCCATCGGGTTCCAGACCTTGGCTCCGGCGCCCATGAAGACCGCGTTGACATAGGCAAAGATCGCGCCGAGGCCGAGCAGCCAGCTCGGCGCCTTCCAAGGCCGCGCGATGTGGCCATTGTCGATGCGGTGGATCCAGCCGGCGTTGAGGTTGAGGAAATTGAAGATGATGTAGCCGCAATTCGACACCGCCAGGATGAAGAAGAAGCTCGTCGCGTCGGCCGAGGCGATGGCCAGCACGATCAGGTTGAAGATCAGGTCCGTCCACATCGCCCGCGTCGGCGCGCCGTGCTCGTTGACATGGCTGAGGTAGCGCGGCAGCCAGCCATCGACCGAACCCTGGTAGAGCGTGCGCGAGGAGCCGGCCATCGCCGTCATGATGCAGAGCACCAGCGCCAGGATCATCAGCATCACCAGCAGGCTGTGGATCAACTGTCCGCCGCCGACCATGCCGGCCAGCGCGTCGGCAACGCCGGAGCCGTCGACGATCGGCGTCGCCAGCATGCCGTTCAAGCCGAGCACGCCCTGAAAGGTGAATGGCACCAGGATGAACAGCAGCATGCACAACAGGCCGGAATAAAAGATCGCCTTGAAGGTATCTGTGCCGGGGTTCTTGAACTCGGAGGTGTAACAGACGGCGGTCTCGAAACCGTAAGTTGACCAGGCCGCGATGAACATGCCGCCGAGCACCAGCGTCCAGCCGGCGATGTTCCACGCACCGGGCTCCGGCGCGTAGGCTGCCGCGAGCGGCACCAGCGGCGAAAAGTTTGCCCAGTTGATCTGGCCGGTAACGATCGGCACCACGCCGACGATCAGCATCGGGATGATGACCAGCAGGCCGATATATTTCTGCACATTGGCGGTGCCCAGGATGCCGCGATGCTGGATCGAAAAGATGATCAGCATCAGCACAGCGCCGATGAAGAAGGTTGCGTTGAAGGTGAAGGAAACCGGGCCCAGCGTGTGACCGTAGAGCGTCCAGTTGCGGATCGCCGGCGTCGCCGCCGCAGTGACCGCGGTGATGGCGTCGGCGGCGCTGGTTCCGGCATGGGCCGCGATATAGGCGGCGACCTCCGGCGAAGCGTCGGTGAACAGCGGCACCGGCGCCAGCGCGTTGAGGATGTAGGCGGCGGCGATCGAGCAGCCGAGCGACAGCACCGGCGACCAGGCGAACCAGTTGCACCACACCGAAAGCGGCGCGATGAATTTCGAATAGCGCAGCCACGCGGTGGCGCCATAGATCGAGGCGCCGCCGGACTTGTTCGGGAACAGGCCGGCGATTTCCGCATAGGTGAAGGATTGCAGGAAGCCCATGATCATGGATGCGGTCCAGATCATGAAGGCCAGCGTTCCGGTGGTGCCGGCAATGCCGCCGATCGAAAACAGGACAAGGGCCGGAACGCCGCTTGCCACCCAAAAGGCGCCGCGCCAATCGATGTTTCGGTGCAGCTGCCCTTTGGCAGGCGGCACCAGGGTGGTGACTATCGTGCTCATTTACGCGAATTCCCCATTTTTGATGTTCCCCATCGGCAACAGCCGCAATCTCGCGAGGCGTCATCGACGCTCACGTTGAACGGCCCAAGCGTTTCCGCTCAGTAGTATTTTATTCTTAGCAGTGAAGATTGACCCAACGCGCTTTCAGGTCAAGCGGTTTGTGACGCTGTGCACATTGCGCTTGTGAAACAGTCGAGCTTCGTTGGCGCTGCCGACGGGTGCGGTCTTTCCTTCTCCCCTTGTGGGAGAAGGTGGCCGAGCGTAGCTCGGTCGGATGAGGGGTGTTCCAGCTTGGCAAAACCGCACTTCGTCCAGCGCGCCTCAACCGTCTCGGCGCTGCGCGCCGATCCACCTTCTCCCACAAGGGGAGAAGGGAAGAACCGGGCAGCGTCGATCAGGAGCGCGGCCTGGTCTTCTGCGGATCGTAGTGGGCAATGGCGACGACGCGCGCCGGCAGCCGCTTGCTGTGGCCGTCGAGCTTGCCGATCTCGACCTCGGTGCCGATCGCCGAATGGGTGACGTCGAGCCTGGCCAGCGCGATGGTCTTGTTCAGCACTGGCGAGCGCATGCCGGAGGTGACGACGCCGATCTGGGCGCGACCGACATGCACGCAATCGCCGTGGCCGACCGCGACATTGGCGTCGATGTCGAGGCCGACCAGCTTCTTCTGCGGATTTTCCTTGCGTCGGATCAGCGCCTCGCGGCCGATGAAATCGTCGCTCTTGGTCTTCAGCGGCACGGTGAAGCCGATGCCGGCCTCGAACGGATCGGTCTGGTCGGAGAACTCGTAGCCGGCAAAGATCAGCCCGGCCTCGATGCGCACCATGTCGAGCGCCTGCAGTCCCATCGGCTTCAGGCCGTGCGGCTGGCCAGCCTCCCAGATGGCGTCGAACACCTTTTCCGCGTCGCGCGGATGGCACCAGATCTCGTAGCCGAGCTCGCCGGTGTAGCCGGTGCGCGAGACAACGACGGGAATGCCGTTGCCGCCGCCGATGCGGGCGACGGCAAAGCGGAACCACTCGAGCTCGTCGATCGACGGCTGCAGCGGCGAGGTCCAGATGATCTGCCTGAGAATGTCGCGGCTTTTCGGTCCCTGCACGGCGACATTGTGCATCTGGTCGGTCGATGAACGCACCAGCACGGTAAGGCCGAGTTTCGTCGCCATTTCGCGCAGCCATTCGCCGGATAGATCGTCGCCGCCAACCCAGCGGAAATTATCCTTGCCGAGCCGAAGCAGCGTGCCGTCGTCGATCATGCCGCCATGCTCGTAGCACATGGCGGAATAGACGACCTGGCCGACGCCGAGCTTCCTGATGTCGCGGGTCAGCGTATATTGCAGCAGCGCTTCCGAATCCGGGCCGGTGATCTCGAACTTGCGCAGCGGCGACAGGTCCATGATCACTGCATCCTGCCGGCAGGCCCAGTATTCGTCGATCGGGCCTTGCCTGGCGAAGGAATTGGCCAGCCAATAACCCTTGTACTCGACGAAGTTGCGGGTGTGCTTGGCAAAGCTCGAATGAAAGGCGGTCTCGCGGGTCATTTTCGGTTCCGAATCGGGCGTCATGCGTCTGGCGATCGCTCGCGAGAATTTGTGCTGGCCGGCATAGGTCCGCACATGGATGTCAGTCAGGTTCCAGCCATTGGCCGGCGTCGTATCGTCGGGGCAGGCGGACGAGACGCAGACGATATCCGTGAGCGCCCGCAGCAGCACATAGTCGCCCGGCCGCGACCACGGCTCATCGGAAACGACGACGCCATGCGCGTCGATGGCCGTGTTGAAGAAGAAGTTGATCGCCATCCAGCCGGCGCGGGGCGTCACACCCTTGTCGGCCAGCGCGCGGTTGAAATTCTCCGAGCAGTTGGGATGGCCGGGATAGCCGATGTCGTCGTAATATTTGGCCGCGCAGGCGAGCGCGAATGCATCGTGCCGGCCGCAAGTGTCCTGGATAACCTCGACCAGCGGCTCCATGTCCTGGTCATAATATTTCGAGTGCAGCCCGGGCATCGGATAGCTCGAACCCATCAGCGTGCGCGTCGTCGTCACGTCGAGCGGATGATCGCGGCCCTTGTCCAGCTTGCGCGCCGAAAAGCACTGGAAGTCGGTGCATTGGCGCCCGTCGACATCGATGATCTGCAGATAGTCGCCGGCTTTGACGAAATAGGCTTCCGCCGTCGCCGAATGGACGCGCAGATCGAGCACCGGATCGGCCAGCGGGTCGGCAAGCCGCGACTTCGCAGCTGGACGGATCGTGGCGCGGCGCAGGATGACGCTGAGCGGCGTTGCGGTATCGTGGCCGTCGACCAGCATCGGACCGCCGGGGGCAGCGACGAGCATCGAGCCGTCGCGGGCGATCGCAAAGCTCTGTTCGGTGCCGGCAGGGGTGGAGCCGCCGAAGACGCGGACCGCCTTTGCCTGATCTAGCTGTACCTGGCGACGTTCGAGGCCTCGGCGTAAGGAAGCGAGGCTATCGTCGCTATCGGCCAGCAGCGCCTTAATGCCGGCGGCATTGCTGTTCGATTTTTCGCCGAGAATACCGGGATCGGTTACGCCGGTGCTGTCCCATACCAGCAGCTCGCAGGCCTGCCCGCCCTCGACATTGCGCACAGTGATGCTGTCGCCGGCCTCGACCTCGATCAGCACCGCGCCATTGCCCTGAACCGAATAGCGCTCCATCCCGGCCGGCAGCGCGATCTGGCCTGGCCGCAGGATCAGACTCGGCCGGGGCGGTCCGGCGGCGATTACGGGGTAGGGCGACTGGCTCATCTCAACCCTGGTTTCGAGAAACAAGTTTGCCTGTGCGTGAAATTATTTTAGCGGGAAGAATAGGGCAGAAGAGCCGGAGTTGGCAAGGTGAAGGTGGCACAAGCTCCCCCTTCTCCCCTTGGGGGAGAAGGTGTCGCCGAAGGCGACGGATGAGGGGTGTTCCAGGGAACGCCAGCCTCTCACTCCGCTGGAACACCCCTCATCCGTCTCGGCGCTGCGCGCCGATCCACCGCCCTGGGGCGAGCCACGGGTCTCGTCCCGTCCTTCGGACCCCACAAGGGGAGAAGGGAAGACGCGCCAAGGCTATGCCAATTCCTCGGAATGCCCGATGTCGACGCCATACTCCGCGGCGGCATCGAGCATCGTCTGCCACAGGCTTTCGGCAAACGTCGCGAACACCAGGAGATTGAACACCGCCTGCCTATCCGGCCGGTCATGGCCGCGCCACAGATTGACGCTGGTATGGTCGATCGATGTCGCGGCAGCGGTGCCGGCCGGGAACGCCGCCGGGTGCAGGTCTAACGACGACAGTTTGGCCAACATCGCGCGCGCCTTTTCTCCCGAAACGCTGATCAGGACGCGGGCATGCGACTGGTCCGACAGCGAGGCGGATTGCGAGAACGCCTGGCTCAGCGGTTCGATCGCGTGCTTGGCGCCTTTCGACAGGACGAGGAACTGATCCGGTCCCGACCAGATCAGCGTAGCGTCGGGAACTTGGACCGCCTTGGGCGTTTCCGGTGCGGCAACGTCGAAACGGGCCTGGGCAGCTTTTGCCAGCTCCGCCGTTTTGCCGCGCCGCGCCATCACCTGGATCAGGTCGAAATTGCGGATTTCCGTCAGCCAAACGCCGGCCTCGGTGCCGCGCGCGCCATGGGCGCCGACGACGAGCGCTTTCTCCAGCGGACTGCGGGCAATCCAGGACAACTCAACCACGCTGGCGCCCTCCATCCGGATCGTAGAAGACGGGGCTGCACAGCTCGACATCGTAGTCCTCGCCGCGCAGCGGGTCATGCGCATGGACGATCTCGCCGATGCGCTCGCGGCCGCGCTCGACCAGGCCAAGCCCGATCCACTGGTCGAGCACCGGCGAGAAGCAGACCGAGGTGACGTAGCCCTGGTCGTTGGCGGGACCGGGCGTCTCGCCCTTCGGGATAATATGCGCGCCGGAACGCAGGCGGCGCGTCTTGTCGACCGGCTTGATCCCGACGACGACCTGCCGGTCCGGCGCGACCAGCGCCTCGCGCCCGGCCATGACGCGGCCAATGAAATCCTTCTTGGTCGACATCATCTTGCCGAGGCCGAGGTCGGCGGCCGTCGTCGTGCCGTTCAGCTCCGGCCCGGCGACATGGCCCTTTTCGATGCGCATGACGCCGAGCGCCTCGGTGCCGTAGGGCGTAACGCCGAATGGCTTCCCGGCCAGCATCAAATTGCGCACCAGCGCGTCGCCGTAACGGGCGGGAACCGAAATCTCGAACGCCATCTCACCGGAGAACGAGATGCGGAACAGCCGTGCCCTGGTGCCGCCGCGAAGCGATACCTCGCGCGCCCCCATGAACGGAAAACCTTCATTCGACAGATCCTCGGCCGGATCGACGATTTCCCGGAGCAGGTCCCGGGTCCTAGGTCCAGCGATCGAGAATTGCGCCCACTGGTCAGAGACGGAGGTGAGCTGGACGTCGAGCTCAGGAAATAGCACCTGCCGGCAGAATTCGAGATGCTGCATCACCAGCCCGGCCTTGGCGGTGGTGGTGGTCAGGAAATAATGGTCCTCGGCCAGCCGCGAGGTGGTGCCGTCGTCATAGACGATGCCGTCCTCGCGCAGCATCAGCCCGTAGCGGGCTTTTCCCACGGCAAGACTGGAGAAGGTGTTGATGTAGACGCGGTCGAGGAAAGCGCCGGCGTCCGGGCCGTGCACGTCGATCTTGCCGAGCGTCGAGACGTCGCAGAAGCCGACGCCGGAGCGCACCGCCTTGACCTCGCGCGTCACCGATTCCAGCCAGTCCTTTTCGCCGGCGCGCGGATACCATTGCGCGCGCTTCCACAGGCCGGTGTCGACGAACACCGCGCCCTGTTCGGCTGCCCAGTGATGCGACGGCGTCAGCCTCGTCGCATGGAAGTTCTCGTCGCGATGATGGCCGGCGAAGGCGCCGATAGCGACCGGCACATAGGGCGGGCGGTAGATCGTCGTGCCGGTCTCGGGAATGGATTTGCCTGACAACCCAGCCATGATGGCGAGGCCGGCGACGTTCGAGGTCTTGCCCTGGTCGGTGGCCATGCCGAGCGTCGTATAGCGCTTCAGATGCTCGACCGATTCGAAACCCTCGCGCTGCGCCAGTTCGATGTCGGACGCCGTGACATCGTGCTGGTAGTCGACAAAGGCTTTGCCCTTGCCGGCGACATGCCAGAGCGACGTCAGCGAAAACGCCTCATCGTCGGCGACCGGCGGCGTGCCGGCATTGCCGCTGCGCCCGGCACTCTGTGCTGCCGCCGCTCCTGCGGCAAAGCCCTGGCGCAGGCAGTCGCCCAGCCCGAAGGCGCCGTTGGCGGCGCCTGCGGCCATCATGCCCGGAGGCGCACCGTCCGGGACGAAGGCTGCGATGTCGTCCTGCCATTTCGGCCGGCCGCGATGGTAGGAGGTCAGCCCGATCGCCGGATTCCAGCCGCCGGAGACGGCAAGCCCGTCGGCTTCGACTTCCGCCCGTGCGCCGCCGGTCAGCGAGATCGCGATTTTCCGGACGCCGTCCTTGCCGCCTTCGACCTCGTTGACCGAGCCGCTGAGCACCGGAAAGCCGGCCTTGGCGGCGAGCGCGCGATGCGCGGCGGAGACGTCCGGGCGCGCATCGACGACCGCCGCGATCTGCAATCCGGCGGCGAGCGCGGTCTCGACCGTGCGCCAGCCATCCGTATTGTTGGTGAACAGCGCGATCCTCTTTGCCGGCGCCGCCGCGTAGCGCGCGACATAGGTCCGCATCGCCGAAGCCACCATCACGCCGGGCGTGTCGTTGCCGGCAAACACGATCGGCCGCTCGATGGCGCCGGCGGCAACGACGCAGCGCCTAGCCACGATCCGCCATAGCCTTTGGCGCACCTGGTGCTCTGGCGGGGAGGGCAGGTGGTCATTGACCCGCTCGATCGCGCCATAGGTGCCGCCATCATAGACGCCGAACAATGTCGTGCGGTTCATGATGCGGACATCGGGGAGTGCTGCGAGTTCGGCCAGCGTGCGCGAAATCCATTCGGCCGCCGGCAGGCTGTCGATGGTGCCGCCGTCGGCAAGCAGACGGCCGCCGAACGCAAAATCTTCCTCGCACAGGATGACACGGGCGCCGCTGCGCCCGGCCGCCAATGCCGCCGCGAGCCCGGCCGGGCCAGAGCCGGCGATCAGCACGTCGCAATGCGCCCACGCCTTGTCGTAATGGTCGGGATCGGCGACGCCGGCGGCGCGGCCGAGACCGGCGGCTCGGCGGATCGCCGGTTCGTAGACCGCTTCCCAGAATTTCGCCGGCCACATGAAGGTCTTGTAGTAGAAGCCGGCGACGAAGATCGGCGCAAACAGCTGGTTGACCGCCATCAGATCGTGGCGCAGCGACGGCCAGCGGTTCTGGCTGGCGGCCTCGAGCCCGTCGTAAAGTTCGGCCGTGGTCGCCTTGGTGTTCGGCTCGCGCCGCGCTCCGCTGCGCAGTTCGACCAGCGCGTTGGGCTCCTCCGACCCGGCGGTCAGGATGCCGCGCGGGCGATGGTATTTGAACGATCGGCCGATCAACTTGACGCCATTGCCAATCAGCGCCGAGGCCAGCGTGTCGCCTTGGAAGCCGGCAAAGCTCTTGCCGTCGAAGCGGAAGCTCAGCGGCGCGGCGCGATCGATGAGACCGCCGCTCTCCAGCCGGTGTGTCTGCGCAGGGCCAACCATCAGGCGCCCACCTTGGCGGCGCCAACGCCCGCAGCCGGCTCGACCGACGAAATCTCGTGCGTCAGCGTGTTGCGGGCGACCTTCAGCCAGGCCCGGCAGCCGCCGCCATGATACCAGTATTCGCTCATCGGCCCGGCGACATTGTCGCGCAGATAGACATAGTCGAAGACCTCGTCTTCGGAGGAGCCGGCCGCCGGACGCACCGGCCTGGCGTCGCCCAGATAGGTGAACTCGCCGAGTTCGCGTTCGCCGCAGAAGGGACAGACAATGCGCATGCTTCTTCAGCCAGCCTTCAATGCAGGTTCGGTTGGGCGCCCTGGCCCTTTTCGTCGATCATCGCACCTCGCCGGAAGCGGTCGAGACGAAAGCGAGTAGCCTCCTTGTGCGGCTCGTCGCGCGCCAGCAGATGGGCAAAGACCAGGCCGGAGCCGGGCGTCGCCTTGAAGCCGCCATAGCACCAGCCGGCGTTGAGATAGAGCCCGTCGACCGGTGTTTTGTCGATGATCGGCGAGCCGTCCATCGACATGTCCATGATGCCGCCCCACTGACGCAGAAGCCGTATCCGGCCGATCATCGGCATCAGCGCCATGCCGCCTTCGCAGACGTCTTCCATGACAGGCAGATTGCCGCGCTGGGCGTAGGAATTGTAGCCGTCTATATCGCCGCCGAAGACCAGGCCGCCCTTGTCGGACTGGCTGACGTAGAAATGCCCGGCGCCGAACGTCATGACATTGGGGATCAGCGGCTTGATCGCCTCGGAGACGAAGGCCTGCAGCACATGGCTTTCGATCGGCAGCCGCATGCCGGCCATCGCCGCGACGCGCGACGAGGAGCCGGCGACCGCCATGCCGACCTTGGCCGCGCCGATCCTGCCGCGGCTCGTCTCGACGCCGGTCACCTTGCCGCTGCCGTCGCGGATAAAGCCGGTCACTTCGCAATTCTGGATGATGTCGACGCCGAGCGCGCTCGCCGCATGCGCGTAGCCCCAGACCACGGCATCGTGTCGTGCCGTGCCGCCGCGTCGCTGCAAGAGGCCGCCCTGCACCGGGAAACGTGCGTTGTCGAAGTTCAGGAACGGCATCATCTTCCTGACCGCCGTCAGATCGAGCAGTTCGGCATCGATGCCGTTGATGCGCATGGTGTTGCCGCGCCGTGCGTAGGCGTCGCGCTGCGCGTCGGAATGGTAGAGATTGATGACGCCGCGCTGGCTGACCATGGTGTTGTAGTTGAGGTCCTGCTCCATCCGTTCCCACAGCTTCATCGACAGCTCGTAGAAGCCGGTATTGCCGGGCAGCCCGTAATTGGAGCGGATGATGGTGGTGTTGCGGCCGGCATTGCCGGAGCCGATCCAGCCTTTTTCCAGCACCGCGACATTCCTGATGCCGTACTCGCTGGCGAGGAACCATGCCGTCGCCACTCCATGGCCGCCGCCGCCGATGACCACCACGTCGTAGTGGCTCTTCGGGCTGGCGTCGCGCCAGGTGCGCTGCCAGTTCTTGTGGCCGGAAAATGCCGCCCGGGCGAGGGAGAAGATCGAGTATTTCATGAACCTGTTTCGCGCCGGGCGTGCTTCCGGATCAGATGTCGAGCGTGTGGTCGCGCTCCCACTGGGTGAAGTGGGAAGCATAGGAATTCCATTCCTGTTGCTTGAGCTTTAGATAGGCCGACGAGAATTCCTCACCCAGCGCCGCCTTGAGCGATTTGTCGTTGTCGAACTCGCGCAATGCGTCGAGCAGGTTGAGCGGCAGCTTCGGCGCCCCTTCGACCGTATGGCCGAACTGGTACATGTCGATGTCGTAGCGCCGGCCGGGATCGGCCTTCGAGCGGACGCCGTCGAGCCCGGCGGCGATGATCACGGCCTGCAGCAGATAGGGGTTTGCCGCGCCGTCGGGCAGGCGCAGCTCGAAGCGGCCGGGGCCGGGCACGCGCACCATGTGGGTGCGGTTGTTGCCGGTCCAGGTCACGGTGTTCGGCGCCCAGGTGGCGCCGGAGATGGTGCGCGGTGCGTTGATGCGCTTGTAGGAATTGACCGTCGGGTTGGTGATGGCGGCAAGCGCGGAAGCATGTTTCATGATGCCGCCGAGGAAATTCCTGCCCTTGGCCGACAGGCCGAGTTCCATCGCATTATCGGCAAAGACATTGGTCTTGCCGTCCCTGTCCCAAACCGAGATGTGGGCATGGCAGCCATTGCCGGTCAGGCCCTGGAACGGCTTCGGCATGAAGGTCGCGCGCAGGCCGTGCTTTTCGGCAACGGATTTCACCATGAATTTGAAGAAGGAATGCTTGTCGGCGGTCGCCAGAGCATCGTCGAAGGCCCAGTTCATCTCGAACTGGCCGTTGGCGTCCTCGTGGTCGTTCTGGTAGGCGCCCCAGCCGAGCGCCAGCATGTGGTCGCAGATCTCGGCGATCACGTCGTAGCGGCGCATCACCGCCTGCTGGTCGTAGCAGGGCTTCGACGCCGTGTCGTATTCGTCCGAAATCGTCTTGCCGTCCGGCGAGATCAGGAAGAACTCGGCCTCGACGCCGGTCTTGATGTGCATGCCGTCGCCGGCGGCCTCGGCGATCAGCCGCTTCAGCGTGTTGCGCGGCGCCTGCTCGACCGATTTGTCGTTCATGATGCAGTTGGCGGCGACCCAGGCGACTTCGGGCTTCCACGGCAACTGGATGACCGAATCCGGATCCGGCACGGCCAGCATGTCGGGATGCGCCGGCGTCAGATCGAGCCAGGTGGCAAAACCGGCAAAGCCGGCACCGTCCCGCTGCATGTCGGCGATCGCCTGCGCCGGCACCAGCTTGGCGCGCTGTCCACCGAACAGGTCGGTGTAGGATATCATGAAATATTTGACGCCCTTCTCCTTGGCGAAGGCGGCGAGATCGTTCCCCATTATAATTCCTCGCTTACTGGCATTTTGGTTTGTCTTAGAAGCCGTTCTTGCCCGGTATCCAGTTGGTGCCGGCCAGCGGCACGCCGGCCATGGCGGCGGCTTCGATCGTCAAGGCGACCAGATCCTCGGGCTCGAGATTGTGCAGGCTGTTCTTGCCGCACGCGCGGGCGATTGTCTGAGCCTCAAGTGTCATCACCTTAAGATAGTTCGCCAGCCGTCGTCCGGCCGCAATCGGATCGACCCGTTTCATTAGCTCGGGATCCTGCGTGGTGATGCCGGCCGGGTCGCGACCCTCATGCCAGTCGTCATAGGCGCCGGCGGTGGTGCCGAGTTCGTTGTATTCCGCTTCCCAGCGCGGGTCGTTGTCGCCGAGCGCGACAAGCGCTGCCGTGCCGATAGACACCGCGTCGACGCCCAGCGCCAGCGCCTTGGCGACATCGGCGCCGTTGCGGATGCCGCCGGAGACGATCAACTGTACCTTGCGGTGCATGCCGAGATCCTGCAGCGCCTGCACAGCCGGCCTGATGCAGGCGAGCGTCGGCTGGCCGACATTTTCGATGAACACTTCCTGGGTTGCGGCGGTGCCGCCCTGCATGCCGTCGACGACGACGACATCGGCGCCCGACTTGACTGCAAGCGCGGTGTCGTAATAGGGCCGCGCGCCGCCGACTTTGACGTAGATCGGCTTTTCCCAGTCGGTGATTTCGCGCAGTTCGAGGATCTTGATCTCGAGATCGTCCGGCCCGGTCCAGTCGGGATGCCGCGAGGCCGAGCGCTGATCGATACCCTTCGGCAGCGTGCGCATTTCGGCAACGCGGTCGGAAATCTTCTGGCCAAGCAGCATGCCGCCGCCGCCTGGCTTGGCGCCCTGGCCGACGACCACTTCGATAGCGTCGGCGCGGCGCAGATCGCGTGGATTCATGCCGTAGCGCGACGGCAGATACTGGTAGACCAGCGTCTTCGAATGGCCGCGCTCTTCCTCGGTCATGCCGCCGTCGCCGGTGGTGGTCGAGGTGCCGGACAGCGTCGCGCCGCGGCCAAGCGCCTCCTTGGCCGGCCCGGACAGTGAGCCAAAGCTCATGCCGGCAATGGTGATCGGGATTTTCAATTCGATCGGTTTCTTCGCATAGCGCGAACCGAGCACGACGCTGGTGTCGCAGCGCTCGCGATAGCCTTCGAGCGGATAGCGCGAGATCGAGGCGCCGAGGAACAGAAGATCGTCGAAATGCGGCAGCTTGCGCTTGGCGCCGGCGCCCCTGATATCATAGATGCCGGTCGCCGCGGCGCGACGGATCTCGGAAAGCGTGTAGTCGTCGAAGGTCGCGGATTTGCGCGGCGTCGTCGGCGGGTTGCGATAGGTCATGCTGCCTCAATACGCATCGGCGTTGTCGATATTGAAATTGTAAAGCGTGCGCGCCGAGCCGTAGCGCTTGAACTCCGCCGCCTTGACTCCGGTCACGCCGGCACGGTCGAGCAGGTTTTGCAGCAATTCCAGGTGTTCGGGCCGCATCTCCTTGGCGATGCAGTCGGCGCCGAGGCTTTCGACCTTGCCGCGCACGAAGAGCCGCGCCTCGTAGATGGAATCGCCGAGCGCATCGCCGGCATCGCCCAGCACCACGAGGTTGCCGGATTGCGCCATGAAGGCCGACATGTGGCCGATATTGCCGTGGACGACGATGTCGATGCCTTTCATCGAAATTCCGCAGCGCGACGACGCATTGCCTTCGATGACCAGCAGCCCGCCCCGGCCGGTGGCGCCGGCATACTGGCTGGCATCGCCTTTGACGACGATCTGGCCGGACATCATGTTTTCGCCAACGCCGGGCCCGGCCGAACCATGCACGGTGATGGTGCCGCCGTCGTTCATGCCGCCGCAATAATAGCCGACGCTGCCGCGGACATCGATGGCGACCGGCTGGTCGACGCCGACGGCGACCGAATGGCTGCCGCGCGGATGCAGTACCTCCCAGGCGGTCTCGTTCGAACCGGGAGCCAGATCGTGCAGCGCCTGGTTGAGCTCCCGCAGCGACATTTCGGCCAGGTCGAAGACCCTCGATGCCTGGCCCGGCTCGCGCGCGGCCTTGGAGAGGTTAATTGCCGGCATAAGATCAATGCTCCCAGAAATAGACGGTTGCGGGCTCGGGTTCCCAGACCTTCGCATTGTCTATGCCGGGCAGTTTGGTCAGCGCACGATATTCCGAGCCGAAGGCGACATACTGGTCGGTTTCGGCCATCACGGCGGGCTTGCAGGCGATCGGATCGCGCACCACGCCGAAGCCGTTCTTGGTGCCGACGACGAAGGTGAAGAAGCCGTCGAGGTCGCTCAGCGTGCCTTCCAGCGCCTCGCCGAGGTTCTTGCCATGCGCCATCTGCGAGGAGAGATAGGCGGCCGCGACTTCGGTGTCGTTCTCGGTCTCGAATGTCATGCCTTCGCGGATCAGCTCGCGGCGGACATTGTTGTGGTTGGACAGCGAGCCATTATGCACCAGGCACTGGTCGGCGCCGGTCGAGAACGGATGCGCGCCCATCGTCGTCACCGCCGATTCGGTCGCCATGCGGGTATGGCCGATGCCGTGCGTGCCGGTCATCTCGCGGACGCCGAACCGATCGACGACCGCTTCCGGCAAGCCGACTTCCTTGTAGATCTCGACGACGTCGCCGGCGCCCATGATGCGGATGTCGGGGCGCAGCGCCTGGATCGCCTCGCGCGCTTCGTCGATCTTGGCAGGCGTCGTCCTGACCACCGCATGCGTCGACTTCGCAGCCAAGCTCACCGGCGCGCCGATCGCCTTGGCGAGGTCGGCGTCGAGGCCGCGGAAATCGCGCTCCGGCTTGGCCGACTGGATGGTGATCTTGGCTTCATTGGAAGACGCGCCATAGATGGCGATGCCGGCGCTGTCGGGACCGCGATCGCTGAGCGAGATCAGCATCTCCGACAGCATCGCGCCAAGCTGGGGCTCAAGCGACTTGTCCTTCAAAAACAGTCCGACGATTCCGCACATGTCAGGCTCCGAGATTTGTTTCCTTGGAGATGTATCGAATGAGTCCCGGGAATTCAATTAGTATGAAAAAAATTTTCCTGTCGTTATATATCGGCTCAGGCGCTGCCGGCCGCACTATCGCTGCGCTTGCCGCCATTGTGAACCCATTTGGCATGGCGGACGCGGGCGATCTTGTAGGCATCCAGGATCGACAGGGCATAGATCAGGAAGCCGCCGGCATGCCGGCCGATGAAGCTGGCATCCGGCGGCGCGATCTTGGCGGTGACCCAGGCCAGGATCACCATGAAAAACAGGAACTGCAGGCCGCGCACCGGCACGCCTAGCACGACATGCCCGCTCGCCGGCAAGACGATCGCGGCGCCGAGAACCAGATACGGGTTCGGTGGCGCGGGGGAGGTGGTGCTCTGGCTGCTCATGCCGCTTGCCGTTCGCTTTGATTGATGGCATCGCGCAGTGCCGACGCCGACGACAGCAGCCTCTCGACCAGCGCCGGATCGAGCCTGACCGTGCCGAATTCGGCTTGCCGGAACACGCCATAGCGCGCCCGCTCGGCCTCGGCCAGCAGCCAGACGATGCGCACGCCGTTCGGCGTGATCAGCAATTCCTTGGCGCGCCCCTCGACAAAGACATCGAGGTGGTCGGCGATAATGGCGTCAGGGAAGCGCACGCCCTTGCGGTCGCTCCGCAGCACCGCTTCGGCTGGAAATCCCGCCGCCTTCGGCAGTGTATGGTCGAGATGATCGAAATTGGAAAAAGTCGTCGGCGATCCTGGCCGCATCATCATGTCGAAAGTGCCTGGCACCGCGACTTTTTCGTTGATCGAAACGCTCAGCCAGCGCGCTGGCAGCTTCCTGATCGCCAGCGTGTCAACGATGGTCCGTACCTGCACCCGCCGGCCGTTCCACGAGCCGGCGAAGGTGACGACGCCGGCGGTGCCGTCCGAGACGTTGGCCACGTCGGGAATGATTTCGCGAAGTCCCGCTTCGTCGGCGGCAAGCGCGGTCGAAGCCTTGTTGCGGTTGGCGCGCGCAAGCCAGGTCATGTGGAGGACGAGAGCCAGGGCAACCGCCCCGGCGAGCAATGCTGAGATCACCTAACGCACCTCGTCACGCAAATGCCCGCCCCGTTTTGGAGCAGGGCTATTGCGTATGGAGTCCCCCTCATCCGGCCGCTTCGCGGCCACCTTCTCCCCGCTGGGGAGAAGAGGCTGGCATCAACGCTGGCGACCTCCTCTCCCCTTGGGGAGAGGTCGGATTGCCCCGAACTGCCCTTCGCAATTCGGTTGGCAATCCGGGTGAGGGGGCACTTTCCCATATGCGATTGCGTTTTGGGGTGAGCCTCCTTACTCCTGTCAGTACCCCTGCGGTTTCGGCCACGGCATGGTGAACTGGGCACCGCGGCGCACGAATCTGTAGCGGTAGAAATGGAACCAGAGCGAGATCAGGAAGTAGAAGGCGACCATGGCGATCAGCTGCGAGCCGAAGCCGAGGAAGATCGCAAAGAAGGTGACCACGCAAAGGCAGAACAGCACGATCGCCGGCAGCGGATGGAAGGGATGGGTGTAGCCGCGGCGGATCGAGCCGAGCGGCCACTTCTTCCTGAACATGATGATGTTGATGCTCATGAAGGTGTATTGCAGCACGCCCGACAGGATCGAGAAGGTGATCGCCTGGTTGAGGTCGGCGATGAAGGCAAAGGCCAGCGCGATCGGCAGCAGGAACAGGATCGAGCGATAGGGCGTGCGGTATTTCGGATGCACCGCCGAGAACCAGGTCGGCAGATAGCGGTCGCGGCCGAGCGAGAACCAGGCGCGCGCGGCGTCGTTGATGCAGCCATTGGCCGAAGCAAGTGCAGCAAGCAGCGTCGCGATGAACAACAGGTTCTCCAGCAGCGGGCTGCCGGTCAGCTTGCCTGCGTCCCAGAGCGGATAATAGGTGATGCCGAGATATTCCCAGGGCATCAGCGAGGCGCAGACATACCAGGTCATGGCGGCGGCGATCAAAAGCGTAATCATGCCGGCCATCGTGCCGTAAGGCAGCGAGCGCGCCGGCGAGCGAACTTCCTCGGCGGCCTGCGTGGTGCCCTCGATGCCGAGATAGTACCAGATGCCGAACTGGAAGGCGGCGATGACGCCGATCCAGCCATAGGGCAGGGCGTTGCCGGGGGTGACCAGCTCGTTCAGCTTGAGCACGGCGCCTTGCGTCCACGGGCTGACCGAGAAGAACAGGATGACGATCGAGACATAGGCGATGGCGGTGATGACGAAGTTTACGTTGAGCGTCATCAGCACGCCGCGATAGTTCAGCCATGCCAGCACGACGATGGTCGCGGCGATGAAGGAATTGTGGTTGAGGCCTTCGACGCCGGCCTTGGCGACGATCGTGTCGCCGAGCAGGATAGCGTCCGACACTTCGAGCATGGTGTAGGCAAAGACCAGGAACAGCGCGACGTTGAAGGCCATCAGCGGCCCGACAATGTGCTTTGCCTGCGCATATTGGCCGCCGGCGGCGGCAACCGTTGAGGTGACTTCGGAATCGATCATGGCGACCGAGGTGTAGAGCAGGCCGACGATCCAGCAGACGATCAGCGCCGCCAGCGCGCCGCCCTTGTCCGCCGCGAAATTCCAGCCGGTGAATTCTCCGACCAGAACAATGCCGACGCCGAGTGCCCAGACATGGGCGGGGCCGAGCACCCTGAGCAGCGAAACCCTGTCGCCTTGCACTTGCACTGCCGGTTCAAGCGTGACCGTCATCGTTCAATCCCCTACTCAGATCCGGTGTTTTTCGGACACGGCTTCAAGTTCGCCTTCCCTGGACGAGGTCAGCACGTCTTCGGAAAATGTCGTGTCGATCTTGAACCAGTCGTAGAGCATCCACAGCGCGAGCATGATCGAGATGCCCCAGCATGCGTAAGAGAGTGCCACCCACATGACGATTCTTCCCCGGTTTTATTTGTCGTCGAATTTTTCGTTGATGACGTCGCGGTATTCGCGGTCCGATGCGCGGAACAGAAAGATGAAATAGCCGATCAGCACTGCGGCCATGATGATCAGCGTCGGCCAGTCGATGATGTAGTGGAACCGGTTCTGGATGATGTCGTGCGCGGTTTCCGGCGTGTAGCCGAGCTTTTCCCAGATCGAGGCCATGGTCGGGTTCTGGCCGAGCGCTTCCCACGTCTTGGCGTCGAGCGCGTCGATGGATTTTGCCGCCCCTGCCAGCCCCAGTTTCAGCGGCAGCCACAGCGCGACAAAAATCGCGACCACGACGACGGCGATATCGAAAACCTGTCCGGCCTTGCTCTGTTCGGGCGGTGTGTAGCGGGCCATGCGTCTCCCCCTCAGGACTTGCGGTTGCGGTAAGCGTCGGCATTCTTGATGTCGAGGCCATAGATGAAGTCCTTGTCTTCCTTGTAGTGGTTGACCATCGCCAGGATGGCGGCCGTGTTGAAGATCAGCACCGCGGCGGCAGCGACCGCGACGACTAGCTTGATGCCTGCGTCGGGGATGTACGGCCATGTCATGAAGAGGACGAAGAGGATCGTCGCCCACAGACAGACGATCAGGAGCACCGATCCACGAAGGTCGGAACGGTACAGGGCTTCAATGCGCTGCTGCATGCCGGACATCGGTTCCCCTCCATCGCTCTCTTTCAAGAGAGTGAAATTTTTTTCATAACTTCAAGCCGAACTCCGCAATTGTCAAGACGATTTTACGCAACGTTAACTGTTTGTTTGACCAGCCTGATTTTGCCTGACAATGAAATTATTTGCTTGCGGGTATTGCAGGCTCTCGGCGTTTGCGATCAATATTCGGGCAACGCTCCCGCCAGGGAGCAGGGGAAAGCAAGAAGTTTTTTCGAACGGAGGACCAGCGGATGACGGCATCCTGGAGATTTTCGGCCCTTGCGGACCGCCATCGCGCGCTCGGCTCGAAGCTCGAAGACTGGAGCGGCATGGGCACCGCGTGGACCTACGACAAGGACGCCGACGAAGAGTATATCGCCATCCGCACCAAGGCCGGCCTGATGGACGTGTCCGGCTTGAAGAAGGCCCACATCACCGGGCCGCACGCCTCGCACCTGATCGACCTGGCGACGACGCGCGACGTCGAAAAGATCTATCCCGGCAAGTCGGCCTATGCCTGCATGCTGAACGAGGCCGGCAAGTTCACCGACGACTGCATCCTCTACCGCACCGGCCCGAATTCCTGGATGGTGGTGCATGGCTCGGGCACCGGCCATGAAGAGCTGCAGCGCGCTTCGGTCGGTCGTGACGTGTCGCTGCGCTTCGATGACAATCTGCACGACCTTTCGCTGCAAGGCCCGACCGCCGTCGACTATCTGGCAAAGCATGTGCCGGGCATTCGCGACCTCAACTATTTCCATCACATGCAAACGCAGCTGTTCGGCTTGCCGGTGATGATCTCGCGCACTGGCTACACCGGCGAGCGCGGCTACGAGATCTTCTGCCGTGGCCAGGACGCCGGCACGATCTGGGACAGGATCCTCGACGAGGGCAAGAGCGCCGGCATCATCCCGTGCCGCTTCACCACGCTCGACATGCTGCGCGTCGAGAGCTACCTGCTGTTTTACCCCTACGACAATTCGCAGAAATACCCGTTCGAGAACGAAGGCCCCGGCGACACGCTGTGGGAGCTCGGCCTCGATTTCACCGTCAGCCCCGGCAAGACAGGCTTTCGCGGCGCCGAGGAGCATTATCGCCTCAAGGGCAAGGAGCGCTTCAAGATCTTCGGCGTGCTGCTCGAAGGCAAGGAGCCGGCCGACGAGGGCGCGCCAGTCTATCGCGACGGCAAAAAAGTCGGCGTGGTGACCTGCGCCATGTATTCGCCGCTGGTCAAAAAATCGATGGGCATCGCCCGGCTCGACGTCGACTGCGCGGTACAAGGCACCAGGCTCGAGATCCGCAACAAGAGCGGCGCCATCAGCGCAACCGCCGAGCCGCTTCCGTTCGACGATCCGAAGAAGACCAAGCGCACGGCGAAAGGCTAGGCATACTGCGGGTATGGCAGCGAAAAGCATCATCAGCCGGCCGGTCTATGGAACCCTGTCTCCGCAGCCCGGCAAGTATCATCTTTTCGTAGCGGATGCAGAGGGAGCGCTGGCGATTGCCGATCTGGCCGCCAAGGCACCGGCGGACTTCTTCGGCGGCGCCCACATCATCTTCATTCCCGGCCGCGACGGCAAATACGTCGATACGCTCGAAGCGCTGAAGCCGGCGCAGTTCTACCTCGGTCATTCCTTCGCCAGCGCCCTGCCGCGGCTGAAGCAGACGCTAGCCAACGCGCATATGGGCCTCAGGCTCTATCTCGCCGGCACCGAAGGGCTGATCGGCCAGGCCATGCAGGCGGCGCTCGAAGCCGGCATCGACCACATCTCGATCCAGACCGAGCATCGCGGCTCGCTGGCGCGCCGCATGCAGTGCGTCCACTGCAAGGGCATCACCGAGAACGTGACGACGCAGCCGGCGACCTGTTCGCATTGCGGCCTGCTTCTTCTGGTGCGCGATCACTATTCGCGGCGGCTCGCCGCCTTTCAGGGCGTCTGCATCAACGCCGAGGACCGCAGCGAAATTCCTCCGATCGAGGAGGTCTTTCGATGAGCACCGGCACCACCAAGCTCGACGTCGTCGTCAGCGATGTCGTCCCGGTCAACGAGCTGGTCACGCGCTTTCATTTCCGCAGGCGCGACGGCCAGCTCTTGCCGACCTTTTCCGGCGGCGCCCATGTCGTCGTCGAGATGCGCGATGGCGAGCGGACCAGGCTCAATCCCTATTCGTTGATGGGCTCGCCGCTCGACACCCGCGAATACACCATCTCGGTGCGCCGCGACGACGCCGGCCGCGGCGGCTCGCTGTTCATGCACCGGCAGGTCAGGCCGGGCACGGAGATGGTGGTCAGCTACCCCGTCAACCTGTTCTCGCTCGATCTGCGCGCCAGGAAGCATCTGATGCTGGCCGGTGGCATCGGCATCACCCCGTTCATGGCGCAGACCGCGCAGCTGGCGGCGGAGGGCGGCAATTTCGAGTTGCACTACACCTGCCGCACCGCTTCGCTCGGCACCTATGCCGATCTGCTGAGAGAGCGCTACGACCGCCGGATCAGGCTATATCACGACGATCGCGACGAGCGCATCGAGCTCGACCGGCTGCTGTCGTCGCAGCCGCTCGGCACCCATCTCTATGTCTGTGGCCCGTCCGGCATGATCGGCTGGGTGCGTGACCGCGCCGCCGCCCTCGGCTGGCCTGCCGAGACCGTGCATTTCGAGCATTTCGCGGCACCGCAACCCGGCGCGCCCTTCGACGTGACGCTGGCGCTCAGCGGCAAGACCATCCGTGTCGACGAGCAGCAGAGCCTGCTCGAGGCGATCGAGGCGGCCGGCGTCGATCCGCCCTATCTCTGCCGCGGCGGCGTCTGCGGCCAGTGCGAGACCAACGTCATTTCGCATGACGGCAAATTCATCCACAACGACCACTGGCTGAGCGAGGAAGACCACCGTTCGGGCTGCAAGATCATGCCCTGCGTGTCGCGCTTCGAGGGCAGGTCGCTGGTGCTGCAAAGATAGGAGGCGAGCTTGGGCATTACCTTTCGCAAGGAAACCTTTCGCGACGACTTCACCTTCCGGAACAGCCCGGAGCACATCAGGCGGTTTCCATTCCCGTTCCATGAAGACAGCTACATGTATGCGGTCAATATCGAGCCGCATGTCGTCGGGCCGAAGGGCAGCGTGCTGGAGAATTTGATCGACGTCGACGAGCACTATGTCGCCGAAATGCAGGACCGTGCTTTGGTGCTCGCCGAAGACCCGCTGCGCTGCCAGTCGCTGCCGCACATGACGCTGGCCGGCTGGGACCTGCTCGAACTGCTGATGGAGCAGCAGGCTTCCGGCTATCCCGAGCATTTCACGCTGACGCGCGACGGCGACCGCTGGCGCTGGATCAACCGCCCGCTCGGCATCGACGACAGCTTCACCTTCGGCGACGTCTCGACGCTGCCCTATGGGCCAATGGAGTACATCACGCGTCAGAGCCAGGGCGATTTCTGCATCCTCGACCAGCGCGACGGCAATCTGTGGATGGATGCCGGCATGGTCACCACCCAGGCCGACTGGTCGCTCGATTTCGACATCGGCATGAACTTCTTCGAATGGCACGCGCCGGTGCCGCTGGCGCATGAGAAGGGCATCTTCGTCCGGGCGCTGAAGTTCCTCACCAACATCCAGCAGGGCAAGCCGGCACGCCGGCTGAACTGGACGATGACCATCAATCCGCGCCTCGACACCAGCCCGGAAAACTACCACAAATGGGGCCCGGACCGCGCCACGGTGACGCCGGAAAATGTCGGCGACAAGGTCCATCTGCGCGTCGAGCTGCAGAGCTTCTGGCGACTGCCGCGCTCGAACGCGATCGTCTTTCCGATCCGCTGCTACCTGATCAAGATGGACGAGCTGGTGACGCAGCCGAAATGGGCACGGCGCCTGCACCGCGTCATCCGCGACCTGCCCGACGAGCTCGCCAACTACAAGGGCCTGACGCGCTACCGCGCGACGCTGGTCGAATGGCTGTCGAAGTTGGATGACGGCAGTGCGATGTCGCCGGGGTTTGGGCCGGATTAAGCAAGTCCCCTCATCCGGCCGCTTCGCGGCCACCTTCTCCCCGCTGGGGAGAAGAGGCTAGCGCCGGCGCTGCCAATCTCCTCTCCCCTCGGGGAGAGGTCGGATTGCCCCGAATTGTCCTTCACAATTCGGTTGGCAATCCGGGTGAGGGGGTCGCTTGCCTCCCGCTCACCCCGCGCTCTGCGGGTAGCAAATGATCGACAAATAGCGCATCGGCAGAACGGTCAGCACTTCCGGCCCGTGCGGCGCATCGGCGTCGAAGAACAGGCTGTCGCCGGGCTTCATAGGGTAGAGATTGCTCCCGTGCCGGTAAACGACTTCGCCTTCCAGCATGTAGAGGAATTCCATCCCTTCGTGCTGGAAGGTCGGAAACACGTCGGAATCCTCGGTCAGTGTGATCAGATAGGGTTCGACGACGACGCCGCTGGTGTTGGAACCGATATGGCCGAGCAGATTGTACTGGTGGCCGGCGCGCGTGCCGCGGCGCTCGACGTCGAGCCCTTCGCCGGCCTTGACGAAGACGGCACTGCGCTCCTCCTCGAAGCGGCGGAAAAAGGCGGTGACGGGAACGCCGAGCGCCCGTGACAGCGCCTGCAACGTGGTTAGCGACGGCGAAGTGATGCCGTTCTCGATCTTCGACAGCATGCCGAGCGAAATGTCGGTGGCAACCGCCAGATCGGCGACGGTGATGCCGAGCTTCTTGCGGAATGCCCGCACCTCGCGGCCAATCGCGACTTCCAGCACTTTTTCGCGGGTATCGCGAATGGCGTGCGGGTTCTGGGTGAGCGGCGCGCGTATCTTGCGCGGATCGATTGCGCCGGCCGACGGCTTGGCTTTGCCGGCGGTGGCGCCGGCATCATGCTTCAGACTGGTCGCTTTTTTCGCCATTTCGCCACCCCGGACCTTGCCGATTCATTTCACTCACGGTGAACATATTCGGTGCCGATACAGAAGCGCAACTGCTACGGCAAGCCGCCCGTGTCGAATTGCGCAATGTCTGGATTTCGCCCGAGGTACTGCGTCGCTTGGAAAATCCAGATCGGCGAAACGAGGGTTTCGCGACAAGGCCAGTTGACAGCATCGAAGGGGCAATTACTGTCCTGTCAGTGAAATTTGTTTCGCTAGGGAAATGAGATCGGGAGGCCCGGAATGAAAGATCGTGTTGCCGTCATCGGAGCCGGGCCGTCCGGCATGGCCCAGCTCAGGGCCTTCAAGTCGGCCGCCGACAAGGGCGCCGACATCCCCGAGATCGTCTGCTTCGAAAAGCAGTCCGACTGGGGCGGCCTGTGGAACTATACCTGGCGCACCGGCCTCGACGAGCATGGCGATCCCGTGCATGGCTCGATGTACCGTTACCTCTGGTCGAACGGCCCGAAGGAATGCCTCGAATTTGCCGACTACACGTTCGAGGAGCATTTCGGCCGGCCGATTGGCTCCTATCCACCGCGTGCCGTGCTGTGGGACTACATCAAGGGCCGCGTCGAAAAATCCGGCGTGCGCCAATGGGTGCGCTTCAACAGCCCGGTGCGCATGGTCACCTTTTCCGACGCGACGAAGAAGTTCACCGTCACCGCGCATGACCGCACCAACGACGTCACCTATTCGGAAGAATTCGACAATGTCGTCGTCGCCTCGGGGCATTTCTCCGTGCCCAACGTTCCCTATTTCGAGGGCTTCTCGACCTTCAACGGCCGTATCCTGCACAGCCACGATTTCCGCGACGCCATGGAATTCAAGGGCAAGGACATTTTGATCATCGGCCGCTCCTATTCGGCCGAGGACATCGGCTCGCAATGCTACAAATACGGCGCCAAATCGATCACCTCGAGCTACCGCTCGAAGCCGATGGGATTCAAATGGCCGGAGAACTGGAAGGAAGTGCCGCTACTGCAGAAGGTCGTCGGCAAGACCGCGCATTTCAAGGACGGCAGCACCAAAGACGTCGACGCCATCATCCTGTGCACCGGCTATCTCCACTCCTTCCCATTCCTCACCGAGGATTTGAAGCTCAAGACCGCCAACCGCATGTGGCCGGACGGGCTCTACGAGGGCGTCGTCTGGGAGAAAAACCCGAAGCTGTCCTATATCGGCATGCAGGACCAGTTCTACACCTTCAACATGTTCGACGCCCAGGCCTGGTTCGCCCGCGACGTCATCATGGGCCGCATCAAGCTGCCGTCGGCCGAAGCGATGGCCGAGCACGGCAGCAAATGGCGGGCACGTGAGAAGGCACTGGAAGACGCCGAGCAGATGATCTGGTTCCAGGGCGACTACACCAGGGAGCTGATGGAGCAGACCGACTATCCCGGCTTCGACGTCGAGGCCGTCAATCAGACCTTCATGGAGTGGGAGCACCACAAGGCGGAAGACATTATGGGCTTCCGCGACCACGCCTACCGCTCGCTGATGACCGGCACGATGGCGCCGCTGCACCATAAGCCCTGGCTGCAGGCGATGGACGATTCGATGGAGAGCTATCTCGAAGTGAAGGGCGTGGCGGCGGAGTAGGCAAGTCCGAACGACGATTGCCTTGCCTCACACAACGTCCCGCGCCGGGTCGGCTGCCAGCGCCAGGGAATTTGCGACGTGTTCGAGGTGCTCCTCGTCCAGGATGCTGGTCGCGACGCGGACGGCGTTCGTTTTTCCGGTCGAAAACTTCGCGCCGGCATGGACCGCGATGCCGTGCGCGGCCAGCGTGACCATCGCATAAGGTTCCGAAGCAACCGGAATGAGGACGCTGAGACCATATCCGGCGTCGATCGCGACATCGCGTTTCGCCAGTTCGCCGGCGAGCCGTTCGCGGCGGCGGCGATACACCTCCTTCGCCTGCTCGACCAAGACAGCCGTGGCCGGGTCTTGCAGCAGCCAGGCGGTGGCCGCCTGCAGGATACGGCTGGTCCATCCCGAGCTGAAGCTGCGATAGGACTGGATCTGTTCGACGATCGTCGCCGATCCGGACAGCACGGCGAGCCGCAGGTCCGGGCCATGGGTCTTGGAATAGGACAGGATGTGGACGACGCGATCGGGAAAACGCCGGCCAAGCGAAATGCGCGGCGCATCGGCAATATCGCCAACGCCGTCATCTTCGACAATCAGCACGTCGGTGCCGGCGAGCAGGTCGCCGATGACTTCCAGCCGCGCCGACGACATGCAGGCGCCGGTCACCGAATGGACGCGCGGCTGGAACAGGAACGCGACCGGCCGCTGCCGCAGAGCGTTGGCGAGCGCGTCGGGCAAGGGGCCGTCACTGTCGCAGTCCACCGGGATGATCGGCACGTCGAGATCTTCGAGGATGTCGAGCAGGCGAAGCGCCGTCGGATTCTCGATGGCCACCGGCGCCCCCGTCGGGACCAGCGCATGCAGCAAGGTATAGATGGCGTTGTAACCGCCATTGGTGGCCAGGAACGCGCCGGGATCGTACGGCCATGACGGGCGCACCGCGGCCTCCAGCTCGGGCAGGATGCGCACCCGGTCGTAGCTGTTGAGCTTTTCGGCGCGCGCGCCATGCGCCAGCGCGATGTCGAGCGGCGGCAAGAGCTTCACATCGGGCTCCGCGATCGCCAGGTTCAGAATGTCCGCACCGTAATTGCCGCCGCTCATGTGGCGCTCGGGCCGGGCGGCAAAGCGGTTGCCCATGATCCAGGTGCCGTTGCGCCCGCGGCCGCCGATGATCTTGTAGCGCCGCAGCTCGCTCCACGCCTGCGAGACCGTCGCCGGGCTGACGCCGAGCACATAGGCAAGATCGCGCACCGGCGGAAGCTTTGCGCCGACAGGCAGCGCGCCGCTTCTGATCAGCGCACTGGTCTCGCGCGCGATGCCGCGCGTCGTGCGGTCACCGAGGCGTTCAGCGAACCATCCTGCATCGAAATCCATCGAATCAACGACTGTCAGTGTGAATGTTCAGTAACATAATAACATTTGATCGGCCAAAAATAAACATTTACCAATCGCCGGTCAAACATAGCTTTGAAGTTCATGCCGATGCCCGCCTCCACCACGCCCGTCTCCATCACCATAGCCACCCGCGATTGGGACTACCTCACTCCCTTGGTCCTGGGTGACGTCACTTCGAGCCGCCTGTCGGTGAAGGTCGACCGTGTCGCCACGCTGATCCCGGATCTCGGCACCGATCCGAACTACGATGCGGCGGAGGTCTCATTCAGCCGTTATGTGTCGGCCATGGCGTCGGGCGTCGATACGGTGGTTGGAATACCGTGCTTCATCATGCGCGGCTTCCGCCACCGCTGCATCATCACGGTCGAGGACAGTCCGCTGGAACGGCTCTCCGACCTTGCGGGCAAACGCATCGGCGTGACCGGCTGGCGCGATTCCGGCAATACGTGGACGCGGGCAGCACTTCGCCGCGAAGGCGTCGGTGTCGAGGACGCCTACTGGTTTGCCGGCAGGCTGACATCCGAGCACCCGGTCGCCGACCGCCTCGACGGATTCGGCAGGCCGGGTCGCATCGAAGCAGCGCCAGGCGAGCGCCCGATGATGGAGCTGCTGGCGCAAGGCGAGCTCGACGCCGTTTTCACACCCTTCATGCCGGACGGCTTTTTCGGCCCGGCTTCCGGCTTCCGGCAAGTGCTGCGCGATTTTCGCGCGGCCGAACGCGCCTATTTCGCCGACGTCGGTTATGTCCCGGGCATGCATCTGGTCGCCGTCAAGGCCGTCCTGGCCAGGGAGCACCCCTGGCTGCCGCAGGAACTCGCCAGGCTGATCGACGAAAGCCAGCGCGTCTGGACGGGCAAGCGCCGAAAATATGCCGATACCTCGCCCTGGATCCTCGAGGAGCTGCTTCATGCGGGGCGCGACCTGCCTGCCTCCTGGAACGCCAGCGGCCTGCCCGCCAACCGGCGCATGATCGAGGATTTCGTCACCGAGCTACATGCCCAGGGCATTCTGACGGAACCGATTTCCGCCGAAGCCTTGTTTCCTTTCGACGCCAGGTCGCGGGCCACCGCAGCCTGACAACGCGCAACGAAGAACACGAAGGAGAATGCCATGAGGACAATCAGCTTCATATTCGCCTCGCTCGTCGCCATTCTGGCGCAGGCCAGCTTCGCCCAGGATATCCAGAAGCAATCGGTGAACGAAGATTTGCGGGCCCGGCTGCCGGAAGAGATCCGCACGGCGGGAAAGATCACGGCCGTCAACAACGGCTCGTTCCCGCCCTATGAGATCGTCACCGGCACCGAACTGACCGGGGCAACCAGGGACATTTCCGACGCCATCGGCCAGCTGCTCGGTGTCGAAGTCGATCACGCCTCGGTCGCCGGCTTGCCGGCCTTGCTGAGCGGCATCAATGCCGGCCGTTATCAGTTCGCGATGGGACCTGTCGGCGACTATCCCGACCGCCAGAAATCCAACGACTTCATCGATTGGGTGCGCGAATATGTCGTCTTCGCCGTCGAGAAGGGCAATCCGCAAGGCATCACCTCGCTCGACACGGCGTGCGGCAAGCGCATCGCCGTGATGTCGGGTGGCTCAGCCGAAAAGGTCATCAAGCAGCAGGCGCAGAAATGCACCGAGGGCGGCAAGCCGGCCGTCGAGGTGCAATCCTTCACCGACCAGCCGAGCTCGATACTGGCCGTCCGGTCGAAGCGCTCCGACGCATTCTTCTCCTCGCAGGCGCCACTGACCTATTTCGTCGAGCAGGCGAAGGGCCAACTGGAACTTTCAGGTGTCGGCCAGGCCAATGGCTTCAAGGACATCTATCAAGGCGCCGTCGTCAAGAAGGGCTCGCCGCTGGGCGGTGTACTACTCGACGCGTTCAAGATCCTGATGAAGAACGGCACCTACGCCGCGGTGATGAAGAAGTGGGGTCTCGAGAAGAACATGATCGACGCGCCCGGCATCAACCAGGGACAGTAGAGGCTGCCATGACCGACGCGACCGCTGCCTACGCGTCCGAGGTGCCGCGACGTCCCGACGACGCTCTGCGCGATGTCAAGCGAGCCCACCGGCCGTTTCCGCTTGTCCGGCTGGTGCTCTGGGCGTTCACCGTCGCCGTGGCGGCCGGCTTCGCCTATATCGTCGCGGTCAACCCGAATTTCGGTTGGCCAGTCGTCGCCCAGTATTTCTTCGATCCGACGGTCATGCAGGGGCTTTCCGTAACGCTCGGCCTGACGGTCGTGGCGATGATCCTGGGTATCGTGCTCGGCCTGCTGCTCGCCATCGCGCGCATGTCGAAAGACAGGCTGGCATCTTTTCTATCCGGACTGTTCATCTGGTTCTTCCGGGGAACGCCGCTGCTGGTGCAGCTCATCCTGTGGTACAATCTTTCGACGCTGTTTCCGCGCATTTCCATCGGTTTTGCGAGCTGGAACACCAACGACCTGATCACGCCTTTGACGGCCGCTATCCTCGGTCTGGCGCTGAATGAGGCCGCCTATATGGCAGAGATCATTCGTGGTGGGCTGCTGTCGGTGGACAAGGGGCAGGCCGAAACGGCTGAAGCCTTCGGCATGACCCGCGCGCGGGCCCTGCGGCGCATCATCATCCCGCAGGCGATGCGCTCGATCGTGCCGCCGACCGGCAATCAGCTGATCAGCATGATCAAGGCGACGTCGCTGGTCAGCGTCATCGCCATGGCCGACCTGCTGTACTCCGTGCAGTCGATCTACAACCGCACCTTCGAAATCATTCCGCTGCTGATGGTTGCGGTGCTCTGGTACCTGCTGATCACCTCGGTTCTCAATGTCGCGCAGGGCGCGATCGAACGCCATTACAGCCGCGGCGACCGCGGCGCCCGCGAGAAGACGGCGACCGCCACCCTGGAGGCCGCCAATGAGCGCGCATGACACGCCCTTGGTCCGGGCGCGCAACGTTCACAAGGCCTTCGGCCCGCTCGAGGTGCTGAAGGGCATCGACCTGGACGTCGCGCCTGGCGAGGTGGTGGTCGTTCTCGGACCGTCCGGCTCCGGAAAGTCGACCTTCCTGCGATGCATCAATCATCTCGAGGCGATCGACCAAGGGGCGATCGAGGTGGACGGCGAGCAGATCGGCTACCGGTTGCACGACGGCCGTCTCGACAAGCTCTCCGATCGGGCGATCGCGGCGCAGCGGCGCAAGATCGGCATGGTGTTCCAGCAGTTCAATCTCTATCCACACATGACGACCCTTCAGAACGTCATCGAGGCTCCGGTCGGCGTTCACCGGGAGAACCGCAAGGAAGCGATCGGCTACGCCCGCGAACTGCTGACCCGTGTCGGTCTCGCCGACAAGATCGACGCCTATCCGCGCCAGCTTTCAGGCGGCCAGCAGCAGCGCGTCGCCATCGCCCGTGCGCTCGCCATCCGCCCGAAATTGATGCTCTTCGACGAGCCGACGTCGGCGCTCGATCCGGAGTTGGTCGGCGAGGTGCTCGCCACCATGCGCGATCTTGCCAGGCAGGGCTTGACCATGATCGTGGTCACGCATGAGATCGACTTCGCCCGCGAAGCGGCGGATCGGGTGGTGTTCATGGACGACGGCAATGTGATCGAGGCCGGGCCTCCGGACGAGGTTCTCGCCAAACCCAGGCACCCGCGCACGCGGGCCTTTTTAAGCCGTTTCATCTGACAGAAAAGCCGGCGCCATTACGTGCTCGGCAAAGGACCCCTCATGCCAAAGACCTCCAACCAGTTCGCCGATGTTTCCGACTTCGCCGACAAGGCCGCCGAGCTTGCTGCGGCTCGCCAGCACCTGCACGCGCATCCCGAGCTTTCCTTCCAGGAGCACGAAACGGCTGCATACGTTGCCGAACGGCTCGAAAGCTGGGGCTATGAGGTGACACGCAATGTCGGCGGGCTCGGGGTCGTCGGCCGCTTGCGCCAAGGCAGCGGCCGCAGCATTGCCATCCGCGCCGACATGGACGCCTTGCCGATCACCGAAGCGACCAATCTCCCTTATGCCAGCCAAGCCAGCGGCAAGATGCACGCCTGCGGCCATGACGGCCACACCACGATGCTGCTCGGCGCGGCCGAATACCTGGCGCGCACGCGCCATTTCAACGGCACGGTGAACCTCATCTTCCAGCCGGCCGAGGAAGCCGGCAAAGGAAGCGGGGCGCAGGCGATGATCGCCGACGGCCTGTTCGAGCGCTTTCCCTGCGATGCGATTTTCGGGCTGCACAACCATCCGGGCGCGCCGGCGGGTTCCTTCCTGATGCGCGCGGGGCCGCTGATGGCAGCGAGCGATACCGTCACCATCAAGATCGCCGGGCGTGGCGGCCACGCCTCGCGTCCGCACCTGACGGTCGACCCGATCGTCGCTGCCGCCAACATCATCATGACCCTCCAGACGGTGGTGTCGCGCAACGTCAACCCGATCGAGACGGCTGTCGTCACCGTCGGCACCATTCACGGCGGCACGGCCTCCAACGTCATCCCCGAACAGGCCGAGATCACGCTCAGCGTCCGCTCCTTCTCGGTCGAGATTCGCGATAGGCTCGAGCAGCGTATTCGCAGTATCGCAGCACTTGTGGCGCAGGCGCATGGCGCAACCGTCGAGATCGACTACGAGCGCGGCTACCCGGTGGTGGTCAATTCCGAGAGCGAGACGTCCTTTGCGACGGACGTCGCTGTTGAACTCGTTGGTCACGACAAGGTGGCCGTCTGCCCGTTGATCCCCGGCAGCGAAGACTTTTCCTATTTCCTCGAGCACAAACCCGGTTGCTTCCTCCGCCTCGGCAACGGCGAGGATTCAGCCATCCTTCACAGCTCGAAATATGGTTTCAACGACGGCAATTTGACCGTTGGCGCAGCGCTCTGGGCTCGATTGACCGAGAGATTCCTGGCCGCTTGATCCATACTTGCGGCTGGGATCGCCGATCGGCCGGTCGAGCAGAATTGGGGCGACCGGCCGCGCGACCATCTTCAACGAACTCTCACCGCATTCCAGCTACTTCGAACAGGTAAGGTTTCACTTTCAGACGAACAAAAGTCACTCGTTGTCAGCGGGCTCGCAAAGTTTGCGAGAGTAACTTGATCGACTCCCGCGGTAATAATGGTGTCGGTTCCACTTTGCGCAATTGTGAGATCATCGAACGATTGCACGCCCTCCACGCCACTAAACACGATAGTGTCGCCTTGGGTCTGGCTGAAGTCGTAGATGGTGTTTTGGGTTCCGACCGTCATTGAACCATCGTCCTTGAATATGAATTGGTCTGCGCCGCCCTGAGCCAACTCGCTCAGTTGTCCATCCCCCCACATGTCATTGATGACCGTGCAGCCAGGTGCCGCGCTCCCTGCGTACAGGACATCGTTGCCGCCCTGAGCCGAACCGGACATTTGCAGAGCGTCGCCGCACAGGAAGTTGCGAACTTGGCCGCTTTCGCTGTTCTGGCCCCCGGTAAGAATGTCATTGCCGCCCTGGGCGGAGCCGGACATAGCGCGCGCGTCGCCGGACAACTCGTTTAGAACGTCAGGAAAGGCGCTCTTGTCCCCGCCGGTCAGGGTGTCATTGCCGCCCACAGCGTTGCCGAGCATCGTCACGGCGTCGCCATACCCCACATTATGGGCGGTGCCTTGCAGCACGGCCACGTCATCGCCCCCAAGCGCATGGTCGAACATACTGCCGCCCGCGTCACCGTAGAACGTTACCCGGGACCCACCCACGCTCGTGAAGGTGTCGTTGCCGCCCGTGGCAAAACCGGAAAGATCGCCGCCCGCATCGCCATAGAGAGTTTTGCTCCCGAGATCCCCAAACGTGTCTGTGTAATAGTCGTCGCCGCCCAGAGCATGGCCAGACATGTTGCCGCCGGCGTCGCCGAAGAAAGTGTTGGTGGAAAAGGAGCGGCCCGTAAAGGTATCGTTGCCACCCCTACTGTCGTCCGACATGTCGCCGCCGGCATCGCCATAGAAAGTGTTGAATGAATCGCTCTTGCCCGTGAAGCTATCGTCGCCGCCCCGCGCATTGCCGGACATGTTGCTGCCGGCGTCACCGTAGAAAATGTTATTGGCTTCTTTCGAGCCCTCGAAGGTGTCGTTGCCGCCCTTGCTGCGATCGGACATCTCGCCGCCTGCATCACCGTAGAAGGTGTGGTCGGCTCCTTGTTTGGTTTGGGTCAGGAAAGTGTCGTCACCCCCATGAGCATGGCCGAGCATGTTGCCGCCGGCGTCACCATAGAAGGTATCGACTACCTGCCTTGCCAATCCACTGTTGAAGGTATCGTTGCCGCCCTTGCTGTGGTCCGACATATCGTCGCCCGCGTCACCATAGGCAGTCGTCGTGGTGGACGAAAGCCCCGTGGTGAAGGTGTCGTCACCGCCCCGAGCAAAATTGAACAAGCTCCGAGCCGCGTCACCGTAGAAGGTGTAGGTCGACGGTGCGGTTTCCGTAAAGGTATCGTTGCCGCCTCTCGAGAAATCGAGCAGGCTGCCGCCGGCGTCGCCGGTCAAGATATTCGTGTTTGGATCGCCTGTGAGGGCGTCATCGATACCCCACTGATGATCTGCTAGATCACCGGTAGTAAAGGGAACGCGTTTAGACATTATCCGCTCTCCTGTTGAGCCTACCCGTCCCATCACAGCCGTACGATGTGAGCCAAGAGCGAGCAATAATCCCGAAGGGCTATGTCGTTAGGCGTAGGGATCGGTAACTCGTCACCGGGGCGCCATTAGCGGCAGCTTCCTGTGGCCGTCCTATTCCCGGCTATCCCAGCCTCGCTCTCGCCTTGGCCGTCCATGCATTGAACAGCCGGTCGGCGACGATGCCGATGAAGGCGATGGCCAGGCCGGCGACGATGCCGCGGCCAGAATCGGCCTTGGACAGGGCGATGAACACTTCCTGGCCGAGATCGCGGGTGCCGACCATGGCGCAGATGATGATCATTGCCAGCGCCATCAGGATAGTCTGGTTGACGCCGAGCATGATCTCCGGCAACGCCAGCGGCAGCTGCACGCGAAAGAAGGTCTGGCGCTTGGTGCAGCCGGAAACCTTCGCCGCCTCGATCAGCGCCGGCGGCACCTGCCGGATCCCGTGATTGGTGTAGCGGATGGCCGGCACCACGGCGAAGGCGACGGTGGCGATCATCGCGGTGACGTCGCCGACTCTGAACAGCATCACCACCGGAATGATGAAGCAGAACGACGGCAGCACCTGCAGCGTGTCGATGACCGGCGTCACGATCTTTTCGAAGCGGTCGCTGCGCGATGCCATCAGCCCGATAGGGATGCCGATCAGGCAAGCGATAAAGGCCGAGATGCCGCACAGGTAGACCGTCGCCATGGTCTTTTCCCAAAGGCCGGTGACGGCGCAGAACGCTGTCAATGCCGCGACCAGGGCGGCGAGGCGCAAGCCGCCGAGCTGGTATCCGGCAAGGCCGAGGAGACAAACCGCGCCCAGCCACGGAAAGCCCTCGCAGAAGGCGCGCACCGGGTTCAGCACATTGAGGATCAGCGCCACGCGGAACGCCTCGATCGTGTCGAAGAAGTTGATCGTGATCCAGTTCACCGCCGCCTTCCACAAAGGTGCGGTGGTGAAGGTGATCGCCTTCGGCACCGCGGCGAAGGCCGGCACGAACAGGCTGAGCAGCGTGGTGACGGCGAGGATGGCGACGGCCAGCGTCAGGTTGGGATAGCGCCGCCAGAAGCTGGTGCCGGGCTGATGGCGGACATTGCCCTTGGCGTGATTGTGCGCGATCGCCTGGCTCAGCCGGTCGAGCGCAATTGCCAGTGCGACGATGGCGAGGTCTGCCTCCATCGCCTCGCCGACCTTGAGCGCGCGCAGCGCCAAAAGCACATCATAGCCGAGGCCGCCGGCGCCGATCATCGAGGCGATGATCACCATATTGAGCGCCAGCATGATAACCTGGTTGACGCCGACCATCAGCGTCGGCCGCGCCGACGGCAACAGCACCCGCCACAGCTTCTGCCGTGCCGTGCAGCCGGCCATCTCGCTGAAATCGTCGATCTCCGACGGCACCCGCGACAGGCCCAGCATCGTCGCCCGCACCATTGGCGGTGTCGCGAAGATTGCCGTCGCGATCATTGCCGAGACCGGGCTGTTGCCGAACAAAAGCAGCATCGGGATGAGATAGGCGAAGGTTGGGATCGTCTGCATCAGATCGAGGGCAGGGGAGATCAATAGCCTTTCTGCCCAAGGCTTGCGCCATGCCCAGATGCCGGCGAACAGCCCGGTGACAATGCAAAACGGCACAGCGATCGAGATCAGGCCCAGCGTCAGCATGGCGCTGGTCCACTGCCCGAACAGCGCGATGTAGAGAAAACACCCGCCGACCAGCGCACCCAGCTTCCAGCCGCCGGCGGCGCGGCCGGCAAGGTAGGCGGCAGCGCAGACGCCGAGCCAGGACAGGCGCGGCAAGACGATCATATCCGCGCCATGGCCGATCTTGAAATTTTTGGCGAGAAGATTGAGCGCGAAATCGAGCGGCACGCCGAGCACGGCGGTGATCGAGCGCGTCAGCCAGGAGAAATTCGACTTCACCCAGTTCATCAGCGCGCTGACCCAGTCGGCGACGGGAATGACGGCATTGGCTGGGTAATTGACCGTCCAGGGCAGGCTTTCCTGCAGCAGGAAGACAACAAGCACGGCGGCGAGCGCGCAGGCCCAGATCACCAGCCAGGTCTGACCCTGCCGCGGCCTCGCTGCGCTCGCGCTTGCCGTGACCGTCATGCGCCGGCTCCGGGACGTTCGATGCCAGCGAGAAGATCGATCACCGCCTGCGGCGTTACCTCGCCGATCGGCTTGCCGGTGCCGTTGACCACCGCGAAGGGCTTGCCGGCAGAGACGATATCTGCCGAGAAACTGGCGATCTTGGCATCCGGCGCGACCGTGCCGCCATGTTCAGCGGCGTCGCAGGCGCGCATCAGGCTCTTGGCCGAGATCACCTTGGCGCGGTCGACGTCGCGGGTGAATTCGGCGACATAATCCGTCGCCGGGTTGACCACCAGCTCTTCCGGCGTGCCGATCTGGATGACCTCGCCGTCCTTCATGATGGCGATCCGGTCGGCCAGCCGGATGGCCTCGTCGAAATCATGGGTGATGAAGACGATGGTCTTGTGCAGCATGGTCTGCAGCCGCATCAGCTCGTCCTGCATCTCACGGCGGATCAGCGGATCGAGCGCCGAGAATGGCTCGTCGAGGAACCAGATTTCCGGCTTGGTGGCGAGGCTGCGGGCGATGCCGACACGCTGCTGCTGGCCGCCGGAAAGCTCGCGTGGATAGAAATGCTCGCGGCCGCGCAGGCCGACCAACTCGATGACCTCGCGAGCCCGCTTTTCGCGCGTCGGCCGGTCCTGCCCCTGGATGCCCAAGGGAAAGGCGATGTTCTCCAGTACGTTGAGATGCGGCAGCAGGGCAAAATTCTGGAACACCATGCCCATGCGGTGGCGTCGCAGCTCGATCAGCGCGGCATCGGAAATCTTGAGCAGGTCCTTGCCTTCAAACTCGACCTTGCCGTGGGTCGGCTCGATCAGCCGCGACATGCAGCGCACCAGCGTCGACTTGCCGGATCCCGAAAGTCCCATGATGATGAAGATCTCGCCTTGCCGGATTTCGAGATCGACGGCGCGCACCGCGCCAACCAGTCCGGCAGCGGCGATGTCCGCCAGGCTGGCCTTGCCGTCGCGCCGGCGGATGAAATTGGCCGCGTCCGCCCCGAACAGCTTCCAGACATTGCGGCAGGCAAGCTTTATCGGGCGGGCATCGTTGCCCGCTTTCGCCGCGCGTTCAATCGTATCGGTCATGCAATCGTCCTTCTGGAATAGGGATCGAGACCCGGCCACGAATGGCCGAGCCGTCGGATTTCCAGTCAGACGGTCACTCGGCCCAAGCTTTCCAGTCGCCTTCGTGGGCGGCGATCCAGGCGGCGGCGACGTCTTCCGGCGTCTTGCCTTCGAGATCGATCTCGCCGCTCATCTTGTTGAGCTCGTCGGTATCGACCGTGTAGTTTTTCGCGACCTTGTAGGCGACCGGCCATTTGTCCTTCATGCCGGCCCAGGAATATTTCCAGATCTCGCCATGCGGCTTGCCACAGTCGTATTTCGCATCGGGGTTCACGCCCCATTTCGGGTCGGTGTAGCACTCTACAGTATGGTCGGGGAATTCGATCCATTCGCCCTTGTATTTGGCCGGTGCCCAATGCGGCGAATAGATCCACAGCATGATCGGCGCCTTGCGCTGATAGGCCGAGTCCAGTTCGGCGAACATCGCTGCATCGGTGCCAGCATGGATGACGGTGAAGGGCAGTTTCAGCGCCTCGACGCGCTCGTCGTCAAAACCTTCCCATGTCACAGGGCCGCCGAGATAGCGCCCCTTCGGTGTTGTTTCCGCCGTCGAAAAGGCCTCGGCGCATTTCGGGTCCTTCAATGCCTCCCAGTTCGGCAGGCCCGGGCATTTCTCTTTCATATATTCGGGAAACCACCATTCCTCCTTGGCCTTGGGCCCGAGCTTGCCGAGGCGTTCGGTCTGGCCGGTTGCATCCGAGGCCTTCATCGCTTCGCCGGCCGTCGTGTCCCAGAACTCCATGCCGACATCGATGTCGCCATTGGTCAGGCCGGTGGTCAGGCTGGAGAGATAGTCGGCGGTCGGGTACTCGACGGTATAGCCGAGCTTTTCGAGGATGCCGCCGAGGATCTTGGCGTTCAGATTGACGCTGGTCCAGTCGAACAGCGCGATCTTGATCGGGTCGTTGGATTCCGGCGCCGCTGCTTGTGCCGGTAGTGTCAGCGCGCTTGCTGCGGCAAGCGCCAAGGCTCCCATTGATAGTTTCGAAATCATGCTCCGAAGTAACATGCTTGTTCTCCTGTCAAGCTCTGGTGGAAGTTATCGTTAGTTCCCTTCTTGCGTCTTTTTTGATTGTGTTGGAAAAGCTGGTCGTTGCGCAAGGCCGTCGGCGCCACAATGCTGCCGAAGCGGATGCCGGCGCAAAACGGGGTGGTGCCCAAATTGGTGAAGATGTGGCGCGGGACCGGCCGCGTCATGACTGCCGATGGTTTGCTGCGGAAGCAGTCATCCGCGGATCGATCGCCGGTCTTCAGGTGCAAACCATCAAAGTCCCATGATCTCGGCTGTTGGCTCGGCAACTCGCCCAGAGCCGCTTTCATGGGATGAAATTATATATACCAACGTTCACGTCGCGCAACGAATAACGCCTGCGCCAATTTCACGGCCGTCTTTTTACATGGACCCGTAGATCGGCTCGAAAAAAAGCCAAGGTTGCCAGTCATCGGGTACCAGCCGCGACGACAGGACATCGACACAATGCAGCAGACCAAAGCGCCTTACTTCAGCGCCAACCGCGGTATTGCCGTCGGCTTCTGACCCTTTCAACACCAGATCATCTCCGAGGCTTTCATGACCTCTTCCTTAAACAGACTGCGCATTGCCGTGCTCTTTGGCGGACGTTCCGCCGAACATGACGTTTCGGTGCTTTCCGCAACCAATGTCATGCGTGCGCTGCTGCCTGCCAAATACGATGCCCTCCCAATCTTCGTCACGCGCGAGGGACGGTGGCGGCTGAGCAGCTTTCAGGATGGTAAGCTCGCGAAACCTGCAGGCGGCACGGAAGTTTGCCTGCTTCCGGGTGGGCGCGGACGGATGATGGCGATCCCGGCCGACGGCACGCCCTATGATCTGCCAACGATCGACATCCTGTTTCCCGTCCTGCACGGCCCCCATGGCGAAGACGGCTCGGTACAGGGGGTGGCCGAGGTGGCTCTGGTGCCGCTTGCCGGCTGCGGCATCCTGGGTTCAGCAACCGCGCTGGACAAGGATGTCACCAAGCGGCTCCTGAAAGCGGCGGGTCTGCCAATCGCGCGCTCAGTGACGGTCCATGAAGGTGCGGCGCCCGCCCTCGCCACACTCGAAGGCGAACTCGGCCTGCCGTTCTTCATCAAACCGGCGCGTCAGGGATCGTCTGTCGGGGTCAGAAAGGTCAATGCCAGCCAGGAATTCGATGGGGCGCTTGCTGAAGCCTTCCAGCACGATTGCAAGCTGTTGGCCGAGGAATTCGTTCATGGGCGCGAGATCGAATGTAGCGTGTTGGAGGACCCGGCAGGCGACCTGTTCGTCTCGCGGCCAGGCGAGATCGTGCCGGCGGAAAGCCACGGTTTCTATAGCTACGATGCCAAATACATCGACGAGAACGGCGCGGCGCTAAAAGTGCCGGCCGAACTGCCGCCCGAGGTCGAGGCAAGCATGCGGGATGTGGCTGCAAGGGCTTTCAGAGCCGTCGGCTGTGACGGGATGGCGCGCATCGACTTTTTCCTGACACCGGACATGCAGTTCTTGGTCAATGAAATCAACACCATCCCCGGCTTCACCGATATCAGCATGTACTCCAAGGCAATGGCGGCAAGCGGCGTCAGCTATTCCGAAATCATCGACCGGCTCGTGGAACATGGATTGGCGCGGGCCGGCCGAGCAGCCTGAATGCAGCGAAGCGGCTTTCAGATCCCGGCGGATGGAACGTTGGCCTGTGTCGTATCTTACGACATGATCAGGCCGCCATCGACATTGATGGTCTGCCCGGTGATATAGGCCGCATCGTCGCTGGCGAGAAAGCTGACCAGGCCGGAGACGTCCTCGCCGCTGCCGGCGCGGCCCATCGGGATGTTCTCCACCCATTCGGCCATCAGCTCGCCGGGCTTGTAGTCGCCCATCAACTTGCCCCATGCGGCATCGTTATAGGCCCACATATCGGTGTCGATGATGCCGGGGCAGATCGCGTTGACGGTGATCTTCTCCTTCGCCACTTCCTTGGCGAGGCTCTGGGTGATGCCGACGACGCCGAATTTCGAGGCCGCATAATGCGGCGTGTAGATAAAGCCCTGCCGCGCCTGGCCGGATGCGGTGTTGATCAGCCGGCCGCCATCGCCATGCTTGCGGATGCGCGCGATCGCCTCCTGGCAGCACAGGAACACGCCCTTGGTGTTGACCGCCATCACCTTGTCCCATTCTGCCTCGGTCATCGCCTCGATCCTGGCGATGGTGATGACACCGGCATTCTGCACTGAGATGTCGACGCGGCCGAATTGTTGCTCGGCCAGGTCGTAAAGCGCGACGACCTCTTCCTTTTTGGTCACGTCCATGCGCATCCACGCAACCTTGGCGCCCGCAGTCTTCAGATCGGCGGCAACCTCTTCAACGCGCGCGTCGATGGCGCTGACGACGACCGCAGCACCTTCCACGGCGAAGCGCCTGGCCATTGCCGCGCCAATGCCGCCGCTCGCGCCGGTGATGACCGCCGTTTTTCCCTGGAATCGCTTCTGCATTTTTTCTCCTACCAGCAGACGAAGCCGCCATCGACGATCAGGTCGATGCCGGTGACGAAACTCGCGGCGCGGCTGGCCAGGAACACGGTCGGGCCGACCATCTCTTCCGGCGCCGCCATGCGGCCCATCGGCGTGTCGCGCTCGAAGATCCTGACCTGGTCGGCGACCTCCGGTCGCTTGTTCATCGGGGTCAGCGTATAGCCGGGGCTGACGACGTTGACGCGTAGACCGCGATCGGCCCATTCCATGGCGAGGCTCTTCGACATGTGGATGACCGCGGCCTTCGACGAGTTGTAATGCGCCTGGGTCAGGCCGCGGTTGACAATCGAGCCCGACATCGAGGCGATGTTGATGATCGAGCCCTTGCGCCGCGTCAGCATGGCACGGGCCTCGGCCTGGCAGGACAGGAACACGCCGCTGACATTGACGTCATGGAGCTTCTGCCACTTTTCCAGCGACAGCGTCTCTGCCGGCTCAGCTCCGGCGACGCCGGCATTGTTGACTGCGATGGTCAACGCGCCGAGTTCCTGCTCCGTACGCTCGATCGCGGCCGCGAGATCGGCCTCTGAAGTCACCGTGCCGGTCAGCACCAGTGCCTTGCGGCCGCGTGCTGTGATCTGGTGTGCGGTCTCCTCCAGCCCGCCTTTGGAGGCGTGGCCGAAGCAGGCTATGTCGGCGCCGGCCTCGGCCAGGCCGATGGCGATTGCTTGCCCGATGCCGCTGCCGGCGCCTGTCACAAGTGCCACGTCACCATGAAGATCGAATAGTTTCATCGTCGGTCCCTCTCCTCCAACCGCCGTCCTCCGGAAATAAAGGGGCGCCAACTCTGTTGCTGGCGCCCCGCGCGGTCTGGTGCCCGGGAGGATACCACCTGCTGCGCTTTGTTTCGATGGGCTGTCCTAGCTTGTGGCGAGTTCCATGACGGCGACATTGCTCGCATCACTGCGGTCGAGAATGCCGCGCTGACGGCCGCGGCTCAGCACGAGCACGCGATGCGACAGGCCGAGCACTTCCTCGAGGTCGGAACTCACCACCACCACCGCCATGCCGGAACGGGCAAGGTCGGCGATGACATCGTAGATCGCGGCGCGGGCACCAACGTCGATGCCGCGCGTCGGCTCGTCCAGGATAAACACCTTGGGCGGGCGCGACACCCATTTGGCAATGATCACCTTCTGCTGGTTGCCGCCTGAAAGCTTGCTGACCGCCTGGTTCGGCCGGCCTTTGACGCCGAGCCGGCGAATACCGGCCTCGGCGAATTTCTGCACCGCCTTCGGGAACACCCAGCCATTCGGCGCGACATGGTCGAAATTGCCGATCGCCAGATTCTCGCCGATCGTCTGGTCGAGCACCACGCCTTGCGCCTTGCGGTCTTCCGGCACGAGCACGACGCCGGCCTTGATCGCCGCCGCCGGCCCATTGAGATGCACCGGCTTGCCGGCGACGCGCACCGAGCCGGATGAGATCGGGTCGGCGCCGGCGATCGCCCTCACCAGCTCCGTGCGGCCGGCGCCGATCAGCCCGGCAATGCCGAGGATTTCGCCGGCCCGCACCGAAAAGCTGACATTTTGAAAACTGCGTTCCGGCGAGGACAGGTTCTCGACCTCGAGCAGCGTGTCGTTGCGGGGCGCCGACAAAGTCGGGAACATCCGCTCGACGCTGCGGCCGACCATCTGCTCGACAACGGTGCGCACCGGAATGTCGGCGCGCTCGTGCCGCGCGACGATGCGCCCGTCGCGCATCACCACCACACGGTCGGCGATTTGGGCGATTTCGTCCAGCCGGTGGCTGATATAGATGAAGGACATGCCTTCCGCCTTGAGCTTGCGGATTTGCTGGAACAGGAGCTCCGTTTCCTCGCCGCCAAGGGCGGCCGTCGGTTCATCGAAGATCAGCAGCTCGGCATTGAGCGTCAGCGCCTTGGCAATCTCGACCTGCTGCTGAGCGGCGATACGCAGCGTGCGCACCTTGCGCTCGGGCGAGACATCGAGGCCGAGGCGCTTCAACTGGGCTGATGCCCGTGCATTCATTGCCGCGCGGTCGATGCGGCCGCCGCGCATCGGCAGGCGCCCGACATAGACGTTTTCGGCGACCGACAGATCCGGCAGCAGCTTCAGCTCCTGGTGGATCATGCCGATGCCGGCGTCGATCGCCGCGGCAGGATTGGCGGGGGAATAAGCGTTCCCCCGCCAGGTGATGGTGCCGGCATCGGGCTTGGTCGACCCGGCGATGATGTTCGAGACGGTGGACTTGCCGGCGCCGTTTTCGCCAAGCAGCGCCACGACCTCGCCCGGCCGCACCTCGAAGCTCGCATCGGCCATGACCTGCACCGGTCCGTAGCTTTTGCAGAGGCCGCTGACGACGAGACCCAGATTGGGGCTGTGCGTGTGGCGAGGTTCGGTGGACATTGTTGCGCTCGTCGACTGCCGGACTGGTCTAAATCAGGGATGCTTGGCGATGAACTGCTCGACATTGTCCTTGGTGGTCAGCGTCGCATCCTGCAGCTGTTCTGCGGGAATGGTCTCGCCGGCCACCAGCTTGATTGCCGCATCGACGGCAAGCCGGCCCATGCCCTGGGTCTGCTGCGTCGCCGTCACGTCGAAGACGCCGTCCTTCAGCGCCTTGAGCGCCGCCACGTCGCCGTCGAAGCCGGCAACCCAGACCTTGTGGCCGGGATTGGCGACCTTGACCGCCTGCGCCGCACCGAGCGCCAGCGCATCGGCCTGGCCGATGACGATCGACACGTCGGGATGCGACTGCAACAGATCCTGCGTCAGCTTGAAACCTTCGTCCTGGTGCCAGCCTTCGCTCCACAATTCGCCGACGACCTTGATGTCGGGATAGCCCTTCAGCGCTTCGCCGCAGCCCTTCGAGCGATCGACCTCGGGCGTCGTACCCTTCTGGCCGTGGATGATGATCAGCTCGCCCTTGCCGCCGGCCTGCTTGGCGATGTAGTCGCAAACCGCTTTCGCCGATGCCACGCTATTGGTGGCGATGAAGGTGTCGCCGGGCGCGCCGTCGGCGTTGCGGTCGACATTAATGACTGGGATGCTGGCAGCCTTGGCCGTCTTGGTCGGCACGGTGGCGGCGGTGGCGCCGGCCGGAATGTAGATCAGCGCATCGATATTCTGCGTGATCAGATCCTGCACCTGGCTGACCTGGGTCGCCGAATCGCCCTTGGCGTCGACGGTGACGACCTCGATGCCCTTTTCCTTGCCGTAGGCTTCGACGGACTGCTTGATCTGGTTGAAGAAGTCGGCCTGCAGATTGGCGACGGCGAGGCCGAGCTTCTTGGCTTCCTTGGCCGAGGCCATGTCGGACAGGCTAAGCAGCGGGATGATGGCCGCGGCGGCAAGCAGCAATGAACGTTTAGTCAGCATGTTATTCCTCCGTTGATGTTCAATCTGTCCTGCCCGCGCATCGCGGCGCCCCGTGGCCGAACAACTCCCAGTTTCGGATCACCGATCCGTTTTCGCCCGAATATCCGGGTGAATCTCATTGAGCCCAATTCTTCATTGTGCCCCATTTTTCATTGTGCTCTGCGCCGCCAGGTGTCGGTGGCCACCGCCAGCGCGATCACCACGCCGATAACCACTTGCTGGATGAAGGGCGAGACACCGAGCAGGTTCAGTCCGTTGCGCAGCACGCCGATGATGAGGACGCCGATGGCTGTGCCGCCGATCGAACCGACGCCGCCCGACAGGCTGGCGCCGCCGATAACCACCGCCGCGATGGTGTCGAGCTCGTAGCCAAGGCCGGAGCTCGGCTGGACGGAATCGAGCCGGGCGGCAAGCACGATGCCGGCGAGACCGGCCAGCACGGCGCAGATCGTATAGACCCAGTTTGTCAGCGACTTGACCGGTATGCCGGACAGCCGGGCGACTTCGGCGCTGCCGCCGATTGCGTAGAGGCTGCGGCCGGTGGCGCGATAATTCAGGAAGATCGCGAAAATGACGGCAAGCACGATCATCAGCCCGACGGTGACCGACAGGAAGCCGAAATGGCGGATGATCGACAGGCTGGTGAACCAGTCGGGAAAGCCGACGATCTGCGAGCCGTCGGTGATCATATTGGCGAGACCGCGCGCCACCGACATCATGGCCAGCGTGGCGATGAAGGGCGGCAGCTTGGTGACCGTCACCAGCAGGCCCGAAACCAGCCCGCAAAGGCCGGCGACGACGAGGGCTGCGGCGATGCCGGCCGGCAGGCCGAGATTGAGATAGTCCGGATGGGCGACGAAGCCCATCACCATGGAAGCCAGCGCCAGCACCGAGCCAACGGACAGGTCGATGCCGCCGATCAGGATGACCAGCGTCATGCCGATCGCCATGATGCCGAGTACGGTAACCTGGTCGAGCACGTTGAGGATGTTGCGGATGGTCAGGAACGTATCGGTGGTCAGCGAGAGCGCCAGGCACAGCAGGACCAGCCCGATCAGCGGGCCCATGGTTCCGGCAAAGACAGCCGAAAACTTTGCGCCCGTCGTGGCCTGCGTACCAGAGCCTGCTTTCAACTCGCTTGCGTCGTTGCTCACAGCCACTTCGTCTCCTCCACAGCAATCCGGCGCTGCATCACCGGGCCACTTTGTTCACTAGGCCCCTCCATGTGAACAATTTATCTTTAACATGCAATTTTGTTCAGCTAAACTGTTCGTCGGAAAATTGTCAAGGCCTGCCGTTTCATTCGACGACGGTTTGCGCTGTCCGCCGGTTTGCCTTACGCAAGGTCTCGGAAATCTTGGCATTTCGAAGTCGCCGGATTGGAATATCATGAGCAGAGCCGGCGGCTGCGGCAAGGCAAACAGATGACGATCGTAGAGAACGAAAGAGCCTCGCGCTTTCCCGACGCCGAACTCAAGGCCCGCGCCGCCTGGCACTATTATGTCGAGGGTCTTACACAGGAGCGGATTTCCGAAATTCTCGGCGTCGGCCGCATCAAGGTACATCGCATTCTCTCCGCCGCCCGCGAAGAGGGTGTCGTCCAGTTTCGCATCCGCGACAGCGTCGTCGAATGCGTGGTTTTGGAGGAAAGCCTCAAGCAGAGGTTCGGGCTCAGCCAGGCTGTTGTGGTGCCGTCGGCTGCCGACCGAAGCAACGCACCGCTGATGATCGGCCACGCCGCCGCCGCCTATCTGGCCGACCATGTGAATGCCGGCGATGTCATTGCGCTGGGCTGGGGGCGGACGCTGAAATTCGCCATCAATGAGTTGCCAAGGCGGCCTATCGCCAGGACCACGGTGGTTTCGATGCTTGGCGGCCTGACCCATGCACAGCCGCTCAACCCGACAGAAAGCGCCTGGGATTTCGCCGAGAAGATCGGTGCGGAGTGCTTCCTGCTGCCGGTGCCGGTCTATGCCGACCGGCCGGAACAGCGCGACGCGTTCATGAGCCAGCGCAGCGTTCAGGACGTTGTCTTCCGTGCACGCCGGGCAAACATTGCCGTGCTCAGCGTCGGCTCGTTTTCCAACGACAGCCCGATCGCCAATTACGGCTTCATCAAGCCAAGCGAACTCGAGGAACTGCAGGCGGCCGGCGCCGTCGGCGATATTCTGTGTCATTTCATCGACGCCGAGGGCCGCCCGGTCGACCACGAGGTGAACCGCCGCGTCTGTGCCTATCCGCTGCAGGATCTGTCGGGTATCCCGAGCATCATCCTGGTGTCGGGAGGGCAGGAAAAGATTGCCATCATGCGGGCAGCACTCGCCAACACCAAGGTATCGGTTCTGATCACCGACGAGGATGCGGCAAAGGGGCTGCTCAACCGCTAGTCGCGTTGAGAGCACTCAGCCGCACGTGGATATCGCGCGTCGCTTGATAGAGATCGCGGTAGATTGCCTTGCGGCCGCGATAGCCGGCAACAAGTCCATCGACCGGGTCGACATGCATGGTGGGAGCGGCAGCCATTGCCTTTGCGGCGGCTTCCGGCGAGGCAAACCAGCCGACCGCGGCGGCCGCCAGCATGGCGGCGCCGAGTGCGGCGGCTTCGTTGACCGGCGAAACCGAGATCGGCCGCTCGAGCACGCTTGCCATGATCTGCATGAGGAGTACGCAATTGGTGCCGCCGCCGGCGGCAATCATCGCCGCCTGTCCGCCGGCCTGGGCTTCCATGGCCTCGGTGGCAACGGCCTGCTCGAAGGCGATGCCTTCCAGGACAGCGCGGAAAAGATGCTCCGGCCGGTGGTCGAGCGACAGGCCGACAATGGCGCCACGCGCGGCACCATCCCAATAGGGGCTCATGACGCCGGCCCAATAGGGCATGACGAGCAGGCCCTCGCTGCCAGCGGCAACCTCCAGCGCCGCTTTCTCCAGTGCTGCCGCCGACGGCGAACCGGTCGTGCGGACAATCCAGTCGACCAGTTGCATGCCCGAACGCAGCACTGTCTCCAGCATGAAACCGGAACCGGTCGGCGAGACCAGCGTGCGAAAGGCGTCCGAGGTTTTCACCTTGCCGGAATAGCAGCCGCTGACCACGCCGGAGCCGAGCGAGAGATAGCTCTTGCCTTCGCCGTAGACGCCCATGCCGAGGCCCATCGCCTGGCCGTCCCCAGCGCCGGCAACGACCGGCGTGCCGGCCCTCAGGCCGGTCAGTTGCGCCGCGGTTGCGGAAAGCCCGCCGCAAATTGCGCCCGGCGCGACCAGGTCGGGCAATTGCTCCATCTGCAGTCCGGCGGCCGCAACGAGGCGGGGATGCCAGGTACCTCTCTCGACGTCGAGGAGCCCGAGCGGATCCGCACTTGCGGTGCTGGTGACCAATCGCCCGGTCAGCCGCTGGACGAAGAAACCGTGCACGTCGACCAGTGCCGCTGCCTGGTGAAGCACCTGAGGCTGGTGTTCGGCAAGCCAGGCGATGGCGTAGAGCGCCGGCGTCGGGTCCGGCGGCTTGCCGCTCCAGTCGCGGATCGCCTCGCGGCCGAGTTCGGCCGAAAGCCTGATAACCTGCGGCCGGGCGCGTTCGTCCAGCCACAGGATCGCCGGAATAAGTGATTTGCCGGCGCTGTCGACCAGCGTGAAGGTCTCGCGCTGGTGGGCAATGGAGATCGCCGCCACGCGGAAAGCGCCGACCGCCTCAGTGACCTGCTTCAATGCGCCAAGCAGCGCCGTCCACCAATGTTCGGCGTCCTGCTCGAAATGGCTGGGCTTCGGATTTGAAAGCGGATAAGTCTCGCGCGCCTGGAACAGCTCCTCGCCGTCGCGGGTGAAGGCAATCGCCTTCACGGCCGTGGTCGAGGCGTCGATCCCGATTACGATATCGTCCATCAGGCGGAGATCCGCGGGGTCAAGCCGCGTTGGTAGCGAACCGTCCGTCTGACTGATCGAGACGACGGCGGATCTGGGTTATCACCATCGAATCGTCGGGTACACAATTTTCATAGGTCAGGAAATCGCCGATCTTGAGCGGCTTGACCACCTTGGCCCGTTCGGCAAGGCCGAGCGGCAGCGCGCCCCGGGCGCGTGCATCTTCCCATGTCATGGCGAAGCCGCGATAGTCGTTCTCGCCGATCATGCCGAGCGACTGGCCGACGCCAAGATCGCTCTTGGCAACCGCCACCGCCTCGGCGACCGGACGGTCGAGCGGCTCCATGTCGGCCCGTTTGTAGACGACGGCGCGCGCCGCCGACAGCGGCACTTCCAGGCTGGTCAGATGATAGGGCCGGAAGATCGTGAAATAGGGGCCTTTGCCGACCTTGAGGTCGATCATGCGCTCCAGCACGCGCGGATGCTGGGTCTCGATGATGCAGAACACGCCGGGCGCCACGCCCTTGCCGATCGAATAATCGACCACGCCCTTGCGATGCAGCACGCCGCCATCCTCGCGCGGGCAGAGCACGCTGGCGAGCTCCTCCAGCGTTGCGGTTGGGCCGTGCATGCCCGGCACGTCGGGCACCAGGCCGGTGGCATTGGCGATCGCCACCATTTCGATGGCCGTCTTCGAGCCGTCGACGAATTCGACCAGCATGCGCGCATTCATGTTGCGCTCGGCCGCTTCTTTCTCGTAATCGGCCGGCATGGCGTCGATCTTCAGCGGATTGTTCTTGCCCTTGCCGGCGGCGATGATGTTGAAGCCGAGGCTTTTGGCAAAGCCGATGATCTCCAGCGTGCAGGCCGGCTCGTCGCCGGCGGCACCGGTATAGACGACGCCGGCCTTGCGTGCCTCGTCCTTGAGGAAGCGGCCGATCGTGATGTCGGCCTCGACATTGAGCATGACGATGTGCTTGCCGTTCTTCATCACTTCCAGCGCGAACAGCGTGCCGATATTGGGATTGCCCGTCGCGTCGATGATGACGTCGATCCGGCCGGCCGCCGCCAGCGCGTGCAAATCTTCGGTCACCGCAATCTTGCCGGCCTCGATGGCGCGGTCGATCGCCGCCGCATTGCCGGCCTGGACGATGTCGGAACGGTCGTGGCCAGCGAGCAGCGCCGCGTCGATCGCTGCCTGCGGCCTGACCTCGGAAATAGCGCCGATCCGCATGCCCGGCATCAGTGCCACCTGGACGACGATGTCGGTGCCCATCTGACCGGCGCCGGCAAGCCCGATGGTGATCGGCCCCTGCTGTTCAGCGCGCTGCAGAAGTTCCGCTGCAAATTGCGGATGGGACATGTCGCTTCCTCCAGTTCTTGACGCGCCGCAGCGTCCAAATCAACGTTTTGAACATTCCTATTTCCAAATGAAAAATATTTCAACCTGCAATTGGGACATTCCCGCTCTGGAATGGCCGATCGCTTGGGGTCAGCTGCCGGTCAGGGCACGACCTCTGCAGGTAGCCGGACGGCGCCGACCGATGCGGGTTGCTCGACGTTGCCTTGAGGTGGCGCGGTCTCTACCTCAGCTGCCGATCTCGAAGAAGGGCGCGCCGAGCAGGTCGGGAACGACATCGATGCCAAGTCCCGGCCCGTCCGGAATGCCCATGCGGCTGCCCGAGACCGGCGGCATATTGGATGCGGTGCGCACCGTCACCCATTCGTGGAAGGCGATGGCGTGCAGCCGGCGCTCCTCGGGCGTCGACAGCGACAGATGCGCCATGGCCGATGTGTCGATCTCGGCGCCGCCAGTGTCCTCGACGGTGATCATGAAGCCGAGATCGACGGCGAGGTCGCGGATTTGGCGCGTTTTGGTCACTCCTCCGAGCCGCGAGATCTTCAGCGTCAGCCCGTCGGCAGCGCCCTTGCGGTGGATGTCGAGCATGTCGTCCAGCGAGGCGACGGATTCGTCGAGCACCATCGGTTTGTCAAGCGAGCGGCGCACCGACATGCATTCGTCGATCGTCGTGCAGGGCTGTTCGAACGTGTAGTCGATGGTGCGCGTCGCATCCACGAACTGGCGTGCCTGGTAAGGCGTCCAGCCGGCATTGGCGTCGCAGAAGATGACGGTGCCCTTCGGCACCGCGGCGGCGACGGCTGTGACGCGTTCGATGTCGTCATGGACGTTGCCGCCGACCTTGACCTGCAGTCGATGAAAGCCGTCTTTGACGATGCGCTTGGCAAGTGCAGCCATCGCGTCGACCGTGCCATGGGTGACGACCTTGTAGAGTTCGGCCGTCTCGCTCTCGCGTCCGCCAAGCAACGTAACCAGCGGCACGTCGGCGGCGCGCGCCGCGAGATCCGAGCATGCCATGTCGAGCGCCGACTTGACGTAGGGATGGCCCTTGAACACCGTATCCATGAGCCTGTTGATGCCGGCAAGCCCGCGTGGGTCATGGCCCATGAGATGCGGCGCGATCTCGACGACGCCGGCGCGCGTGCCGGCGGCGAACGCCGGCGAGTAAAAATTGCCGAGCGGCGCCATCTCGCCCCAGCCGGTGAGCCCGCTATCGGCGGTGACGGCGACGATCACAGCGTCGAACGCATCGGCGACGCGCCCCTTCGACATCCGGTAAGGTCCGTCCACAAAGGGCTGCACGACATGGTAGGCTTTGATGGTTTTGATCTGCACGTCTTCTGTCCGTTGTCTGTGTTCCGGGATGACCGCCAAACTTGTCGGGCTCAGCCGCCTTTGGGCCGATTGCGCGTTAGGCCGGCACGATCCGCGCCGGCGCCCTTTGAGCCACGCTCTTCCAACTCGCGCGCATAGGCGAGCAGTTCCTCGAAATCCAAATCGATATGCTCCTTGGCGTGGCGCTGTGCAGCGCGCATGTCGCTGCCCTTGAGCAACTGCACATAGCTTTCGTGAGCGTCTTCGGCAGGCACCGGCTCGTTGCGCGCCCGCTGGTGCAGCGCAAAATACATCTGCAGCCGGCTGGCCAGCCGCTGCCAGGTTTCCAGCAACACCGAATTGTCGGCCCATTCGTGGATCAGGCCATGCAGTTGCAGCGCCGTTTCGATCTGTCGCGTCGTGTCCAGCTCGCGCGTCGCCTGCTTCACCGCCGCATGCCGCCGGTCTATCTCGTCGAAGAAGCGCTGGTCGCGAAGCGGCCAGGTCCGCTCGATGGCGAATTCGTCCAGCACCTTGTTGAGCGAATAGGCATCGTCGATGTCCTTGGCGGTCACCTCGATGACGAAGGTTCCGGCGTAGGGGATGCTGGTCAGGATGCCTTCCTGCACCAGTTCGCGCATCGCCTCGCGCAGCGGCGCACGGCTCACCCGCATCTGCTCGGAAATCCTAAGTTCGTTGAGCTTCTGCCCCGGTTCCAGCTGGCCGGTCAGGATCGCGCGCCGGAGCAGCGCCACGATCTCGGCCCGGCGTGTCGTATCCGCGATCGGACTGAAATCCAGCGTTGCCATCCGGCTGCTCCAGGAGACCAAAAGCAACACAGCAAATTGTCGACAATCTAACAAGAGGTGATTGCGGATACAGGTTCTCCGCTGGCCAGCTGCTTGCGGCAGACGGGTACGTCACGGCGCGCTCTACTTGCGCCTTCATGGCTCCTGGCAAGGTCGAGTGTGTCGATGAGGCCGATCTTGCCGACCCTGCTCAGCAAAAACGGCGCCCTCGGCGTGGGAGCCGAAGGCGCCGCGGGACCGGACCTGATGGGGGTTATCAGGTGGCCGGTTTCTGGGGTAGCGGCGAGACCGGCATTCCCGGACCGATCTTCTGCAGATTGCCGGTGATCACCTGGTCGCCTTCGGCTACGCCGCTCAAGATGGCCACCTGATCGCCATTGGTCGGTCCGAGCGAAACGATGCGCTGGTCGACGGTGTTGTCCTTGCCGACGACATAGAGGTATTTGCCGAGCTGGCCTGAGCCGAGTGCCGTCTGCGGTACCATCAGCGCATCGGGCTGCTCTTTGACGTGCAGCCGGACGCGGACATACTGGCCGGGCAGCAGGGTGAACTTGCCGTTGCCGACCGTCGCCCGTGCCGTGATCGTGCCGGTCGAGCGATCGATCGTGTTGTCCATGAAGGTAAGATCGCCCTTCTGGCGCGGTTCGGTTTCACCGGGAAGCAGGACGTCGACACTGATCGGTCCCGCGGCCCGAGCTTCCTCGATCTGGGTCAGGTCCGTTTCGCTCGGATTGAAGGTGACGTAGATCGGATCGAGCTGCACCAGCGAGTTGAGCACCGTGCCGGCAACGCTGACCAGCGTTCCGACGGAAGCCTGGCTGCGTCCGATGCGTCCCGCGAATGGAGCACGGATTTCGGTATAGCTCAAATTGAGCTCGGCGGTCCGCAAGGCGGCCTGGTTCACGGCGAGCGAGGCCTGAGCCTCGCGCAAGGTGCTGGTGCGCTGGTCGAACACGTCCTTGGCGAGATAGCCGCTCTTGGCGAGCTCGCTGCCGCGCCCGAGATTGGAGCGCGCATAGTCGAGTGTTGCCGTGTCGCGCTGGATAAGCGCCTTCGCCTGCTCGAGGGCAGCCTGGAAATCCTCCGGGGCGATCTTGTAGAGAAGGTCGCCCTTTGCAACATCGCCGCCGTCGGTGGCGACCTGCTCCTGCAGATAGCCCGGCACGCGCGCCTGCAGCGTAATGCTGCGGATCGGCTCTACCCGGGCGGCGTAGTCGAGATAGATCGGGATCGTCTTCTTGACGACGCTCACCACCGGCACCGGCATGACAAAGGCTTCCGGCTTGGGTGTCGCCGCCCCGGCCGTGCCGGCGTTGAGGCTGAGACTGCCCATGTCGAGCAAGTGAACGCTCGCTATCGAAATCGCCCCAAGGGCGACGGCCGTTCCCAGCGCGATTTTCCATTTACGCATGATCGATTCTCCAGTCCTATTCAGCCGCTTCGGCCAATGGCTCGAAGGCGGGTTCGGCGGTTGGTTGTTCAGTCGTTTCGGAGACCGGTTCGCTCTCGCTGCGGCGCTCGCGCAGCTGCTCGATCACCGCATAGAAGACCGGCACGAACACCAGCGACAGGATGGTCGCTGCGACCATGCCGCCAAAGACGGTGGTGCCGATCGACTGCCGGCTTGCGGCACCCGCACCTGTGGCGAACATCAGCGGCAGCACGCCGAGGATGAAGGCGAAGGCGGTCATCAGGATCGGCCGCAGCCGCAGCCGCGCCGCTTCCATCGCGGCGTCGACGATGCTGAGGCCTTCTTCGCGCCGGCGCCGGGCAAACTCGACGATCAGAATCGCGTTCTTGGCCGCCAGTCCGATCAGCATGACGAAGCCGATCTGCGAGTAGACGTCGATCTGCATGCCGCGCAGCCACAGCACGACGAACGCACCGAACAATGCGAGCGGCACCGCCAGCAGCACCATGAACGGCATCGCCCAGCTCTCATATTGCGCGGCAAGGATGAGGAAAACGAAGACGATGGCGAGGCCGAAGACGACGGATGCGATCGATCCCGCCTTGAGCTCCTGATAGGTGATGCCGGTCCATTCGTAGCCGAAATCTCTCGGCAACGCCGTGGCAGCGGCACGTTCCATTGCCGCCACCGCCTGGCCGGACGAAAAGCCGGGGGCGGCGCCGCCATTGATCAGGGCCGACGCATTGTTGTTGTAGTGCGGCACGGTCTCGGGGCCGACGATGGGCACAAGCTTGCCCAGCGTGCTCAGCGGCACCATGCCACCCGACGCATTGCGGACATAGAGCCGCGAAATGTCGGCCGGACCGGCTCGAGAGTCTTTGTCGGCCTGGATCGTCACCCGGAAGGTGCGGCCAAACAGGTTGAAGTCGTTCACATAAAGCGAGCCGAGATAGATCTGCAGCGTGTTGAAGACGTCCGGCAGGTTGAGCCCGAGCAGCTTTGCCTTGGCGCGATCGAGATCGTAGTTGAACTGCGGCGTCGAGGTCGAGAACGACGAGAACAATTGCTGTGGGTTGAGCTCCGGCTGCTTGCGCGCCTCGGCAATCACAGCTTGCGTCGCATCGTTGAGCGCCACGCTGCCGCGGCCGGTCAGATCCTCGACCTGGAACTCGAAGCCACCGGTGGTGCCGATGCCCGGGATCGAAGGCGGGTCGAAGCTCAGCGCAAAAGCCTCCGGAATTTGCAGCAGCTTGTTGCGCACGTCGGCGACGAGCTTCGAGGCGCTCTGGTCGGGGCCGCGTTCGTCCCATGGCTTCAGGATGGCGAATTCGACCGCCGAGTTCGACTGCGCGGCACTGGTCAGGAAGTTCAAGCCGCTGATCGAGCCGACAATGTCGACGCCGGGCGTGTTCTGCAGGATATCGCGTGCCTTTTGCGCCACTGCATCGGTGCGTTCCAGCGAGGCCCCGTCGGGGAGCTGGATAACGACGAAGAAGTAGCCCTGGTCTTCGACCGGAAGGAAGGTCGAGGGCAGGCGCTGCCAGACGAAGTAGGTCGCGACAAGTCCGGCCGCGAACAGGCCAAGCATGATCCAGCGCAGACGGATGAGAATGCGCACGCCATTCGCATACGCATGCGACAGCCGTTCGAAGCCCATGTTGAACCAGCGGAACAGCACGAACTGCGTTTCAGGCCGGTGGCGCAGGAACGCCGCGCTGAGCGCCGGAGTAAGCGTGAGCGAGACAAAGGCCGAGATGCCGAAGGAGATCGCGACCGTCAGGGCAAACTGGTTGTAGAGCCGGCCGGAAACGCCGGGGATGAAGGCAACCGGCACAAACACGGCCATCAGCACGGCGGTCGTGGCGATGATCGGTCCGGTGACCTCGGCCATCGCCGTACGCGTGGCAGCCAGCGGTTTGAGGCCGGCCTCGAGCTGGCGTTCGACATTCTCGACGACGACGATCGCGTCGTCGACGACGAGGCCGATCGCCAGCACCATGCCGAGCAGGCTGAGCATGTTCAGGGAGAAGCCGAACATGTACATGACGACTAATGTCGACACCAGCGACACCGGAATCGCGATCGTCGGGATGATCGTGGTGCGCCAGCTTTGCAGGAAGATGAACACCACCGCGACGACCAGGACCAGCGCCTCGCCGAGCGTGATCAGCACGTCATGCATAGACGCCGATACGAAACGTGTCGTATCGTAATGCATGGCATAGCTGACCCCCTTCGGGAAGCGGGCCGACAGCTCCTGCATCTTGTCCTTGACGCGCTGCTGCAGATCGAGCGCGTTGGAGCCCGGCATCTGGTAGACCGCGAGCACCACCGTCGGGTCCTTGCCGAAGAAGGCCGACGACGAATATTGCAGCGCGCCGAGCTCGATGCGCGCAACGTCGCGGAGCCGCACCAACGAGCCGTTGGCGGTATTGGCCCGCACGACGATGTCGCCGAACTCCTTGGGGTCGCTCAGCCTGCCGACGGCGTTGACCTGCATCTCGAAAGCGGTGCCGGCCGGAGCCGGCGATTGCCCGATCTTGCCGGCCGCCACCTGGACGTTCTGCTCGGCGACGGCGTTCTGCACGTCGACGGCGGTGATGCCGAGATTGGCGAGCTTGTCGGGATCGAGCCAAACGCGCATCGAATAGCGCCGCTCGCCGAAGATCTGCACGTCGCCGACGCCAGGCAGGCGCTTCAGCGGATCGACCACCTGCAGGTAGGCGAGATTGCTCAAAGTGACCGGGTTGACGGAGCCGTCCGGGGAGGTGAGGTCGACGATCAGGACGAAGTTCGGGTTCTGTTTCTTGATCGTCACGCCGCCCTGGTTGACGATGGCCGGCAACGAGGAAGCCGCCTGCGAAACGCGGTTCTGGACGTCGACGGCGGCGGTGCTCAGGGAATAGCCGACCTCGAAAGTGATGGTGATCGTCGAGGAGCCGTCATTGGAGCTCGACGACGACATATAGGTCATGCCCTGAACGCCGTTGATCTGCTGTTCGAGCGGCGTCGTCACCGTGTCGGCGACAACCTGCGCGCTGGCGCCCGGGTAGTGGGCGCTGACCACGACCTGGGGCGGCGTGATGTCGGGAAACTGCGAGACGGGCAGCAGAAAATAACAAATGCCCCCGGCGAGCACCATGATGATGGCGATCGCCGACGCAAAGATCGGACGATGAATGAAGAAGCTTACCATGAGATGCACGCCTCGCCCGATGCTCTGGCCCGGCCAAAGGCCCTGGCCACCCTGGACAGTCGCCGGCTGCGCCTTGAGCCGGAATCTTCGAGAAAGCCGAAATCTTGCAGCGGGCGACGCGGCGCGTTGCGGCGCTCGGCCTGCTCGTCCGCCAGCGCACGCAGCATCGCCTCGAAAGACCGCGGGTCGACGCGGTCGGCCTTCATCAGCATGCGGATCATCGGATCCTTCACGACTTCATCGATCGTCAGATCATTGCGCTGCGACATCGAAGCGGCTCCTGGTTTTTGGCGATCCGCGGCAGGCCGCGGATCGGGTGTTCCCTTGCTCGCCGGCCGAGGCCGTAAGGTGCGGTTCGTCCCCCTTGCCGATTGGGCGGGGCTGATGGCCGGCACTTGCGAGTTTGACATGATGCAATGCGGGTGTTACAGGTAAGTAACATCTCTAACGTTACAGACCGGTAACACCCTAGTCAAGAGGTGCACCGAGGGAATTTCGGGAAACGCAATCACGGAGGTTTTGATGACAGACGGTGTTGTGGAGCGTGTTCGCCCCCGGGACAGGATCCTGGAGACGGCACGGGACATGTTTCACAAGCATGGCATTCGCGGCGTCGGCATCGACGCCATCACCGAGGCCGCCGGTACCAACAAGATGACGCTCTACCGGCATTTCGAGTCCAAGGACGACCTGATCATCGAATGTCTGCGGGCGACCGCCTGCAGCGCCAACGCGATGTGGGAAAAGTTCGAGGCCGAGAATCCGGGCGACAAACTGGCGCAACTGCACGCCTGGGTCCGGATGGCGGCCGATTGCCTGATGTCGGATCGTCGCGGTTGCGACATGGCCAACGCCGCCATCGAGCTGAGCGAGACCGATCATCCGGCAAGGCAAGTGATCAAGGAACTCAAGGAAGCGCAGCGCGAGCGGCTGGTCTCGCTGTGTCGCGATGCCGGCATCGGCCAGGCCGAACTTCTCGCCGACACGCTGTCGCTTCTGCTCGAGGGCGCCCGTGTCAGCCTGCAAAGCGTCGGCGCCGAAGGCCCGAGCGCGCAGTTCGTCCGCATGGCGGAAGGCCTGATCACTTCTTTCAGGGCCAGATAGTCTCGCAAGCGGCGAAACCATTGACAGCTCGTTGGTTACGAGCCGCGCCGCCGAGCGCTCTTTCGTCCCATTCGGATGTGTCGTCACCACACTTCTCCGTCTGCCGCCGCGCCATTCCTTGCGCGGCGTATTGCTTGTTGGTTGTGAGGGCAAGATAGGGCCGGCAGCGAATTGGTGAGAGTGACAAGTGTGACAGGATTCCGCCCGGAAATGCCGTGGCGATCTCAGCGAAGGCCCATCGATTCGCGGATCGATACTCGTCCAGGTGATAGTCATGGCCCCAGCCTTGGCCGATACCTCAGAGCCGGAACGAAAAAAGCCCGCTGCCGGGAGGAGGTGGCAGCGGGCTTGATTTTCGAATGCGGTGCGGGAGGAGGTGCACCGAATTCAACGTCGGCATCGCATCTGGGAGGAGTAGATGGCCGACGCTTATGGGCTTACTGGTTGCCCAATGATTCGGCAACCACAAAAGTTGCATAGCTGATGTGCAGATTTGCGGTATCAACCGAATTTAACGATCGAGGCCGAGCGAACACCGCCCTCGCGCGGCATCACTGCACCGGGACATTTTCCTTGAAGATCAGGCGCGGCTCGATGAATTTCCGCGTCAGATAGGGCGCCGACGAGGCGATCGAGCCGAGCAGGCGAATGACCGACTGTTCGGCGATCAGCCTGGCATTCTGGTCGATGACGACGTCGAGCAGATCGTCGACGAGATAGCCGCGCGTTTCGCGCGTCAGATCATGGCAGATGAACACCGGCTTTTTCTGCGGTCTGGCTTCGAGCAACGCTTTCGCCACGCCTGATCGTCCGGCGCCGATACAGTAGATGCCGAGCAGCTCCGGCTCGTTGTGCAGCGCCTTCATGGTCGCGGTGTAACTGACCTCCGGCTCGTCGTTGATCTCGACGGCACTGGTGACGGTCAGATTGGGGAACTCCTCGCCGAGCACGGAGCGAAAGCCCATTTCGCGTTCCTCGTGGCCGCGATAGGAACGTGAGCCGACCACCATCGCCAGATAGCCTTTGCGGCCGCCGAGGAACCGTCCCATCAGCAGCGCCGCGGTGCGGCCCGCCACCCGGTTGTCGATACCGACATAGGCCGAGCGGGGCGCGCCCGGAACGTCGGACACCAGCGTGACTAGGCGGATGCCGGCCTCGACGATCTCGCGCAAGATGTTGCGCGTCCTTGGATGATCGACGGCAATGACGCCGACCCCGTTCGCCTTGAGGGAGAGGTTTTCGACGGCTGTCTGTAAGGCGCTCGGCGAAATGCCGGTGAGCTTATGGATGCGGCAGGAGGCGACCAGCGGCAGGCGCGCCGCATAATCCTCGATGTGCCTGGCCAGATCGGCCATGAAGGCATTGCTGCCGATCGGCAGGAAGAATTCGAGATGCGCCGGCCGCGAGGGCAACGCGACCTGGTCGACAACCGGCAGATAGCCGAGCTGCTTGGCCGCCTCCATTACGCGCTGCCGGTTGGCGGCACTCGCCCCCGGCCGGTTGTTGAGCACACGGTCGACCGTCGCGGTCGACAGGCCGCAGCTCCTGGCAATATCCGAAACGGTGGCTTTCATCTCGCAACCATGTGGCGATGCGATCCAGTGCCTCGGCGGTCAGCCGGCGGTCAGTCGTGCCGCTTTGTGCGCTCGACCAGCGCGTCGTGGATCTCCTTGTCCGACATGCCGGTGATGACGCGTTCGACTTCGGCGACGCTGGTCTTCTTCGGGTCGATATCGTCGGCGACCACCTTGCCGCGGCGCATGACGACGATGCGGTCGACCACCTGGAAGACGTGGTGGATGTTGTGGGCGATGAAGATGCAGGAATGGCCGGAATCGCGGGCGCTGCGCACGAAGCTTAGAACGCCTTGCGTTTCGGCGACGCCGAGATTGTTGGTCGGCTCGTCGAGGATGATGAGGTCGCTGTCGAAATGCATGGCGCGTGCAATCGCCACCGCCTGCCGCTCGCCGCCGGAGAGCGAGCCGATCGGCGTCGTCGGCGGAATGTTCTTCGAGATGCCGACCTGCTTGAGCAGGTCGCGGGCAACCACGTTCATCGCCTCCTGGTCCATGCGGTTGAGGAAACGCGGCGGCTTGATCGGCTCGCGTCCAAGGAACAGGTTGCGGGCGATCGACAGTTGCGTCACCAGCGCCGAGTCCTGGTAGATCGTCTCGATGCCGTGGGCGATGGCGTCGCTGGTGCTGCGCAAATTTACCCTCTTGCCGCGGATGAAGATGTCGCCGCTGGTCAGCGGGACCGCGCCCGACAGCACCTTGATCAGCGTCGACTTGCCGGCGCCATTGTCGCCGAGCAGTCCGACGATCTCCCTTTCGTTGACATGGAAATTGGCATCAACCAGCGCCTGAACGCGGCCATAGGACTTGCGGATGTTCGTCATGCGGATCAGCGGCTCGACCATCGTCTCAAGTCCCTGCCTGATGCCGGCGTTCCAGCCAGGAGTGGAGCGCCATCATGCCGAGGATGATAGCGCCGATGAAGATGTTGTAGGCAAGGCCCGGCACACCGATCAGCACGATGCCGTTGCGCATCACGCGCAGGATCAGGATACCGAGCACTGTGCCGATGATGGTGCCGCGCCCGCCGGTCAGCGCCGTACCGCCGATCACCACCATGGCGATGACTTCGAGCTCGTAGCCGGTGCCGCTGTTGGGGTTGGCCGCCGAGGTGCGCAGCGAGCTGATGACGCCGGCAAGCGAGGCCAGGATCGACGACAGGATGAATAGGCCGATCTTGACGCCGCTGACATTGACGCCGCGCGCCCTTGCGGCACTCGGGTTGCCGCCGGCCGCCTGGATCCAGTTGCCGGTCCGGCTCTGCGTCAGCACGTAGCCGAGCGCGACGGCGGCCGCGATGAACCAGAACAGCGACATATAGATACGGAACGGCCCGATGAAGAAATCGCCGACCAGGGCTTCCGCAAGCCAGCTGCCCTCGGCGCTCCAGGTCCGCTGCGGAAACCCGTTGGTGACGAACAAAGCGGTGCCGCGCACCACCAGCAGCATGCCCAGCGTCACCAGGAAGGACGGGATCTTGAGCTGCGTCACGAACCAGCCATTGACCAGCCCGATGAAGGCGGCAACCACCAGGGCAACGGCGAAGGCGGCTTCGAGCGAGGTGAGACCGCTGTTGAACAGCGTCCACATCAGGACCGGCGAGAAGCCGAACACCGAGCCGACCGAGAGGTCGAATTCGCCCGATGTCATCAGCAGTGTCATCGCCAGCGCGATCAGCCCGAGTTCGACCGTGAAGGCCAGCGTGTTCGAGATGTTCTGCGGCGACAGGAAGTCGTGATTGATGCCCCAGAACACGGCAATCTCGACGACAAGCAGCACGAAAGGCCCGAACTCTGGCCGCGCGATCGAGCGTTGGATAAGGGAACGATTTTCCACCTTGGACCCGCGATAGGATTGGAACTGGCCGAGACGGCAACCGGCTTCGGCGGAATGATGAGACAGTCACGGCCGCCGGAGCGACCGTGACCAACTCGATCGCGGATTTATTTGCCGGACAGGATCTTGTCGTAGACTGCCGCGGTGTCCTTCTCGTACAGCGCGCCGGTGATCACGTCGAAGCCGGGCGGAATGCCGCTCGCCGCCATGTTGGCGAGCGAGAGCGCGACGTAGCTGGTCGCCTGCGGATCCTGCCACTGGCCGGCATTGACGTAGCCGTTCAGCACTTCCTGGGTGGTATCGAGCGAGTTGCCCCAGCCGACAACCGGGATTTCGCCCGGCTTGACGCCGACCTGGTCGAACACTCGCTTGATCGAACCGGTGACAAGGTCGCCGAGACCGATGACCGCCTTGACCTTGGCCCTGTTGGCGGTGAGGTAATCGACCATGCGGTTGATCACTTCGGCCTGGTCGAGCGTCGCTTCGGTGATTTCATAAGTGATGCCGAGCGGCTCGAAGACGCTCTTGATGCCTTCCTCTTCCTGGACGCCATAGGTGGCGCCGGGAATTTCGACCGGCATCCAGACGAAGTCGCCCTTCTTCACCAGGCCCTTGTCGACCAGATACTGCGCCCAATGCTTGCCGAAGGTGACGTTGTCGCCGCCGACATAGGCGTTGAAATCCGCCTTCGGGTCGGGCGTGTTGAAGTTGATGATCGGGATGTTCGCCGCCCGCGCTTCCTTGACGATCTCGACAAGGCTGCCCGGATCGGGGCTGGTGGTGGTGATGCCGTCGGCCTTGGCGGCGATTGCGGCGCGAACGGCTTCCTGCTGCGACGCCACGTCACCATTGTGGAACGAGGTGTTGACGGTATTGCCGGTGTCCGTCGCCCATTGCTTGGCGCCGGCAAGGAAGTAGGTCCAGACCGGATCGGCCGGGCCGCCATGCGAAATCCAGTAGAATGTCTTGGCCTGTGCCGCGGCCGGAATGGCCAGCGCCACCACCAAGCCAAGTACAAGCAGTCTTAGCCTCGTCAGCATTTGATTTCCTCCCATTTGAACCGAACTCCTCCTCCCACGACGATCGCGACGAAAACCGTGCGCGGCAAAAACCGTGATCGTATTCTGCCAGCGTCGACCTGGGTGCATCAGAGCATCCCCTTTTTCGATCGATGGCAAGCCTTCATCTGCCAGTGGTAGTTGGCGCATCCGCAGGCGCCATCAGCCCTACCATCAGATTGCATCAGTTTGCGTGATATTTTTCAGGCAGGCGATTCCTGGACTGCGTCGGCCGGATTGCTCCCGGCGCCCATCTACTCCAAACGACCATGACGTCCCTTGTCGTGGGCGCTGCGGGCCCGTTTGATACCGAAGACCTCAGATTCCGGATGTCAAGATCAGCCCTTGATCCAGGCCGGGTCGCGAAAATTGTCCCATGTGGCACCGATGCCTGCATCGACCGGAATGGCAGCGCCTGTAATGCCATTGGCTATGGGCGAGGCGACGAACGCAATCGCCGCTGCGATGTCACGCGGTGTCAGCACCCGGCCGAGCGGATGCCGCTCGGCGTAGGAGGCGAGGATCTCGTCACCATTCGGCAGCGCTGCCAGCCGTCCGGCCAGCAGCGGCGTATGGGTCACGCTCGGGCAGACGCAATTGACCGTGACCCGGTCCCGCGCCAGGTCGAGCGCCGCCGCGTGGGCAAGGTTGAGCAGCGCTCCCTTCGACACGCAGTAGGAGAACATGCCGTGCTCGGCCTGCAGCCCATCGAGGCTGGAGAGCAGCACGATGGCGCCGCTCTTTTGCTTGCGCATGCCCTTGGCCGCCTCGCGCACCACCAGGAATGAGCCTCGCACGTTGACGCCCATCACCTGCTCGAAATCCTCGACCGAGGTCTCGAACACCGGCCCGCCGACGCCGAGCACGCCGGCACAGGCCACGGCGACATCGATTTCGCCAAGCTGCTTGCGCGTCGCCGCAAAGGCATCGGCGACGGTCTTCTCATGACCGGCATCGCCTTCGAAGGCGATCGCTTTCCGACCGATGTGCTTGACCTGCCTGGCGGTGTCTGCAGCAGCGCCCGCGGTCCAGTCGAGGATGGCGACATCGGCGCCGAGATCGGCCAGTGTCAGCGCCGTCTCGCGGCCTATGCCCGAGCCGCCGCCGGTGATGAAGGCGACCTTGCCTTGATAGGAAAGTCCGGGAAACGGTTCGCGCGGGCTCATGCGCCCGCCTCCGCTGCCATTTTGATCGTGCCTTTGTAGGTCGGGGCGCCGCCGCCCGGCACTTTCAGCCGCCACAGGCGCCCGGCATAGGACGGTTTGTCGCTCGATGCCAGCACGCTGGCGTCGGTCACCCACAGCGTCTCGCCATCGAAGGCGAGATTGGTCGGCGCGCCGCCGCACTTGATGAAGCCCTTGATGGCGCCGTCGCGGGCGACGACATGGATGCCGCCGCCGACCAGATCCGTGACCAGCAGCGAACCGTCGGCGGCGATCGTCATGCCGTCGAGGATCGGGTTATCCCCCGGTATGCGGCCGAGATCCTCGATGCTGCCGTCGCCCTTCAGTCGCCTGACACGGCCGGTGTAAGATTCGTCCCAGACGATCGAGCCGTCGGCCTCGACGACGATGCCGTTCGGAAACACCGGTTCTGGGAAGGCCACCTTGATTGTCGCCTTGCCGTCCGGCGCCAGCGCAAAAATGTAGCTCGGGTCGGGACTGGCGGGATTATAGGTGCCGGGGTCGGTCCAGACCAGCGTACCATCCGGCGCAAAGACCAGATCGTTCGGGCCATTGAGTTTGACGCCCTCGACCTCGGTCACCAGAATTTCCGGCCCGGCGCCCGGCCGCACCCGCTGGATCGATGGCACGGTCATCTCAGGCGCGCGCCACGGACCGACGGTGCCGCCGTTCTGGCAGACATAGAGCGCGCCGTCGGAGCCAAGCACGCAGGAGTTCGGCGCGCCTGTGACATAGGCGAATTGCCTTGCCTTGTCGTCCTTGCCGACAATGGTCAGCTGGCTGCGGTAGCTTTCGACGAAGACCAGGCTGCCGTCCGGCATCACGGTCGGCCCTTCCGGCCATCCGAGATTGTCCGTCACCAGTTCCGGCGAAAGACCGTTCTTCATTTCACGGCCCCTGCGGTTAGTCCGCGCACGATGTAGCGCTGGACGAAAAGCGAGAAGAGGAGGATCGGGATGACGGTGACGACGCCGACCGTCGCGGCGATGTTCCAGTCGATCGGTCGCTGCGCGCTGACCAGGGTCGCGGCACCCAGCGATATGGTCTGGAAGGCACGGCTGTCGATGACGTAGAGTGCGACCAGGAACTCGTTCCAGATGAACAGCGCGCCGAACAGCGCTGCCGTCACCAGGCCCGGCCGCACGATCGGCAGCATGACGTGCCACAGCACACCGACGCGCGTGCAGCCGTCGATCATCGCCGCTTCATCGATCTCGCTCGGGATTTCGTCGAAGAAGCCGATCATGATCCACACCACGAGCGGCAGCGAAAAGGCGATATAGGGCAGGATCAGGCCCGGATAACTGTCCTGCAGGCCGGCCGTCTTGACCATCAGAAACAGCGGAATGGCGACCGCGATCGGCGGCATGAAGCGCATCGACAGGATGGTGCTTGCCAGCTGCTCGCTACGCTTGAAGCGCAGCCTTGAAAACGCATAGGCCGCCGGCGTGCCGATCAGCATCGCGGCTGCGGTTGCGATGCCGACCACGATGATGGAGTTGAGGGTGAAGGCCAGCATCCCCTGGCTGAACAGCACCTCATTGTAGTTCTTGACGATCTGCGTCCAGTTGAGGTTGAGCGTCGGTGGCACCTGCGCCAGGATCTCGATGCGCTTCTTGGTAGACAGCACCGCCAGATAGAGGAAGGGCGCGGCGCCGAAGATGCCGAGCACAATGAGGAAGAGGTAGGCGATGACCCGGCCCGGGCGGATCTTCATCGCGAGTTCCCGGGCCGGATCTGGACGTATCTGAGCATCACTGTCGTGCCGACGGCGAGGATCAGAAGCATCATGTAGGCCACCGCCGCGGCATAGCCGTAATTCTGGAACTGGAAGCCGTTCTGGAACGAGAAAAAGGACAGCGTCGTCGTGCTGCGCGCTGGCCCGCCATAGCTCAGCCCGTAGATCAGGTCGAACGAACGGAAAGCATCGACGGCGCGGAACACGGCGGCGAAGACGATGGCCGGCGCCAGCATCGGCAGCGTGATGCGCCGGAAGGTGACGAATGGGCCGGCGCCGTCGACCTGGGCGGCTTCGAAGACGTCCTGCGACAGCGCCTGCAGGCGCGCAAAGACGATGATGAAGACGAATGGCGTCCATTGCCAGCAGTCGACGAGGATCACCGTCACCATCGACATGCCGACCGAGCCCAGCCAGTCGGGTGGCGTCAGTCCGATCTGCTTTATCGCCCAGTTGACCAGCCCCCAGTCCGGATTGAGCAGGGCGCGCCACATCACCCCGACGATGATCGGCGTCATCAGCATCGGCAGCAACAGGATGCCGCGCACGATCCAGCCGCCCTTCAGCTGCAGGTTGAAGAACATCGCCAGTGCGACGCCGAGCACGACCTGGATGGAAACCGAGAAAAACACCATGATGGCGCTGTTCATGGCGGCGTTCCAAAACAGCGGATCGACCAGCAGGGCACGGTAATTGGCGAGGCCGACGAAATTGCCGGTGCCGGTCGCGGCGGTCAAATCTGTAAGCGACAGGCGCAGGCTGTGGAACAGCGGATAAATGCTGAAGACGATCAGGTAAAGCAGGCACGGGCCGAGGAGCAGCCACACGGCTCTCCCCGGCTCGTCACGTGTGCCGAAGACGAATTTCGTCTGGGTGGCGGCGGTTGTCGCAAGGCTCATCGAAAATCACATCCACAGCGATCCGCGCGGGCACCGATCAGGCAAGGTGGCCTGCCTTCCGCAAGATCGCCTCCCACTGGGTCTGCACTTTTTCACAGGCAGTCTTGGCATCTTGCGTGCCGATCAGCGCCGCGTTGAACTCGACGTTCATGACATCGTTGAGTTGAAAGAATTCCGGGATCAGCGACGTCGGTATGGTGTCGGCCGTCTCGATCGCCGTCAGCGCGTCCTTGAGGTAGGGGAACTTCGCCACCAGCTCGGGATCTGTGAAAGCCGAGGTGCGGTTCGCATCGATGTTGTATTTCTCGATGGAATAGCGGTTCACCGCCTTGCTGGTGATCCAGGTCAGCGCCAGCCAGGCGGCGTCCTTCTTCGCCGGGTCGATATTCTTCGGGATGCCGACCCCCCAGCCGCCTTGGATTGCCCGCGGCGACTTGCCGTCGCCGGAAGGAACCGGGGTGGTCGCGGTGGTCTCGGCGACCATGGAATTCTCGCTGTTCAGGATCGGCCCGGCAATTGTAGACCAGAAGATCATCTGCGCGATCTTGCCGGTGGAGAAGCCGTCGACGTTTTCGGCAAAGCCGTATTTGGTCACATTCTTCGGCGCATACGGCAGCAGGTCGATCAGCATCTGCAAGGCGCCGATGCCTTCCTTGGAATTGACCTGCGGCTTAAAATTCTTCTCCTTGGCGCTGCCGGTCATCAGCACGCCGCCAGTGGTGATGAAGCGAGTGTACCAGTCGACCGCGGCGAGCGAGAAATCGTTGGCGCCGATGAAGGAGCAACCGGCCACGTCGTCGGTGTTGAGCTTCTCGGCGGCAGCCTTGAACTCGTCCCAGGTCTTGGCCGGCTGCAGGCCTGCCGCGTCGAACAGGTCCTTGCGATAGAAATAGATGACCGACCCGGAATGCAGGCCGGGTATGCCGTAGACGTCCTTGCCTTTGCCAACTGTGCCGGAGGCCATGTCGAAAATGCCGACATTCTTCATCGCCGCCGGGATGAGATCGGCGAAATCCCAGTCCGGCGGCGTTTTTGCGGGATCGTCGATATAGGCGTTGAGCTGCTCGTAATAGCCGCCGCCGACCTGCTGGGTCGTCAGGAACCCAAGATACTCGATCAATTCGAACGAGGATTTGTCTGCCTTGAGGTTCTGCAATGTCTTTTCGATCAGCGCGCCGAGTGCCGGCGAGGTGATCTCCAGTTCCATGCCGGTCTCCTCGACGAATTTCGGCAGCATGTCGGCGAGCGCGCGATGGTCGTTCTCATCGCCGGTCATCAGGATGTTGATTTTGGTGCCGGCGAACTTCTTCATGTCGAAACCGGCGGCGTAGAGCGGCACGGTGCCGCCAAGTCCTCCAAACGCCGTTGCCAGGCCCAGCATGCCGGCGCGCTGCATCAGGTCGCGGCGCGTCAGGCCGCCTGTATCCACGGCGGCGTTTTCGCCGGGCCGCGGGTGATCCGTCTGCTCTTTTCCGCTCATGTCTCACTCCCCAGTTTCTTCTTTGTTCTGCCGACGGGACTGCATCGGTCCGGACGGCAGATTGCATCCGGCGATCTAAATAGTCAATCGATTGCTTAATGATCGCTCAAACGATTGCTTGAACAAACACGTCGTGTTATCGATGCCGTGCTCTATGGGTGAAAATTGTCTCGGGCGCAGGCGCTTGACAGCTGTCGCGCACGGCCTCTACACGCTGGCAAACAACAATGTGCCAGGCGACTGAATGGCGGCCTTCCAGCGCATCCGAAGCCCGAACCGACAGGGAGGTCGTCGATGAGCCTGGGAAGCGTTGTCGTGACAGGTGCGGGCGACGGCATAGGACGCGCCATAGCGATCCGATTGGCCGCCGACGGCTGGAATGTCGTCGGCCTCGAACTTGACCGGGCGGCAGCCGAGGCGCTTGGCAAGACGCTTGGCAACGGCCATCATGCGGTGTGCGGCGACGCATCCGACCGCTCGGTGCTGAAAGCCGCCCGCGAGGCGGCGGAACAACTCGCGCCGTTGCGCGGATGGGTCAACAATGTCGGCATCGCCTTGATGGGCAATCTGCATGAACCCAATGAGCCCGAGGTCGAGCGTTTGTTCGCCGTCAACCTGATGTCGCATTTCTGGGGCTCGTCCGAAGCCATCCGGACGTGGGTTCGAGACCGGGCGACCGGTTCGATCGTCAATGTCTCCTCGGTGCATGGCCGCTCGGCCTTCAACATGTGGGCGGCCTATGATGTGGCCAAGGCCGGCATCGATGCGCTGACCCGCTATATCGCGGTCGAATACGGGCCGATCGGCATCCGCGCCAATGCGGTCGCGCCCGGCGCCGTCCGTACGGCGCTGGTGCAACGCGTGATCCGCGACAGCCCCGACAGCGCGGTGGCTGAAAAGGAAATGTCGATTCAGCATCCGCTCGAGCGCATCGGCGAGCCGGAGGAGATCGCGGCCGCCGTCTCGTGGCTGATTTCGTCCGAGGCCTCGTTCGTCACCGGCCAGTCGCTGGCCGTCGATGGCGGCTTGACCTCGCGCTGCTACCGCTATGCGCCCGACGCGCAACTGCTCGCCATGTACGGAAAGGGCTGAAGCCTTTGAAGCCAATCAGCCCGCCGGGGCGCGCCACGCTGAAGGACATTGCCCGCACTGTCGGCGTCGACGTTTCCACCGTTTCCAAGGTGCTCAACGACGGCGGCATCAGCGTGCGGCCGCAGACGCGCCAAGCAATCATCGACGAGGCAAGCCGGGTCAACTATCGCCCACATGCGCTTGCTCGCAACCTGCGCACCCAGCGCACCGGCGCACTCGGCATTCTGCTGCCCGACCTCACCAATCCAATCTATGCCGAGACGGTGCATGGTGCGATGCGCCAGGCCGAACGGTCCGGCTACGTCATGCTCATTGCCGAGGTTGCGGACGAGCGCACCTCCGCCGCCGCCTATATGCGGTTGGTCAGCGAACGCCGCATCGACGGGCTGATCATCGCCGTCAGCGCCGAAACCAGCGAGATGATCGCTGCCATCGAGAACAATCCGGTGCCGCACGTCTTCGTCAACCGCCGTTCCAGCATCGGCCGCAGCGTCACCGTCGACGACCAGGCTTCGGGACGGCTTGCCGCGCAGACCCTGATCGAGGCCGGCCATCGGCGCCTCGGCTTCATCGGCGCGTTGCCCGAACTCGACACCTCGCGACGCCGGCGCCATGGCTTCGTCGAAGTCTGCCAGGCTGCCGGCCTGCCGGCCGTCGTCGAAATCGCCGGCCCGGTCTCGCGCCGCGGTGGCTACGATGCCTTGCACAGGCTGCTCGATGAGGCGCAACGCCCGACCGGCGTCTTCGCCTTCAACATGCTGGTCGGCATCGGTGCGCTGGCGGCGGCCCGTGTGCGCGGCGTGCGCGTGCCGGACGATCTTTCGGTGGTCACGCTCGACGGCGAGGACGCCATCTTTACCGCGCCGCCGCTGACCGCCATCATTACCCCGCTCGCCGAAATGGGCGCGCGCGCCGTAGTCGAGCTCGAAGCCATGATCCAGGGGCGCGAACCGCAGGATGTCGTCATCGATATCCCGCCGAAGCTGGTTTACCGCGAATCCGTGGCGCCGCCGCCTCGCTAAAGCGGTTCATCGTTTCACGGAAACGCCGAACCGCTCTATCTCTTTGTTTCTACGCAATTCCGGACGGAAAACCGTTTCACACCTTTCCTGGAATTGCGCTAAAGCCTTCGCGGCTCAAGCCGTCGCCGGACCGGCGACGATGCCGCGGTCGTGCAGGCTTCCGATCTCGCCGTCGCTCAACCCCAGTTCGGTCAGGATCTCGTCGGTGTGCTCGCCAAGTACGGGCGCGCGGACTGCAGGAAGCCGTTCCACCGAGGAGAAATCCAGTGGCGAAGTCGGCGTCAGCAGCGATCCGAGACCGGGGTGATCGACCTTTGCGAACATCGGGTTGTCCGTCGAGCAGCGCGGATCCTCGACCAATAATTGCCGGAATGTCTGGTAAGGCCCCCACGAGACGCCGGATGCCGTGAAGATGCGCCGCACGTCGGCGAAGCTCCGTGCCGAAAACCACGGCGCCAGTAGGGCGGCGATCGCCTCGCGCGCCGCATAACGCCCGCCTTCGCTGTCGAGGTCGGCGCCGCTTGTTGCCGCGAGCTTTGCCGTGTCCAGCCCGGTCGCCTGCAGCAGTACGGCCCATTGCCGGCCGGTCAGCGCCATCACCATGACGCGGCGGTCGTCGGCGGTGAGGAAATCCCGCCCGAACGCACCATAGAGATAGTTGCCGTCCTTTTCGGCACTGCCTCCAAGTTCGGCCTGCGCCAGCCGACCGAGATTGCCGGTCATGGCCAGCGCTACGTCCGATAGCGCCAGTTTCACCAATGACCCGTTGCCGGTGCGGCTGCGGTGGCGGTCGGCGGCAAGCACGCCCACCGCCGCCATCTCGCCCATCGCGATGTCCCAGGCCGGCAGCACGCTATTGGTAGGCTCCGTGGCGCCGCGCGCGCCGGTGATTTCGGCAAAGCCGGTTGCCGCGTTGACGGTATAGTCGACCTCGCTGGTTCCATCATTGTTGCCGGTCAGCGCGATCATGATGACGTCGTTGCGCCGGTGCTTCAGGGCCTCGTAGGAGAGGGCGCCGCGCGCCGCAAAATTGGTCAGGAAGATGCCGTTGCCCGGCCCCGGTCTCGCGATCAGACTGGCCACGACGTCCTGCCCTTCGGGCGACTGCAGGTTGATCTGGATCGAACGCTTGCCCTTGTTCATGCCGGCCCAGAACAGGCTCTGGCCGTTGTCCGCCACTGGCCACCGGCCATGGTCGAGCCCACCGCCGATCTGGTCGTAGCGGATCACGTCGGCCCCCAATTGTGCCAGCGTCATGCCGCCGAGCGGTGCCGCCACGAAGGCCGAGCCCTCGACGATGCTAAGGCCGGCGAGAATGCCGCCGCTCATGCGAACAGCCCCACTGATCGCCAGTCGAGCACGTCGGAAATCCCGCCATCGGAAGCGGTCGCCCGCACCAGTGAGCGCAAATGCACCAGCCCACCGCCGCCGGGCAGAGGCTCGCAGTGCCCGATGCCGATTTCGGAGTGCAGCGTGTCGCCCTCGTGCACCGGCCCCAGATGATCGCAGTCCTGCCAGCCCAAAAAGGTGACCAGCGACGGCAGTGCACGGGTCAACTGTGCCGCTGCCAGCCCGATCGTATGGCCGCCATAGACGAGGCGCTGCCCCGTCTGGGTGCGGTCATGGTGGATCGTCGCCAGGTTCATCGTCAGCCGCGCCAGCTCCGGCGCGCTGCTCACCACATCGCCGCCGGCAAGGCGATGGATGGTGCCGGCGCTGAGATCGTTGAAATGCGGGCCAGGCACCGCCTTGCGGTAAGCGTCGAGGTTCCATCCGCCGATCGCCGCCGGCGCTCCCGTGAACTCGGATCGCGGCGGATCGGTTTCGCCCTGCGCGGCACCATCCCCTGCCTGTCTGGCCGGTAGTAGCGCGCACCGGCAGAAATCGAGTACCGGTCGGTCCTCCTGATCGCTGGTGGCGATCCGCATGGTGACCAGGCCGCGCGACGCACGCCCCGGCCTGGCGGCGGCGGACCGCAGCCCGATGATGGTGGTGACGGTCTTCAAACTGTCGCCGATCGCCGGCGCCCGGCGAAAGATCAGACCGCGGTAGAAGAGGTTGGCGATCGCCCGCTGCGTCACCAGCGTCGACTGGCCGATCGCCACGTCCCAGACCAGCGCCGGCGCGGCAAAAGGCTGCTTTAGTCCGGTCACGGATGCCGACAGTGCCGCATCGAAGGCCAGCCTCAGCCTGCCGCCGACGATTGCATGGTGGGCAGCGGCAAGGCCATCGCTCAGCCGCATCACCGGCGCTCCGTCGAAGCGGTCGCCGATGCGGAGATCCTCGTAGAACGGACCGTCGATGCCTGTTGCGGGGGGAGACGTGATCACGCTGCTGAACCTTCGTCAGCTTCGGCCCGGATCAGAAGGATGCGCTGCCAGCGGCCGCACCACCACCTTCAGCCAGGGGTAGAACGGCAGCGACGCGATCGCCTCATGCAGCGCGGTCGCGTCCGGCGCCTCCCAGATGCCGAAATTCGCCCATCGGCCCGGCTGACGCCACAGCCGGCGCACGATGCCAGCCGCGGCCAGTTCCTTGGCGCGACGGCCTTCTGCCGCGATCAGCTCCGCCTTTTGCAGGGGGTCGCCGTCGGGCGGGAAATTTACCTCTATTTCGACCAGAAATTCCATCTCTGGTCCCCTCCAGCCGAATGGGCGCCGACATGCGCCAGGATTTCGCCGAGATCCGGCGCCGGTGAGTCCAGCACCTCCATTGTCGCCCGCTCCACGGCATCGCTTATGTCGGCCTTAAGCTGGTCGAGACCGCCCGGCGCCAATATTTTTTCGCCGGCCAGCCGCTCTGCCAGGATGTCGATCGGGTCACGCTTCAGCCAGGCATCGAGCTCGCCGGCCGGCCGATAGGTCGCCGGGTCCGAACGTGAATGGCCGGAATAGCGATAGGTCTTCATTTCGATCAGTGTCGGCCCTTCGCCGCGGCGGGCGCGGGCGACGGCGGTCGCCATCGCCTCCGCCACCTTGTCGACATCCTGCCCGTCGGCGACGACGCCCGGCATATTGTAGCTCGCTGCACGTATGGCGATGTCCTCGACCGGGGTCGACAGCTGGATACGGGTGTATTCGCCGTAGAGATTGTTCTCGCAGACGAAGACCACCGGCAGCTTGCGGATCGCCGCGAAATTGAGCGACTCGTGGAAGGCGCCGATATTGGCCGAGCCGTCGCCGAAAATGGATACGGCGATGCGGTCCTTGCCGCGGGCGCGTGCCGCCATCGCCGCGCCGCAGGCGATCGGCAGGCCGGCGCCGACAATGGCGGCGGTCGGCAGCAGCCCGACCTCTGGCTCGACCAGATGCATGGAACCGCCGAGGCCACCGGCACAACCGATGACGCGGCCGCAGATCTCGCCGATAACCGCCGTTGGCGACACGCCGAGCGCCAATGCATGGCCATGGCCGCGATAGGTGCAGGTGACGATGTCGTCGGGATCGATCGAACGCGCGATGCCGACGGAGACAGCCTCCTGTCCGCTGGCAAGATGTGTGCTGCCGCGGACGTGCCCTTCGGCGAAGAGTTTCTGGATGCGCTCCTCGACCGCGCGGATCTCGACCATGCGTGTGAGCTGCTCCAGCCTGCTCTTCAAGGCCTCGCGCCGCACGATCGGCACATTCGAATTGGAGAGCGTCATGCTGCGTTCCTCCACCACGGCACGGGTGGCTTGTTGGTCGAGACAAGCGTCGCGATCTGCTCTGCCACATAGGCCGGGCTCGGCAGGAAACGGGCTTCCAGCGCGCCGCTATAAGGTACGGGCGCTTCGGGAAGAGTGATACGATGCGGCGGCGCCTTCAGCCGGCCGAACGCTTCGATGGCGATCGACGAGACGACATCGCCGCCCCAGCCGCTGCCGGCCGGCGCCTCCTCGAGTGTCACTAGGCGGCCTGTGCGCGCAACCGATTCGGCAACACTCCGGCGGTCCCATGGCCACAGCGTCAGAAGGTCGACGACCTCGATATTGGCGTGGCTGGTTTCCGCTGCCGCGAGCGCCACCCGCCGCATCGCGCCGCAGGTGACGAGCGTCACGTCGGTGCCGGGCCGCGCGATCTCGGCCTGGCCGAGCGGAATGCGGTAGTTGCGGTCGAATTCGTATTCCTCGCGCTCGGCGTAAAGCACACGCGGTTCGAGCACCACCACCGGATCCGGATCTTCGATCGCCGACCGCAGCAGGCCATAGGTCGTGCGTGCATTGCTGGTCACCGCGACCTTGAGGCCGGGCGTGCCGCGGAACCAGTGGTCGAGCATCTGCGAATGCTGGCAGCCAAACCCCTGGCCGGCGGGGGGGGGGGGGGCCCCCCGCCCCCCCGCCCCTCTCTATCGGGAAATGACACAATGTCCCATCGTGAACGCTGGATGGCCTGGATTTTCGTAGCTC